>NZ_BAAGIE010000067.1:0-535 GCF_054658275.1 Sessilibacter sp. MAH3 | reverse complement strand
CTAACGCCCACACAACCGGCGAGCGGAACATCGTGGAGCGAGTCCAGCCCAATTTGCGCTTTTTGCAAATTGGGCGTGGTTGGTGTGTTTGTTATGCATTATTTTCGATGCCAAATTCGTTCGGGTTTTTGACTTAATTGCCATTCAATATAATCATCCGGTGGGCGATCAATATCAATGACGTGTTCATGCGAAAATGGAATTTCAGCTCCAAAGCAGAGATAGACATCATCTTGGCCTTTTTCTATGCAAGCAGGCTGAAAGTCGAGAATACCTATGTATTTGTCGCCAATGATTTCTGACACAATTACATAGCCACGCTCACCTTCCACAATTATTTTTCCGTTTTCATCTTCATTTTCTATTTCGAGAATTAACTTGGCAGCGTCGCCGACCTTTAAAGATTTCCTTTTCTCGAGTGGTGGAATCCAAAATGTTTCGGGATTTGCCTTATGAGATTCCTCCCCATCCCGTAATTGCCAATAATCTTTTTCAAAACAGGCTAATTCCACGATCTATCCTTTTATGCATAACG
>NZ_BAAGIE010000066.1:0-916 GCF_054658275.1 Sessilibacter sp. MAH3 | reverse complement strand
GTGTGTGGCGCAACCGACGGTCCAATGCCACAAACTCGTGAGCACATCTTGTTGTCTCGCCAAGTAGGTGTACCTTACATCGTGGTATTCCTAAACAAAGCAGACCTTCTTGCAGAAGACTGTGGCGGCTTCGGTACCGAAGAATACAACGAAATGTTGGAATTGGTTGAAATGGAATTGCGTGAGCTTCTAGACACTTACGAATTCCCAGGCGACGACACCCCAATCATTGCCGGTTCTGCATTGATGGCTCTTAATGGCGAAGACACCGACAGCCTTGGTACCTCAGCCGTTAAGAAACTGGTTGAAACTCTAGACTCATACATTCCTGAGCCAGAGCGTGCGATCGACGGCGCATTCATTATGCCAATCGAAGACGTATTCTCAATCCAAGGCCGTGGTACCGTTGTTACCGGTCGTGTTGAGCGCGGCATCGTGAAAGTGGGTGAAGAAGTTGCCATTATTGGTATCAAAGACACCATCAAAACCACCTGTACCGGTGTAGAGATGTTCCGCAAGCTGCTAGACGAAGGTCGTGCTGGCGAGAACGTTGGTGTTCTTCTACGTGGTACCAAGCGTGAAGAAGTTGAGCGTGGCCAAGTATTGGCGAAACCAGGTTCAATCACTCCGCACACCAAGTTCGAAGGCGAAGTGTACGTATTGTCAAAAGATGAAGGTGGTCGTCACACGCCATTCTTCAAAGGCTACCGTCCACAATTCTACTTCCGTACTACCGACGTAACGGGCGCTTGCGAGCTTCCAGAAGGCGTAGAAATGGTAATGCCAGGTGACAACATTCAAATGACCGTTACCCTAATCTGCCCAATCGCGATGGACGAAGGTCTACGCTTCGCAATCCGCGAAGGTGGCCGTACCGTTGGTGCCGGTGTTGTTGCTAAAATTATCGAGTAATTTG
>NZ_BAAGIE010000065.1:0-1063 GCF_054658275.1 Sessilibacter sp. MAH3 | reverse complement strand
CTGTACCAGTACCGGCCGTTAAGGTGGTGATGTTATTAAAGGTAGATCCGAGAATATCCAGATCATTATTGGTGAGTGTATAAGAGCGGTTGCCATTCACGCTATCAGAGACAGAGATTACGCCATCAACTGCATCGATGTTGGTGTAGGTAATACCCGATACGGTAAAGTCGGCAGCATTGAGACTAGCCGATGAACCTGCGCGTACCGCTAAACTATCGGTTCCACCATTACCATTAACTGTAGACACACCTTGGAAAGCGAAACCATTCGTATCAATTTGGTTATCCGCAATTTCATCAAAGCTATCGTCTCCAGTGGTACCGGTTAAGGTACCAACCTGGGTTGCGGTTGTTACGTTTGTGTAGGTGATACTGTTACCACTGGTGAAGTCGCTTGCACCAAGGGCGACACCAGAATTGTTGACATTAACCATACCGGCCGTATCGCCATCAACCGTGTTCACACCACTGAAAGCAAAACCTAATAATGACACTTGGTTTGAGCCGGTTTCGGTAAAGCTGTTGCCGCCGGTGACCGAAGCGTTACCCGTTAACTGCCCTGTTCCTGAAACATTACCAATAGTATTAACACGAACACCGGAGTCGGTATCGAAAGCTGTTGCCGAGGTTAAGGTTGCATTGTTGTTATTTAAGGCAATGCTATCGCTCACATCACCATTAATGGTATTCACATCTTCAAAGCTCACACCGGCTTGGGTGTTGACGGCTAAGGTGGTGCCATTTAAGTCAAAAGATTCAGTCACCCCGCTGTCACTGACAAGGGTATCAACGCCAGTAACCGTTGAGATAGTGCTGATGCTGGTTGTGCCAGAAGTAATAACACCGCCAGAAAGATTCACACCGAGATTTGAAAGCGCGATGCTGTCTGCATCGCCACCGTTGCCTTGCACACTGCCAACCGCGTTAAAGGTTTGATCAGAGACTGCAACCTGCTGATCAGCGGTTAATGCAAAGGCTTCATCGAGCCCACTGCTGCCCGTTAATGTGCCGGTGTTGTTGATGGTTTCTGCGTTGGTAACAAGAACGCCAGAATCGGTTGT
>NZ_BAAGIE010000064.1:0-1083 GCF_054658275.1 Sessilibacter sp. MAH3 | reverse complement strand
CTTGGTTTCAAGTAATAACTGCAATCAATTATGCAGCAAGTAAATCTACTCGCTGCCCTAAAAATAATTCATTCGGTGATTTACCACCACGTGTTGCTCGGGGGCGACTATTCAATCGGTTCATTACAAATTGAATCTCTTCATCCGTCACCTTATTAAAGTCCGTTCGCTTTGGAAAATACTGCCTAATCAAACCATTGGTGTTCTCATTAATTCCACGCTCCCAAGAAGCATAAGGATGGGCAAAATAAATACTGACACCCAATTCTTGAGCAATACGCTGATGCTCTGCAAACTCCAATCCATTATCTAACGTTAGTGTCTTCAACCGATCAGCAATCGGTTTCAAGTATTTAATCGCTTCATCAGCTAACTTATTTGCATGTTTGCCGTTGAGACGAATAATAATCGTATACAAGGTTTTCCTTTCTACCATTGTCAATAAGGCACTATGGCGATTTTTGCCTATGATCGTATCTCCTTCCCAATCACCCACTCGTCGACGTAAATCAACAATGGCTGGACGCTCTTCTATACTGACACGGTTTTTCAGCTTACCTCGTCGATCATTGTGTCCGTAACGTTTACGATAGGGCTTAGCTGCAATCCTTAAGTGCGTGTATAAATCACCGCCTTGCGCTTTATCCGTATACACCAGTTGATAAATGGTTTCATGATGCAGTTGTATCTTTTGCCATTGCATTAAATAGTCAACAACTTGCTGAGGGCTTAATTGTTGACGCAGTAAACACTCTATTTGAGCATAGACTTTAGGTGTAACTTTTCTGTATTTTCTGGCCTCTGATCGGCGATTGTCACTTAATTTCTGTGCTTGAGCGGGGCGATAACCTCGCAAGCCTGTATTACGCTTTAACTCTCGGCTAATCGTAGATGGGCTTCTACTCAACAAATGCGATATTTCTTTTTGGTTATGTCCTGCTTTCTTTAAACTGTAAATCTGATATCGTTCGTAATCGGTCAGCTGGGTATAGCTCATTGTGCATTTTCCTTTGGCGAGAAAAATGGCCGACTATACCAGCTGGCCTCTTTTCAAGAAAATTGCACTTATTATCCGAAACCAAG
>NZ_BAAGIE010000063.1:0-1083 GCF_054658275.1 Sessilibacter sp. MAH3 | reverse complement strand
CGCGGTTTCAGATAATAAGTGCAATTGGTAGTTGAGAGGCCAGCTGGTAGAGTCAGCACCTCTCCCGACCAAGAGAAAAGCACTAATGCGCTACAACCAGCTGACCGAAAACGAACGATATCAGATTGATGCATTTATTAAAGCAGGGCTTTCACAAAAAGAAATTGCTGATCAATTAGAACGCAGCCCTTCAACGATTAGTCGAGAACTGAAACGTAATAGTGGCCTGAGAGGTTATCGGCCAGCTCAGGCGCAACGACTCAGTTCTAGTCGAAGAATTAAGGCTTATAAAGCGATTAAATTAACAGAGGAAGTGAAAACCTGGATTACAGATCTAATACGCCAAGAGCTAAGCCCTCAACAGGTTGTGGATTACCTATTGAGGCATAAAAAATTGTCCTTGCACCATGAAACAATTTACCAATTAATTTATAGCAACAAGAATAATGGTGGGAATCTTTATCAACACTTGAGGATTGCGTCCAAGCCGTATCGTAAACGTTACGGAAGTTATGAGCGTCGAGGAAAAATTAAGAACCGCATAGATATTGATGATCGACCGGCAGTTGTAGATCGGCGTAATCGAATCGGTGACTGGGAAGGCGATACCATTATGGGCAAAGGGAGAAAAAGTGCGTTGCTGACCTTGGTTGAACGAAAAACACTGTATACCGTGATTGTTCGGTTAACAGGCAAGCGAGCAGATTTACTGGCAGAAGCAGCCGTAGCAAACATGAAAAGCCTTAGCGACAAAGTAAAAACTATTACCTTTGATAACGGCCTTGAGTTTGCTGAGCATGAACGAATTGCTGCGGGACTGAAAGCGGATATTTACTTCGCTCACCCTTATGCGTCGTGGGAAAGAGGTATCAACGAGAATACTAATGGGCTTATACGACAATATTTCCCAAAAGGAACTGACTTTAATCGAGTCAGCGATGAACAGGTAAGACTTGTTATGGAGCGACTCAACAATCGCCCGCGAAAGACAAGAGGTAGTCGCTCACCTAATGAATTATTTATGGGACAGCGAGTTGATTTACTCGCTGCGTTATGAAATTGCAGTTATTACTTGAAACCGCG
>NZ_BAAGIE010000062.1:0-2530 GCF_054658275.1 Sessilibacter sp. MAH3 | reverse complement strand
GCCACGAAGAACGAAATCACCCGACTTTACGCAACCACTTTGCTAATTGAAACCACGAAGAGCAAAACTGCCCAACACAAATCTGCATTTTTACCACAAATTGGCTGCCACGATTTTGGAGCTGCTAACATTTAGCACTTCATTTGAAAGCACCAAGAATAAGAACTTTCAGTTTACGCAACACCTAAAATTTACCACTGATAAAACCACTGAGTAGTTCTAACGCTTTGCTAAGGGGCAGCCGAAACGCAGTGTAGGCTGTCCCGCGGAGGCCGCGCTTTTTGCGGCCGGAGTGTACTTGAGCAACTTGTTATAAGGCGACATTTTTACGCACGTAGCTCCACGCTGAAACGGAACAAACGAGACCTAACCCACCATAAATGCCAAGAAACGTAATAGACTGAAAACTAAAATCTGTACCCGATATACCAAACAAAACTACTGGAGTAAAAAAACCCAAAATAAAGCCAGCCAGAATATAGACGACTAAGCTTACCCAATTTGACCATGAGTAAATTTGCCATAAGCGAATTAACGGATACGCCAAAAGTACGCAAATAACAAAAGCTACAGAGAAAGCAATGAGACCAAAAATCGTCGCTGCCCCGCCATACGAAGGAAAGCAAACGATTATTAGAAGCAAAGCCCCTAAAAAAGCTGATTGAATACTAGATGCAACTACATGCTTCCACATACTCAAGCCTTATAACGCCTTGCTAAGGGGCGCACGGAGCAGCGCGTAGTGCGTCCCACGAAAGCCACGCTTTTTGTGGCTGGAGTAAACTTGAGCAACTTGTTATATGTGCCTAAATTAAACTTCATTTATTTAGTAGCATTTGATGATAGTAGGTCATCTGTTTTACATAAATGCTCTATTAAATTAAGTGTCCATTGTTCTAGACCTTCTTTTGGCACGGGCACATCAAAAATACGGAGTGTATGTTTTGTACCAACCTCCATCCATGAACTACTATCAAATACCAAATGCCAAGAGCCTTTAAGGTATGTAAATTTACCTTCTACTTCAGACCAACCATTTTCTTTTAGCACTTGTGTAAAGGGCATAATATTCCTTAGTACATATAACGCTGCCATAAAGGGCCGACTGGAGCGCAGCGTAAGGAGGTCCAGCGGAACGTAGTGGAGCGACTTTTGATGGCCTTGTTAGGCATTTTACTCAGCACCGTATATTTTCTCACCTTCTTCTTGGCACAGAATTAGTACAGCGGGTAAACCATGCTCACTATCAGAGTAATCTGGAGCCCTGATTGAAGCTGCGTATGCTTTAGATTTATTACCAATTTCCATGAGCTCTTGATAATTTAAATTAGAGTACTCAACGCCCAAGTTTACGCTACCATCAAAAACCTTTATAGAATTTGCGAGCATGTACTGCCTCACACAGCTATAAAAGAAGAAATCACTTTTGCTTATTGTTCCCATTCTTAGGTCCTTTGATGGGCCTGCAAAAGCGATGACCGAAAAAGCAAAAATTGTAATAAATATTATGGTACGCAATTTCATCTGTATGGATGCCTAACGCTGAGCTTTGCGGCAATTTTGGAGCCGCGAAGCGGTGGAAAAATTGTCCGACAACAGCGACTGGTTATACGGGTTCACGGCGCCACACTGGGCAGCATAAGAGTGATTTTCTGAACTGTATCCATACCAACCGAGTGCTCTATGTGCATGACATGGTCGGAATAGTCGTATCTCTCCCACGCGCCCTTTTTCCCTAGTATGGAGACTTCCTTTTCTTCGCCAGATTTAGAAGGCACTCCGTACTTCTTGAGAATTTCATCTCGTCTCGTCAGTTGACCAATCCCATCAAATTCCTGGTACCCAGCCGCGACATACAGAAATACTGTTTTTACTACGTTGCATTTATCCAGGAGGAACTCCCAAGAATGATCCAGCCCCGCAACGTAATACTCCTGCTCATCACCCTCTTCTAATAAGTCATATACTTCAAGCATTCCCGAATTAGGAAAGAGATCTTTGACTTGCTCAAATGGCTTTCCGAGCATCGCTAATGGATTCATAGGCTTCTTTTCGTATAACGCTTTGCTTTGCGGCGCGCGATAGCGCGTCCGGTGGAGGCCACGCTTTTTGTGGCCGGAACGAATAACAGCAACTTGTTAGAACAAGCGCGAAAATAGTTAATTTGCGGTGCTAAAGGTGTACCACTAAACATTTGAGCCACCTTACTTTCTGCGACCAAGTTTGCCAATTTTAGCCACGAAGAACGAAACTATCAGACTTTACGCAGTCACTTTGTTAATTGAAATAAGGAAGAGCAAAACTGTCCAAGTTAAACCTACCTTTTACTAAAAACTGGCTGCCACGATTTTGTAGATGCAAATATTTTGCACTTTACTTGAAAGCCCCAAGAACGAAAACTTTCAGTTTACGTAACAACTAATATTTACCAACGATAAAACCACTGAGTAGTTCTAACGCCCACACAACCGGCGAGCGGAACATCGTGGAGCGAGTCCAGCCCAATTTGCGCTTTTTGCAAATTGGGCGT
>NZ_BAAGIE010000061.1:0-3294 GCF_054658275.1 Sessilibacter sp. MAH3 | reverse complement strand
CACCAGCTGAAGTTGAGAAAGCATTTAAATGATAAAAACCTCCTACAGGGTGGTATGAAAATAATTGACCACTACAGAGTTTCATCAAAATGGAACTGAAAAAAGTAACTGGCTCCATCGATAAGGTACTTTTGAACAACAATATCTTCAGTTAATGACCTACAGTCATTTTTAAAGTTTTTAAGTTTTTGTTGCTCTATACCTTCCTCTTCAAACACGATCCAATTCTCGTTTAATTCCATAAATAGATGATAACAATTCTATTAATAATCACTGTAAATCTTACAACTTCGCTGCGAAACGATCAGGGTAAGCGGCCGGAACGCAGCAGAGGCCCCATCGACGCAAGGATGTAACCATGCCCATTTGTTAGCTTTTTTTACCACTTAGCTATCACCAAAGGTTAGTAAGTAGTTTTGTGCTTCTTCATACGTGAATACATCAATGTCATACAAAATGTATACAGCTCCAAGGTTTTGTATATATTTACCTGAGGTTTTCAAGGAGTTTCCTTTATATCCGTTTCCGGTTAGAAAAGCATCACAGCTTACTGTCCAGTTTTCAAGCATGGTGGAAGATAGGCCCAATTCATCCTCGTCAGATGCAATACCATTTTCGTTTAGTTTAGTAATTAGTCTATCAAGATCAGCTCTACTCCATTCCTCAAGTATTTCAAGTGTTGTCATTTTATCCATTTCCTTCCTTCTCTCAAGCAAACACCGGTATTTGGGGGGCGAAGCAGTTAGCGTAGACATCCTAGACCCTTAGGGTGAACAACATGCGTTTGTTAGGATACTGGCCTTTGTTAGCTTTAGACGATATCTTCTAGTGGTAAACCTATGTCTTTTTCAAGTTTCTTATACTGTGATTTTATCTCTGCATAGAACTGACTGACTTCAAGTAAATATTCTTCATAGTCCGCTCTATCTCTTAATGTTTCACTCATTAATAATTGTTCATTGTATCGAACTGCATCACGCAGAGCTTGAACTAGCAGTGGGGCAGCTGCATTTGAAATTTCAATCATTTTGCTAACCTCTCGATCTCAGCAGCAAACAATTTTAATAGCATTCTAAATTTCTCAATAGGCATATCATGAGCGGGAGCTATAGTATAATGAGTAGCAGAAAATGACTCGTTGTATGAGTCTTTTACTATCGCGAGCCCATTTGGCAAACGTGTTCCTGAAGGGATTTTGTAATGAACCCAGTCTTTCCCTTTGGGGACTCCGGGTTTGTCAAACGTAGAGACTCCTCGCGGCCAGTGTTTTACTTTTACCCAACCATGCTCGATAACAAGATCAGGCTTTCTTACTTTTCCATTCGACATTTTGAATGGCGCCTCTATTAGATCAAAAAGCCCAACATTTCGCTTAACATTCAAGCCGCGCCAAAGGTTTACTGGAACAATTCCATCAAAATATCGTTCCAGCTCGTCCATTGCGATAAAAATATCTTTTAAATTAACAACTTCCATACAACCTCCTTTTTTGTTGATCAATAGCTAACACAGCCAACACAGGCCGAGCGATAGCGAGGTCCAGCCCAAGCGCTTTTTGCTTGAGCGATTGTGCTTGGCTTTGTTAGCCATCTTACTCAGCATCTTCAAATTGATTGTCTTTTAATGGCCATTCACCAAGACACGTAACAATTAATCCGGGTCTTGATATTCTTGAGCTTGTGCTTTGAATATTTGCGGGTGGATTCAACTCATGTATTAACAATGACTCCACATCTGACAAAAGAGTGGAGCTAAATCTTCGCCCTTCTTCTAATATGAGCTGACCGACCAAAAGCCCCATCTCTGATATCTGAAATTCACTACGAAGATAGTTAAATATTTCATCTTTATGCCTACCTTTTAGGCGTTTGTATACAGAACTAAAATCTGCTTTTCCAACATAAAGAATTTCTTCTGTATCGGGATGTGTGTAAGCATACAAAACTTGACACAAATCCAGCCCTTCATCGCCATCGACGACATATTGCCAATCAACTTCTACTTCCATGGGTTCTCCGAGTAACTAATACTCCTATGACAGCTTTGTTATATTTTTCTTAAGCAACGACAATACGTCCAAATAGAAATTTGATGTTGTGTTAATTGCACCAAGTTTAATTTTGGTGGTTTTTACGACCTTTATTTTAAATGTTTTTTCTATTTGTAGTACGTCATTATCTAGCATGTTAGAAGTTCCTCCTCCGTGAACAATAGCGTTCCTCCTTGAGTACAGCCAATCCGCATAACCGCATACTGAGGCAGGAACAGTCTTTCTCTGAGGTTTAAATGTTAACAATATCTTTCCGTTTGCATCATTCACTTTTGGCTCATTCCATACCTTTTCCACCCGAAATAGCTCAAACACTTTAGATAACTTTTTCGAGTGTCGTTGCCTTAAAATTCCGTTACTTAACACCGTTCTAACTCTGGCACGAACAACATCTTCGACATTGCCTCCATCCATGAGAAGCTTCAGAACTTGCGACTCAGTGACTGGGGAGTCCAATTTACTTAGAGACTCATCCAACAGGAGCGGCTCTAAGCAGTTGTCGAGAATAGTCTTATCAATCATTACGTCGAATCTATCAACCAAATTTGTATAAACTAACTTTTGCAAGTGAGGGCGACTTCCCTCTTCAAGACTCTCTAGTTCTTTTGCGGCCAATTTCACTTCTGAATTGACAAACTTCTCAAACTATTCGATATGCTTTATTTCCATAAGCTACTCGTGAATATAACAATTTAATAGATTTTCTAACGATATTTTTTCCAGAATTTATCGTCATAGCACATCAATCTCAGGTGATTTTCTGAAAGCTATCTTGAAAGGTTTTTCTCGACAATTTTTTTATCAAGTTGGCGGGCAACTCATCTTGTTTATTTTGTATCGTGTATTTTGGTGAATGATGGCAATTTAGGTGATTTATTCTTCTGCAATATAGGCGGGTTATGAAGTTAAGCACAATTAATGAGAGTTATTGATTGTGCCAAGAATTTTTTGTTCGCGTTTTTAATTCGGGATTCTTGGAAATAATTTTTATTAATTTTTTATTTATGAAAAAAATAATTTGATGATTTTATTCTACTTAATCAGAGATTTTAAAATTTCTAGGTGATTTTTATAATTTTAAAAAAATTGTCGGTAAGTATTCTTAACAGAAAGCAGCAGACCTGATATTGCTATAGCCAATGATAGTACGGATAGCTGCGCAAAAAATTATAGGAACCTCTGATTAACCTAAAAATATTTAGATTATTATTTGAGAATACCGTTTATCAATGAATAATCTAATA
>NZ_BAAGIE010000060.1:0-3586 GCF_054658275.1 Sessilibacter sp. MAH3 | reverse complement strand
ATATTAGATTATTCATTGATAAACGGTATTCTCAAATAATAATCTAAATATTTTTAGGTTAATCAGAGGTTCCTATACCTATAGATTTGCTTTACACCTTTGCTCAATAGCTGATCATGAAATTTAGGTATAGCACACATGACACTCGTAAAATTGCTTTTCAGTCGGCCTCGATGCTCAGCTTCACTATACTCAGGTATGGCAGCGAGAATTGTGTAGTCGACGATAATGTCAAGTGAGTCCGAGTACACTCGCTCCATTCGAGTATATTCGTCCACCATTCTGGGACTGCCTTTACTTGCGATAGCGGCGAAACTCTTTGCCACATCGATAGTTAATGTATCTGGGCTCTCTGCGTTACAAACCATAAAAGGCAAAAGTAACGTCGCAGCCATCACTGTTCTTAATTTATTTTTCATCCATTTCTTAGGCACTGAATCTAATACTCACATAACGCCTTGGTAAGGGGCAGACAAAGCGAAGCTTTGGCTGTCCCGTGGAAGCCCGAAGGGCTGGAACGAACTTAACCAACTTGTTATGCATTGTTGGTTGCCTTTATACGCTGAATTACAAATAAGCCAAGCGCAATGGTTAATGTGTAAATAAACGATAACACTGAGAATATGATGATGCCCGAGATTAACCCACCTTCGAATTCTATTTTTAGAGCAAAGACTGTAACCAACGACAAAATAAAGCAAATGAGAGTCATTAGGTAAGGGCTGCGTTTGAAATATGTTGGCATAAAACGCTTACATAGTGACCATATTAATAATGAAGGCGCTAGGAATATAGCTTGAAGAGTTAGGCCGAAGATGAAAAACATTAGTCTGATTTACTCACGATGCATAACGCCGCCATAATTTGCCGCTTGAAGCGCAGCGTAAAGCGGTCAAATTGATGGCTTTGTTAGGCGCCATTGCAAAAGCTGTAGAATATACTTGCTAAAGGGTTACCATAACCCCAAATGAACGTACCAATCACAGCAAGCCCTACTTCAATATGTGTATACCTTTTCCGCTGTGCTTGTATACGCTTTTTAGCTTTCTCTTCGTCCACGTTGTAATAAAGTACTAACTTTACTTTTGAGAAATCTGTTTCAGAGGTTATTGGCTCCAAGGTTTCTTTGCACTTTTTCTCATAATCTGCCATCTTTTGGATGAACTCTTCATCTCTATCAACCCTGTCGCGCCAGAAAAAGCATAAAGCAACAATAACTATGAGAGAGCCTGATCTTTCCAACCATTGCCAATCTGATTTAATAAATGACAAGGCAAAGCCAAATAAAATACACGCAAGAGCAGCAAGAAAAACTTTCCACTCATATTTATCTTTGGGATACATCGATGCTCCTTGCCGCCTAACGCCCCGCTAAACAGCGAGCCACGTAGTGGCGAGTCCAAGGCAAAAACTTGTTTTTGCCTGATGTTTGAGCGGTTTGTTATACGTTTTTAACATAACCAACCTTCACCACCATTGTTGAATTTACTGCTTTAAAATGCAGGCCAATAAACTAAAAATTTACCACAGTTTGACGCGGACTATGAAGAACGAACGAGATTAATTTTCAGACCGAAAGATGCAAAATATTGGTTACCACGTTAGCCATTTAACACTTTAGTTTACTGAAGTTTCAACTACCAAGAATGACAAACTTCAGCGACAAAACAGTTCTTAAATTCACCAAGAATAATACAAAGAATACGTATAACGCTTTGCTTTGCGGCGCGCGTTAGCACGTCCGGTGAAGGCCACGCCTTTTGTGGCCGGAACGAATAAGAGCAACTTGTTAGAACAAGTACAAAAATAGCTATTTTGCAGCGCTAAAGGCGTACCACTAAACATTTGAGCCACCTTACTTTCTACAACCAAGTTAGCCAATTTGAGCCACGAAGAGCGAAACCACCCGGCTTTACGCGACCACTTTGCTAATTGAAACCACGAAGAGCAAAACTGCCCAACGTAAATCCACTTTTTTAGTACAAATTGGCTACCACGATTTTGTAGCTGCCAATATTTTGCACTTTACTTAAAAATACTAAGAACCAGAATTTCCAGTTTACGTAACACCTAAAATTTACCACTGATAAAACCACTGAGCAGTTCTAACTGCTGCTATAAATTGCCGTTTGAAGCGACGCGTAAAGCGGTCAAATTGATGGCCTTGTTATACGTATTTTTACTCTTCGCTTGGGCAGAACACTCAAATATTTTGATTGGACCATATACATTACCTGGAAAAAATATATAGGTATTACTATCATTGCCACTAGCAGAAATAATTCCTTTCTTTTTTCAATTGTCAAAGACTCCATGCTTGTTTCAAGATCAATTGCTGTACTAATTATCTCAGTTAGAACGACAAGGATAGAAATTATATACAGGATCAAATAGGAGTAGTTCTTTATAATTTCTCTTGTTACTGAAGATCATCAAACCTTGTTCTTTTAATCTTTCTAAGTCGATTAAATCGTAATCTGAGGAAAAACCTTCTTGCCACGAAAGTGGTATTTTCAGATAGAATTCCCAACAATGTAGGGATCCATTTTTTAATAAGTGCGGAAATAATAAGCGCCATGAGAATGAAAAATACACCCGTGAACCACCATGCAGGATTTTGTGCGTTGTTCAATATTTCTTCCATGTGCCCTCTTTACGTATAACGACCAGCTAAACCGCCGGAACGAAGTTGATTGTTTTGTGCGAGCGTAGCGAAAAAACACAAAACGAGCAACGCAGTGGAGGTCGGTTTGAGCTGCTTGTTAGAACAATTGTAAAAATAGCTATTTTGCAACGCTAAAAGTGTATTACCAAACATTTAAGTTACCTTACTTTCTGCGGACAAATTTACCAATTTGAGCCACGAAGAACGAAACCACCAAACTTTACGCGCCACCTTACTAACTGAAACCACGAAGAACAAAACTGCTCTGCCTCACGCAACCACTTCACTCATTGAAACTAAGAAGCGCAAAACTGCCCAACTCACATCTACCTTTTTACTAAAAATTAACTACCACGATTTAGTAGCTGCTAACATTTTGCACTGTACTTAAAAGCGCCAAGAACGAAAACTTTCAATTTACGTAACATCTAAAATTCACCACTGATTAAAACCACTGAATGGTTCTAACGCCTTGCTAAGGGGCGCCAATGCAATTGGCGTCCCGCGGAGCCAGCTTTAGCTGGCGGAGTGTACTTGAGCAACTTGTTATAAGGCATTACTCAAAGCACCTTTTTATAAAATAACCACACACCCACGCTAGCCCAAGAAATATGACTGATATTGCAAGCAAGCCAAAAGTAGCACCGACCAACTGTAAGGTGAACTCTTTGTCTGTAGATGCAAGCTCTGTCACTAAAGCCCAGACTAGGCTTACACCGAAAACGCTAAAGACTATGAGACCAATAAGCATAGAAAAGAAAACTAAAGGCTTTTGTAGCCTCTTAAACTGGATGCCTAATAGTATTGCTTCGATTAATCCCATTGCTAAATCTTGGTTGCCTTATAACGCTTTGCTAAGGGGCAACCGAAACGCAGTGTAGGTTGTCCCGCGGAGGCCACGCTTTTTGTGGCCGGAGTGAA
>NZ_BAAGIE010000059.1:0-3891 GCF_054658275.1 Sessilibacter sp. MAH3 | reverse complement strand
TGTTTCATGATCAAACCGTTTTATTTGCAGACGAGATATTATGGCAGATCTCGGAGGTTAATCAGAGGTTCCTATATTATCGGATTTTTAGCTGCGTCGTTTTCTGACGCGTCCCGTTGTTAGAAAACATGTGGAAAATTCGATATATATCTGAAATTTAAAAATTTCAGTTTAAATACGTGCCGTAATGTGAGCAAAGCGTTCTATTTCATAAGTTGAATGTGTAAATGAGAAAATTATGCAAAAACTAATGACATTTCCAGAATTTAAGGAAAAGTATTCCAATTATAGAGAACAAGTATATAAGGCTGTTCCTAATATTCTTAATATGCCGCATATTAAACTTACTCCAATTAATAATGAGGCCCTATCTCAGAATTTAACTTGGTACATGTCTGGAAGAAAACCACCAAATGGTGGATGGGATTGGGGAAGTTGGGTAAGCCAATACAGGAGAAAACATCATAAACGATTTGAAGCTGCAATTTGGTATGGAAAGCAGTTATGCGGTTTATGTTTAGGAAAAGCCTCTGGAAACAATATTCATGTTAGATTAGAAATTTTGGAAGGTTCTCCTTCTACGAGTCATCCACTTCGTGGCAGAATTGCACTTATAGCCCTAACGGCCACAGAGTTATACGGTTATGCTTGTGGAGCGAGCGAAGTAAGGATAATTGACCCCGTACAAGGTGCAGTAAATTCATATAAAGCGTTAGGATATACACTTAAACCAGGTACAAAATATGAGCCCAGATATCTGGTCAAAAATTTAACGTAAGGTGCGTAAAATGAGTGATTTTTCGAAAAGAGATGAAATGAAAAGTATTTCAGCTAAAGAGTTTTCGAGCAGACTTAAGGAGTATGCCAGAAAAATTAAAAGGGCAAATAAGGCTTCAGTTCCAAACGAACCTGTTGGACAGATTAACAAGTCTAAATTAATTGATTAACTTTATGGGAAAGTTTTCGTGAAAGATAAACATTGCACTAAGAAAACAGAATTAAACGAAGCCGAAGGCATTAAACGTTTAAAAGAAAAGATAAAAGAACTAAAGAAGCAAAATATTGTTCCTCCTGTTGATGATGAAGAGCCAACAGGATTGTTATCAGGTGGGCCAGAGCATTTGGATTTTGATAACGAAAGTAATAAAAAATAATCATTGGTATCAATCAATGCTCTCCGTCATTCAGATTTTTGAATGCGGTATTATGTTTACATGTATTTAAAAATTAATTCCTGATATTTAGTTTGAAACCAGCGAAAATAATAAGCACCTTATCTCTTCTAGCAGTATTAAATCACTCTTCGGTTATTTCATATCTTCACGAATTTGAGCTTAGGTAAACTAAAGTATTAAGTTTAAGTCTCGTTCTCTATCAGTATCCCATCCGTATACGCTTCTTTGATTACCTAAAAGTGTGGTAAGTTTTTATCTTATTGATGCCTGTAGAACTCTTCAATAATAGGCTATTACGAGTGGTTGTTAGGACGATTTATGGAATTTAAAAAGGTTATTGCAGGAGCTTTCTACTTTGTTGATGAATACAAAAGGGTGATTTTAAGAGCATTGGCTTTGCCATTTTTAGCCTATGTTTTACTGGGTGCTATAGAATATATGGCAGTTACCGGTGTTTTGGCTGTTGTGGTTGAGGTAGTGCGTTTAGCAATTCTGGCTGTTTTTGCGATTACAACCCATAGAATTATATTGTTGGGGCCTAATTCGGTTTCTAAGTGGGGAGTCACATTGTGGACGAAACGAGAAACCTTTTTCTTTCTTCATGCCGTTGGAATTGTGCTTATGGGCATTCCAATGGTGTTGCTTAACTTTATACCAATTTTAGGCAGCCTTGCATCGTTAATCATTATCTGCTGGTTCGCGGGTCGGTTTTGTTTGGTTTTTCCGGGTATTGCCGTTGATAAAGGCGTTTCTTTTAAGTTATCTTGGGAGCTTACAAAAAGTCATCAAGTTCTAATATTTTTAGTGGTAATAGTATTTCCAACAGTGTTAGCAATTCCCACTTATATTTTAAGTTTTGTTCCCTATAGTGCTTTATTATCTAGCGCAATATCTGCCTTTTTATTTGTTTATGAAGTGGCTGCTCTTTCTGTGGCGTATCAGCTTATAACGGCTGAGAGGTATAAAAATGATGAATAAACGACTAGTGTTTTAATGGTGATATTGTTGGGTATTTTATGGTCGTGGTAAGTTAATAATTAATAGGAAATTAAAGTTTGCTGTAACGCTTATTTCAGAGAAAATTTTGTGCAAATATCTTTAAAAATAAAAGACTATTTAACGGAAAGACCAAAACCACACGGAATAGACGTTTTGTGTGGTTTAAAGCATTTTGCCATTATTGCCTACGCTGTACCCAAAGAGCGATTTGACGATATTTTTCCAAAACGTTTTAAATTAGATACGGTTGAGGTTCATGGCCAATCAATGGGACTTATTTCAGTTGTTCCTTTTGTCGATGTCGATTTTACATCGGCGGTATTTCCGTTTCCAAAATTTACCATGGGACAAACAAACTATCGAATTTATATTATCGATACCGAAACGGGCGAGCGTTGTGTGTGGTTTCTTGGTACGACCTTGGATTCGTGGACGCTCATGGTACCTAGATACCTATGGAACCTGCCATGGCATGCAGGCAGGGTTAAGTTCAACTGCGTCTTAAACGAGACCAGCGGTTTGTACGACAAGTACCAAATGGAAACAACGTCTGAATGGGCGGCGGCTTCAGTGGAGTTAAGTCAATCTGAGTCTGATACGTTTAATTTTCCGGGGTTTCCAGATGTTGAATCTGCACTTGTTTATCTTACGCATCCTTTGGCGGGTTTTTATTATCGACGAGACAATAAACTAGGTACTTATCGAGTTTGGCATAAGCAGTTAGACGTTAAACCGGGTAGATTAAAGTCGGCTGAATTTAAGCTGTTATCGAATCTAGGTCTTGTAGAAAAAGCAGAACAAAACTCACCGTACAGTGTTTTAATCGAGCCGATAAATGAGTTTACGATTTACTTGCCGCCAACCGTAATTGAGTGAAAGTCTAAATAACAATAATTAATCATCAAAACGCATCGGGACGTGCTTTGGTTTGAGCTATTAAATGAGAGTAATATGATTCATAGATGTGATATTTGTGGCAAACGAGGAAGAATAGGTTTTAGTTTTAGGGTTGCTCCGATAGATGCGGTTGGTTTTGTGTTCCTGTTGCTGGTTTCTATGGTGCCCGTATGGCTTGTTTTCATTTATAGTTGCCGTGATTATAAGTTCATTTGAATACGATCTAGGTGTATTTCAAGAGCTGATAATAATGGTTTCTACAATAGTTTATTTTTTATTGTTTGGAAGTAAAGTTGCCAAGTTTATAAGTCTATTTGTGGATTATACGTTAAGAATAAGAACATCTTGCAAGGCTTGTGATAAGGTACTTTATGAAAAAGAATTCCCCTAGGCTGATAGAGAAACCAAGCATTTTTTGCGTTGCAATAATAGCGTGTATGATGGCTTAACTATTTTTTACGGTTTGTATGTTGGGTTTTTTACTTTTAACGGACGCTGGAAAGCTGGAATCAACAAATCTTAACTTCAAAATCTGATCTAAACGGCTTTCAAAAATATTGATTTTTTTCGTTTTTAGTGAATTGTTTGGCAAATAAATAAAAATAAAATTCCCAGTTTTTGCGCAAATTTAGTTGTTTGTTTGATGCGGTTCACAATGCTTTCTTGTCTTGTCTTGTCTTGTCTTGTCTTGTCTTGTCTTGTCTTGTCTTGTCTTGTATAGGGTTCAGATTAATCTAAGTTTCCTTTAGGAACCTCTGATTAACTCATCCCTGATTTAATCAGAGGACAGAAATTGAAAATGCGATTTCCAATTTCTTCA
>NZ_BAAGIE010000058.1:0-4869 GCF_054658275.1 Sessilibacter sp. MAH3 | reverse complement strand
AAGAGCAAAACTGCCCAACGAAAATTTACCTTTTTACTAAAAATTAGCTACCACGATTTTGTAGCTGCTAACATTTTGCACTGTACTTGAAAGCACCAAGAACGAAAACTTTCAGTTTACGTAACACCTAAATTTACTACTGATAAAACCACTGAATAGTTCTAACGCTGTTATAACCCGCCTAAACGGAGTTGATTTGTTTGCGTTAGCGTAGCGATTAAACGCAAACGAAGCAACGTAGTGAAGGTCGGGTTGATAACCTTGTTAGAACAACCACGATCATAGCTATTTTGCTGCGCTAGAAGTGTACTACCAAGCATTTGAACTACCTCACTTACAACTACCAATTTCGCTAATTTGAGCCACGAAGAACGAAACTACCCAACTTTATGCAACCACATTACTGATTAAAACAATGAGAAGCAAAACTGCCCAACGTAAACCTACCTTTTACTAAAAATTTGCTGCCACGATTTTTTAGCTGCTAATATTTTGCACTCTACTTGAAAGTACTAAGAACGAAAACTTTCAGTTTACATAACACCTAAAATTTACCACTGACAAAACCTCAGAACAGTTCTAACGCTTTGCTTTGCGGCGCGCGTTAGCGCGTCCGGTGGAGGCCACATTTTGTGGCCGGAACGAATAAGAGCAACTTGTTAGAACAAGTACAAAAATAGCGATTTTGCAGTGTTAAAGGTGTACCACCAAACATTTAAGCTACCTTACTTTCTGCGACTAAGTTTGCCAATTTCAGCCACGAAGAACGAAACTACCAAACGTTACGTGCCACGTTACTAATTGAAACCGCGAAGAACAAAACTGCTCTGCTTCACGCAACCACTTCACTCATTGAAACTAAGAAGAGCAAAACTGCGCAACGTAAATCTACTTTTTTACTACAAATTGGCTGCCACGATTTTGTAATTGTTCTACTTTCGTACCTTACTTAAAAACACCAACAACGAAAACTTTCAGTTTACGTAACAACTAATATTTACCACCGATAAAACCACTGAGTAGTTCTAACGCTTTGCTTTGCGGCGCGCGTTAGCGCGTCCGGTGGAGGCCACGTTTTTTGTGGCCGGAACGAATAAGAGCAACTTGTTAGAACAAGTGCAAAAATAACTATTTTGCAGCACTAAAAGTATACAACCAAACATTTAAGTTACCTTACTTTCCACTACCAAGTTTGCCAAATTAAGCCACAAAGAACGAAACTATCCAAACTTACGCTACCACTTTATTCATTGAAACTAAGAAGAGCAAAACTACTCAACGTAAATATACCTTTTACTAAAAATTAGCTGCCACGATTTTGTAGTTGCTAATATTTTGCACTCTATTTTAAAGCCCCAAGAACGAAAACTTTCAGTTTACGTAACAACTAATATTTACCACTGTTAAAACCACTGAGTAGTTCTAACGCCGCGTTAAACGGCAGACAAAGTTGTGATGCTTTTGTGCAACAATTTGCGTAGCAAATGCACAAAAGCAGCGCAGCTTTGGCTGTCCAGTGCAGGCCGAAGGCCGGAACGAGTTTGAACGCTTTGTTAGCACCACTGAGCAGCTATAAGTGCGCTATTTGAACGATCGTCACCTGGTATGCCGTACTCAGTGAAGATCCTGTTCCATTCTTGAACTGTTCCAATCAAAACGCGAAATGCTTCAACTGGATTTCCATCGGTTACATGAACTAGAGCCGATTGAGACAGCGAAGCGCTCCCTTCAATTACTTCCCCACTTACTGTAACTGACACCACCTCAGCACTATGTTGAGTTGTGCCAGTTACTGACGAAGTTCTATCTCCATCTAAGGAAAAATGCTTTGTCGTATTTGCAATATCTCTACAATACTGCAAATAATTTGAAGCATTGCATCTATTATGAAAATCCTCCTTCGCGGTCCCGGATAGATTCAATGACTTAATGCACCAGTCCCGTAGTGCATGCGCAGTAATACAAAAATTAAATAAATTGTCACAAAACTCTTCAGCATTCTTAGAATGAAGATGAGCCTTTCGTCCATCTCTTACTAATTTCGCTAGAAGATCCTTTGGTACTTTATATTCGTAAAGTATCGTCATTGATGTTTTTCCCGCCTCTTAGTGCTAACGTTTAGGTAAGGGGCGACAAAAGAGAAGCTTTTGGCGTCCCGTGGAGCCAGCTTGGCTGGCGTAACGAACTTGACCTACTTGTTATATTTGTGAGCGCCAAACTTTAAAAAGAGAAAGACGCTACTAACTTAATATTTATTTTTTAAATTACCATTTCATCAGTTGGTACTGAAGCCCTAACTAGGCTAAGTGTCCATTACGATCTATAGCTTACTTCTGTGTTTCTTTGTATAGCTTCACAGATGCAGTGGCTAGCACAACGATTGCCGTTGTGACTTTAATCGCCATATATATACTGGCTATTTCCATAAAATGGTTCCTGATGTTTGTATGGCGTTTGCCAACACAATCACCAGAGGTGAATTTCAGTAAGCTGGTCCTAAAACCTCCTTGTTGGACTGATGATTTGGAAAATATAACGCCCGCATTTGCGGCTGGTTTGGAGCGCAGCGGAAAACCAGTCCGACAACATGCGTTTGTTACGTGTTGCCTGCGCACGTTACTTTGTTACAAGAAGGGCAAGTAGCGATTTTAATTTCTGGAGAAACCTCCCACGCATTGCTGCACTCACTACATTGCCGCCAATTTTTTTCTAGCTTTACAGCCGGCACCATATTAATACTTGGAACCTGAGAGCCTAAATGTTCATTATTGCCATGTAGGTCTGGGGTGATTTTATAAAACAGCTGTTTGCATTGGATTATAAAATCACCATCTAGTGACAACTCTATTAGCTGCTCAGGAGATTCAATGAATTTTCCTGAGCTACCCATAAACTCTTCCGGGCCAGTAGCATTTAGGTGGTTTACACCAATGCAAACTATTTCAAAAGCTACGGGGTCCCACTGTGTTTGAAATAGTATTTTCGCATCAAACCTGTGATCCATGTTCATGGATTTATTCTCCATCACATACCCACGGTTAATTATCTGCATCTCTTTCAGCATGCCATCATGAAAAGTAACCTTTTCATGTAGAAACTGTTCTAGTTCTTCCGGAGATTTAATCTCGGTGTATTCATCCATACTCATTGGTACACGTAACGCTTTGCTTTGCGGCGCGCGTTAGCGCGTCCGGTGAAGGCCACGTCTTTTGTGGCCGGAACGAATAAGAGCAACTTGTTAGAATAAGTACAAAAATAGCTATTTCGCATTGCTAAATGTGTACCACTAAACATTTAAGCCACCTCCCTTTCTGCTACCAAATTTACCAATTTGAGCCACGAAAAACAAAACTAGCAAACCTGACGTAACCACATTACTCATTGAAACTAAGAAGAGCAAAACTGCCCAACGTAAACCTACCTTTTACTACAAATTGGCTACCACGATTTTGTAGTTATTCTAATTTTGTACCTTATTTGACGGCACCAAGAAACAGAACTTCCGGTTTACGTAACACCTAAATTTACTACTGATAAAACCACTGAGTAGTTCTAACGTTTTGCTTTGCGGCGCGCGTTAGTGCGTCCGGTGGAGGCCACATTTTGTGGCCGAAACGAATAAGAGCAATTTGTTAGAACAAGTGCGAAAATAGCTATTTTGCATTACTAAACTTGTACTACTAAACATTTGAGTTACCTTACTTTCTGCGGCCAAATTTACCAATTTGAGCCACGATGAACGAAACCACCAAACTTTACGCGCCACCTTACTAACTGAAACCACGAAGAACAAAACCGCCAAATGTAAATCTACCTTTTTACTAAAAAATTGGCTGCCACGATTTTGGTACGTCTAGGATTTAGCACTGTATTTTCAGCTACAAAGAACAAAAACTTTCAGTTTACCTAACACCTAAAATTTACTACTAATAAAACCACTGAGTAGTTCTAACGCTTTGCTTTGCGGCGCGCCTTAGCGCGTCCGGTGGAGGCCACATTTTGTGGCCGGAACGAATAACAGCAACTTGTTAGAACAACCACAAAAACAACTATTTTACGGTGCTAAAGGTGTACTACCAAACACGTGAGCTACCTTACTTTCTGCTACCAAGCTTGCCAATTTGAGCCACGAAGAACGAAACTACCTGAATTTACGCAGCTACATTATTTATTAAAACCACGAAGAGCAAAACTGCCCAACATAAACCTACCTTTTACTACAAATTGGCTACCACGATTTTGTAGCTGTCAACTTTTTACACCTTACTTAAAAATACCAAGAACCAGAACTTCCAGTTTACGTAACACTTAGAATTTACCACTGATAAAACTACTGAGCAGTTCTAACGCATTTGTAACCGGACCGCATTGCGGAGCGGTTTTTGTGTTAAAAGCGCAGCGAACACAAAAGCCGCGCAGTAATTTGGTTCCGGTTGACAAACTTGTTAGCAGTATTTCTACACCATTGGATTATTCTTAAAATATGCATCCAGCTCTTCCTGGTGTAACACAACACAGCCAGTTGAAAGCCATTGTTCAAAGTATTCAGGGTGTGCGACATAGAATTTATCTCCATCGCGCGCCTCTTTCACGTTGAACCCATACTTAGCAACAAACCACACGTACCTTGTAACCAAGTTGAAGAAATATGACTCATCTCGATTTTTAGGGTAGTTGTCCCCGTTCTCAATATTGTATCTGGATTCCTGTTCCATAAGACTCAATAAATCCTGAGTCCTATTATGAAGCATATATCTAACTTGATTGATATCTGGTTTCATGTTCTGTACTGCTAACGCCCACACAACCGGCGAGCGGAACATCGTGGAGCGAGTCCAGCCCAATTTGCGCTTTTTGCAAATTGGGCGT
>NZ_BAAGIE010000057.1:0-5644 GCF_054658275.1 Sessilibacter sp. MAH3 | reverse complement strand
GCCGATGGTAGTGTGGGGTCTCCCCATGTGAGAGTAGGTCATCGTCAAGCTCTTAACTCTAAAAGGGCCATCCTAAAGGATGGCCCTTTTTTTATGTCTATTCCACGCATTGAAGCTTTGTTCATTGGGATCAATGCTTTCAATCCTCTTTAGCTTTTAACATCTACCCCTGTATACCCCCGTAGTTGAGTTTAAATTCATTCTTATTTCGTTTTCTTGTTTTTCCATTTCCTGCTTGCTGATAACCTATTACTCTACAAAGCATTAATTAAGTTTGAGTAAACAATGAAATACCTTTTTGATTTGGCGGCCAACCCGATTTTTGTCAGTGGAGGTTGTGAGCAACTGCCCGATCACCTTTCAGATTTCCACTTCTCTAAGTTGCCAATGTTGCTGAGGATATTTTTATCAACTGACGGCACTGTATCCAAAGCCATTGAGGCCGCTTTTAACGAATCACTAAACGTTTCGTTAATCTCTGAGAGTACGTTAACAGTGGCGCCCAACGCGGAATCATTACTTCACCGAGAAATTAATTTAATCGGAAAGAAAAGCGGCCAGATATATACCTATGCGAGTTCCTATTTAAACCTATCTTATGTTCCTGATAATTTGTTGGATGAATTAAAAAATTCCGGCCATGGAGTTGGTTGGCTGTTGAGGAAAATGAATAAAGAGCAATATCGGGAAATATTTGATTTAGGATATTCTGAAGATCTTCCCGAACAATTCCGTCCCAAAGGTTTTTCGAAGGGTGTTTATAGAATTTACTGTATTCGCGTTGGTGGTGAGCGGTTTATGGAAATAACTGAGCACTATCCTTTAGATTTTTATACGAATTCAAGAGTTGTGTGACCGATTTTGTACTCTTATCAACCTTTGCTTAATATCGATTTAAATGCCATCGCAAAAAATTGGCGTTATATTCAAAGCATCTCTCACGGCGCTGAAGTATCCGCTGTTGTAAAAGCTGACGCTTATGGCTTGGGGGCTATACCTATTGCTTCGGAGCTAGAAAAGCATGGGTGTCGATCTTTTTTTGTCGCAACCTTAGACGAAGCAATAGAATTAAGTTCTGTGCTTCGTAAAAGCTCGGATATTTTTGTCTTTGATGGTTACCATAAGAATTTTGTAGGTGAATATAGCCATCACAATTTCATTCCTGTCTTGAACTCGATTGAGCAGATGCATCATTGGGTGGATTCCATTCGCTCAAACAGGTGCGCAGTCATGATCGATACGGGCATGAATCGACTCGGGTTGTCTACGTCTCAGGTATTAACCGCATTAACTAAGTATGCGGTTAAACCACGGTATTTTTTAAGCCATCTTGCTTGCGCCGACCAACCTGAAAATCCTATGAACCGCCAGCAGTTAAGTACCTTTAGCTCTCTGCTTAAAGAAGTTCCTCGGGATTATCCTTTGAAAATTAGTTTATCCAGTTCCTCAGGCGTTTTTCTTGGTAAATCATACTGTATGGACATGGTTCGTCCGGGTATAGCCCTTTATGGCTCTCAGACCTTTGCGGCAGAAAATTCACCGCTAATCAATCCGGTAGTCGAATTAAATGCACCAATTATCCAGTTGAGGGAGCTTGAAGAAGATGTCCCGGTGGGTTATGGAGCGACTGAAACGGTAGCTAAGGGGTCGTTATTGGCGACGGTCAGGATTGGTTATGCAGATGGTATCTGGAGACATCTACAGGGAAGATTGAAAGGGTATATTCAAGGAGTTGCTGTTTCTTTGGTGGGGCGTGTTTCCATGGATTATTGTACTTTCGATCTAACGCCACTGAAAATCCAATATCCTCATTTCCCAGTTAGGGTGGGCGATTTTCTTTCGATTTTAAATAATCAACAAACAATAGATGATGTTGCAGCTATGGCGAATACCATTCCATATGAGGTTCTGACAAGTTTAGGAAACCGGTGTCGAAGAATCTACGCATCTGAGTCTGCAGAAGGTTGTTTATAAAATGTCTAGTGATCACACGATAGAACATTTAATTCCTGTGCTTAATCTCTTGAGCGATGGGGAATACCACTCAGGTGAAGAAATTGGATCTATTCTTGGAGTTAGTCGCGCTGCAGTCTGGAAACAATTGAAAAAACTCGAGACGTTCGGCTGTAATATCGAATCCAATAAGGGCGTAGGTTATCGAATTAAACATCCAATATTTTGTTTGGACGTAGAAAAACTTAAATCTTTAGCAGACCGTCATCCGTTGGTTTCCAGTGTAGAAGTGATGATCTCTATCGAATCCACCAACTCTTACCTTTTGAGCCAAAAAGCCTCTAGCCTGTTTGCAGGAAAAATTGTGATAGCCGAAATGCAAACCTCTGGGAAGGGCCGTCGTGGACGTACCTGGCAGAGTCCATTTGGTCGCAATATTTATTTGTCGTTGGGTTGGAGAGTCACCGAGGGTATTTCTGCCCTTGAAGGCCTAAGTTTGGCGGTAGGCGTTGTTATTGTGCAGATTTTGAATAATTTAGCCGTTCGTGATATTGAGCTTAAGTGGCCTAATGATCTGATTTGGCGGGGAAGAAAGCTTGGCGGAATATTGATAGAGCTGGACGGCGATTTATCGGGTGATTGTAATGTGGTGGTTGGCGTTGGGCTAAATGTCGACATGTCAGACCAAGATTATCAAGCAATTGACCAACCCTGGGTGGATTTAAAAGAAATCGCTCTGGAGTCCGGGTGTAATCCACTTGATCGTACTGACTTGGCGAACCAATTAATTGTGGCGTTGGTAGATGCAGTGTCTACCTACTCAGAAAAGGGCTTTGAAGAATATCAGGATGCATGGAATGCGCATAATTATTCAAAGAACAAAGAAATAACTATAACAAGTGGGCAATCTTCCGTTTCCGGTATTCATAGAGGTGTGTCAGAGACTGGCGCGTTAATTCTAGAGACTAAAGGCCAGATTACTTTGCATAATGGTGGAGAGCTATCTTTGAGGCTTGTAGATGCTGCTACTCATTGATCAAGGAAACACTCGGGCGAAATTTCAGTTGCGCGATAAGAAAGGTGCTATTGCTGCTTCATTTAATTTGAATAACCTAGAGATCCCAGAGGCACGTTTTAGCGATAATCTGAAAAATATATCTCGCATCGTGATTGCCAGTGTCGCGAACACAGCCAATAAGTTATGGTTAACTTCCTTCTTACAGACTTTCATTCCCGACGTAAAAATCGATTTCGCGGTAACAGGTAAATCATTTGATCTGGTCCATAAGGTTGTAACAAACAGCTACACTGAAGTTAGTCAAATGGGAGTTGATCGCTGGTTGGCAACAATTGCTGCAGCGGATTACTGTCGTGCAGAAAATTGTGTAGTTGTAGATCTAGGTAGTGCAATTACCGTAGAGTTAATTAACGCAAACGGCGCACACGAAGGCGGATATATTATTCCCGGAATGCAAATGATGTTGAAAAGCTTATTTGCTGATACTGCGCAAGTTAAAGTACCAAACTTAACTGCTCAGCAAAATTTAAATCCCGGTAAAAACACGGCGTCTTGCGTTAGTAGCGGGATTTTGAATGCAGTCGTGGGAATTATTCATCGATCAGTAGCACAATTAGTTGAACTAAGCCCAAACAGTCCAACCCGGGTACTATTGACGGGTGGTGATGTAGCTTTAATAGAGAGCAATATCGATATCGCCGAGAAAAAAGAAAATCTGGTTTTCGATGGGCTTTATTTGTGGCAAAACTCCGCGATTAATGGTCGGGGAGTTTAATAGAATCGACCGGTAAATATTCAGCTCACGACAAGCTGGAGTGACTATGAAAGCAATTTTTATTTTGCTATTGATTATCAATGCAGTTTTTCTTTCTTTAAATGTCTTAGCTGCCTACGGAAATAAAAACAATTCCACGGCTACTACACCTATAGGTAAGGTTCATGGCAGTGATTTGCCTCGACTGAAATTGCTTAATGAATTGTCAACGGTAAATGATGACGATAACTCTCCTGTTGTGAGTCAAATTCAAAAAACATCTCAACCTCAAAATACGAATGCAGATTTATGTTCTCTTATTGGCCCTTATAAAAATTTGGCACGGGCAGATATTTTGGTTGAAAAGTTAGCCGCTCTGGATGTGAGTGCTAGTCTCAGAGAAGTTCTTGTCCCAGGAAAGACCTCGTATTGGGTTTACTTACCGTCATTGGGCTCTAGTGATGCCGCTTTCAGGAAGTTGAAAGAGCTACAGGCGAAATCGATAGACAGCTATGTAATTCCAAACGGAAATCTGCAGTATGGAATTTCATTAGGGTTGTTCAATGAAAAAAATGGCGCTGAGATTAAGCAAAAAGAGCTCGCAGCCAAAGGCTACGAAGTAAAAATCCACGAGGAAGTTAGAAAAATATCTCAAAATTGGGTCGTGGCATCCGCACAAAATGCATCCAAAATCAGTTCTGAGCGATGGAATAGTTTAATTGGTGACCAAGAAGGCATTGTTTATCAACAAAATTTCTGTCCAGATGTTGCATCTCGCGAATAGTTTCTCTAGAATCGCGCCTCCACTGACACAGGTAGTAATAATTACCTGTAATCGTAAAGCTGGCGTAGCTCAGTAGGTAGAGCAGCTGACTTGTAATCAGCCGGTCGGGGGTTCAATTCCTCTCGCCAGCTCCATATTTACAGTAAAGTTAGTGGTTTTGATTGACATTAAATTATTTGAGGTGGAAAATACGCGCCTCAAAATTAGGGCAGGGGTTCCCGAGTGGCCAAAGGGATCAGACTGTAAATCTGACGCGCAAGCTTCGGTGGTTCGAATCCACCCCCCTGCACCATGCTCTCGACAATGTTTGTCTGAAGAGAAAAATTCTGATGTCTTGATTGTGTTGTCATCAAGGTATCTGGGCGTGACTCAAGCTTCTCTGGTGAGTAATTAGTCTCACTAACCTCGCTATAGAATAGGTGGTTTGCTGTATTGAGTTATAGCCTGTTTTTGCGGGCATAGTTCAATGGTAGAACCTCAGCCTTCCAAGCTGATGATGCGGGTTCGATTCCCGCTGCCCGCTCCATGTTTATTTCGCTCAAGTAGCTCAGTTGGTAGAGCACACCCTTGGTAAGGGTGAGGTCGGCAGTTCAAGTCTGCTCTTGAGCTCCATTTTTTTGGCCTCTATTTAGTAGAGGTTGTATTTGAGATCTAAGTAATTGTACTTGGGGCTCGTTAATGCGGTAGGTGTCAAGGTTGTTACCTTGAAATGATCTGTCCCACGTCCCTGTTTAGGAGAGTTTGCAATGGCAAAGGCGACATTTGAACGTAGTAAACCCCACGTAAACGTGGGCACCATCGGTCACGTTGACCATGGTAAAACCACTTTGACAGCAGCTTTGACACGCGTATGTGCAGAAGTATGGGGCGGTACCGCTGTTGCTTTCGACGGTATCGATAACGCTCCAGAAGAACGTGAGCGCGGTATCACCATCGCAACTTCACACGTTGAATACGATTCTCCAAACCGTCACTACGCGCACGTTGACTGCCCAGGGCACGCCGACTACGTTAAAAACATGATTACCGGTGCGGCACAAATGGATGGCGCTATCCTAGTGTGTGGCGCAACCGACGGTCCAATGCCACAAACTCGTGAGCACATCTTGTTGTCTCGCCAAGTAGGTGTACCTTA
>NZ_BAAGIE010000056.1:0-5991 GCF_054658275.1 Sessilibacter sp. MAH3 | reverse complement strand
CGAATAAGAGCAACTTGTTAGAACAACCGCGAAGATAGCTATTTTGCGTTGCTAAAAGTGTACTACTAAACATTTAAACTACCTTACTTTCTGTGACGACATTTGCCAATGTTAAGACACGAAGAACGAAACCAATAAACCTTACGCAGCTACATTATTAATTGAAACTAAGAAGAGCAAAACTGCCCAACTCACATCTACCTTTTTACTAAAAATTAGCTACCACGATTTTGTAGCTGCTAACATTTTGCACTGTACTTAAAAGCGCCAAGAACGAAAACTTTCAGTTTACGTAACACTTAAAATTTACCACTGATAAAACCACTGAATAGTTCTAACGTTTTGCTTTGCGGCGCGCGTTAGCGCGTCCGGTGAAGGCCACGCCTTTTGTGGCCGGAACGAATAAGAGCAACTTGTTAGAACAACCACGCAAATAACTATTTTGCGGTGCTAAAGGCGCACTACCAAACATGTGAGCTACCCTACTTTCTGCGACTAAGTTTGCCAATTTCAACCACGAAAAACGAAACTACCAAACGTTACGTGCCACGTTACTAATTAAAACCGCGAAGAACAAAACTGCTCTGCCTCACGCAACCACTTCACTCATTGAAACTAAGAAGAGCAAAACTGCCCAACGAAAATTTACCTTTTTTCTAAAAATTGGCACCACGATTTTGTAGCTGCCAACCATTTACACTTTACTTAAAAATACCAAGAACCAGAACTTCCAGCTTACGTAACAACTAATATTTACCACCGATAAAACCACTGAGTAGTTCTAACGCTTTGCTTTGCGGCGCGCGTTAGCGCGTCCGGTGGAGGCCACGTTTTTTGTGGCCGGAACGAATAAGAGCAACTTGTTAGAACAAGTGCAAAAATAACTATTTTGCAGCACTAAAAGTATACAACCAAACATTTAAGTTACCTTACTTTCCACTACCAAGTTTGCCAAATTAAGCAACAAAGAACGAAACTACCAAACGTTACGTGCCACGTTACTAATTGAAACCGCGAAGAACAAAACTGCTCTGCCTCACGCAACCACTTCACTCATTGAAACTAAGAAGAGCAAAACTGCCCAACGTAAATCTACCTTTTTACTAAAAATTGGCTGCCACGATTTTGTAGCTGTCAACTTTTTACACCTTACTTAAAAATACCAAGAACCAGAACTTCAAGCTTACGTAACACCTAAAATTTACTACTGATAAAACCACTGAGTAGTTCTAACGCCCCGCTAAACAGCGAGCCACGCAGTGGCGAGTCCAAGGCAAAAACCTGTTTTTGCCTGATGTTTGAGCGGTTTGTTATACGTTTTTAACATAACCAACCTTCACCACTATTGTTGAATTTACCGCTTTAAAATGCGGACCAATAAACTGAAAACTTACCACAGTTTGACGCGGACTATGAAGAACGAACGAGATTAATTTTCAGACTAAAAGATGCAAAATATTGGTTACCACGTTAGCCATTTAACGCTTTAGTTTACTGAAGCTTCAACTACCAAGAATGACAAACTTCAGCGACAAAACAGTTCTTAAATTCACCAAGAATAATACAAAGAATACGTATAACGCTTTGCTAAGGGGCAACTGAAACGCAGTGTAGGTTGTCCCGCGGAGGCCGCGCCTTTTTGCGGCCGGAGTATACTTGAGCAACTTGTTATAGGGCTGTTTTGTAAGTTGCATGGCATTCCTTGATTTTACGGATTGAGTCTTTTAGCCCATGCTCTTCGATAACTGGCCAAGTGTCACGTAGAAAGCAGCGAGCTTCAACCAAAGGCAAAGCGCATATTTCCGTAGGAAGCCAATCGTCGTTAAGCGCCCACTCAATGTCGTTTATGACCCCTAAATAGAATTCTTTTACTTCAGGGTCTATTTCAGAATTTAATTCTTCGACAACACCATCGTATTCAGTTATTTCTTTCAAGTAAGCAGAACCTGGAGAATCTTCATTTTCCCAGCGGATGGAAGCAACAGCCTCACAGATAAAAGATACGATAGCATTTTGAAACTTCTGCATGCTCAAGCCCTATAACGTCACCATATGCGGCAAATTTGGATTTGATTGTTTTGTGCTAGCGTAGCGATTAAGCACAAAACGAGCAACGGAAAATTTGTCCAGCCAGCTTGCTGGCGATGCATGATGGCCTTGTTAGGAACTTACATATACATCAGGCTGATAACGCTCCATAAAAGTTTGCGGTTTAACTAAAGAGGCAAAACCACACTGACTATACAGACCATGTGCATCAGCCGTCGCGAGCGTGAAGCGCCTTAGACCTTGCAGTTCTGGGTGAGAGATAACGGCCTCCATAAGTTTTTTGCCAAACCCATTTCCGCGATAATTGGGCAGGACGAAAACATCTACAAGGTTAGCAAAAGTAGAATAATCCGTTATTACTCGTGCAAAAGCTATTTGCTCTGAGCCAACATACCCGCCAAAGCAAAGCGAATTTTCCAAAGATTTTTGGACAGTTGATAGAGAAATTCCTTTTGCCCATTGAGACTCTTCCGATAGAAATTGGTGTATCAACAGGACATTCAATTTAGCTTTTTCGCAATCTATTTCCATTAGTATTCCTAACGCCCGGCTCACCAGCGGCCAAACCGGAGCGGCTTTTGTGTGATAATGAGCGCCAGCGAGTACACAAAAACCGCGTAGGTTTGGGCGTCTGCGTGGAGCCGTTTGTTAGACAATGGGCCTAATTCCATACCATTTACTTTGCCATTCCCCAAATCTTAATGGAACATCAACGATCTCGTAGTCCACAGATTCCTTTGGCAAATAGTCTCTGTGTTGAAGCCATCTGACAGTAGACTCCAAATTTCCTCTTTCCTTTAGCTCTTCGATAAAATGCTTGATTTTTATAATCGGGATAGATTCTGACTGCACATAAAAGCTGCCTATCCAGTTTCTTGATCCAACTGCAGAAACAAACTCGTAATCACCATCTATCTTTAGAACATCGCTTATTAACTGCTTGTCTTTATTTAAAAACTTGTCACTAAATTTTTTGGCCTGCTCTATACCCTTTTCGAGCTCTTTAGATCTATCTAAAGATTCTCTAATTTCAGCTGGTTCGATAAACCACTTCAGCTCAAACGCAATACATAATTTATTTTCATCATCGATTACCGCAAAATCTAAATCGGTATCAATCAGATTTCCGCTTTCCACTCTATACCCCAAGCTCTTGACTTCATCAATTATTTCGCCTTTTAATACATATTCCTTTTGTTGTGTAAGCTTTGCATACTTAACCTTCTCCTCTGATATTTGGTTAAGCAATACACACAGATTCCTTTCAGCGTTTGAGTGTAAAAAAATGAAAGGTGAAAGAGCTAAAAGTCCGTTACGAAGGTCAATTATCGGTTGTATTGCCACATCAGGATTTCGTATATCTTCACTCCCAAATGTTAAGTATTCTATAATTTTTTTAACTTTAACTTTTTCAATCCCAGAGTATCTTGAGAGCCGATTTCCCAGTTCAAGCTTAGGTAAAACCCAAACTGCGTCACTGTAACCTAATCCTGGCAATCCATTCATAGCTAGCATAGATCTGCAGATGAACCGCCCGAACATAATGGCTTGAATAGTAGTGTATACTTTTTTAAAGTCTCCAAATTCAAAATGACAGCACTTCCAATTATCGGGTATCTTGTATCTTGATTGGGTGTAGTCTGCGTATATATTCACTAATGTCTTTACTAGTTTTGGAGTCAGGTTTAACTGAAACCTATTTTTTCTTACTTGAAAATGGCCGATTAGTGATTCTACTGCTTTTGACGGATCGAGTATTGACTCACTTTTATCACCGTCCTTTCTAAATAACCTATTATAGACTTCGTAGCGAGGCTCTTCACTGCGCCAATCGTCAGCGTTTATATTATTCCCATCGATTTCAATCGATATCTTTCCTTTCCAATATAAAGGAAATATCGTATGAAAATTATTATATTGAACTGCCTTCTCTATCCATTCATGTGCCCAACCGTAATGATCGTCTATGACATCGTGAATTATTGACCCCGGTGCCTGATCATTACTTTTATAAATACATCTAATTGGATGCGTCAATGCGTTCATTAAGGTATCAATTTGCGCATGCTGATACTCAAATTCAAGTGGTTTTATCTGCGTCATTTTCAAGTGCTTATCTTCCATGACGGACAAAACAGTCCAAAGGCTCTGTGAATATCCAATACCATTCAATAGAGAATCCGAAAATTCCAAATCTATTTGATTTTCAATTCTTGCAATTTGATCGCTATTCATTATTTTTGTCTAACGCCCCGCTAAACAGCGAGCCACGCAGTGGCGAGTCCAAGGCAAAAACTTATTTTTGCCTGATGTTTGAGCGGCTTGTTATACGTTTTTAACATAAACAGCCTTCACCACCATTGTTGAATTTACTGCTTTAAAATGCAGGCCAATAAACTGAAAATTTACCACAGTTTAATGTGTACAAAGAAGAACTAACTGGATTGATTTTAAGATGGCAAAGCACAAAATACTGGTTACCACGTTAGCCATTTAACACTTTAGTTTACTGAAGTTTCAGCCACCAAAAACGACAAGCTTCAGCGACAAAGCAGCGATTAAATTCACCAAGAATAATACAAAGAATACGTATAACGCTTTGCTTTGCGGCGCGCGTTAGCGCGTCCGGTGAAGGCCACGCCTTTTGTGGCCGGAACGAATAAGAGCAACTTGTTAGAACAATTGCAAAAATAACTATTTTGCCGTGCTAAACGTATACAACTAAACATTGAATTACCTTACTTTCTGCGATCAAGTTTGCCAATTTGAGCTGCGAAGAACGAAACTGCTCTGCCTTATGCAACCACGTTACACATTGAAACTAAGAAGAACAAAACTGCCCAACATAAACCTACTTTTTACTAAAAACTGGCTGCCACGATTTCGCAATTACTCAAATTTAACACTTTACTTAAAAACACCAAGAACGAATACTTTCAGTTTACGTAACAACTAATATTTACCACCGATAAAACCACTGAGTAGTTCTAACGCTTTGCTAAGGGGCAACCGAAACGCAGTGTAGGTTGTCCCGCGGAGGCCACGCTTTTTGTGGCCGGAGTGAACTTGAGCAACTTGTTATGTTTTTTACTCGGTGACAATTTTTATTAACCTTCTGGAAGCAACAGCCTCATTAAAGATGCCCAAAACCTTTAACTGAAATTCTGATACCGACTCTGCGACATTGCCAGTATTAATATTGTAGATAGTGTACGGAGGTTCTATTTGGTTTACATCTCCAGTAATAACACTATCTGCCAGCGCATCGAGGTTTCTCCCATGCCACTTTGGAGCTGATACCTGTGGAAGAAATGTATTGTAAAAATCTTCTTCCGTGTGAACCTTGCCCCGATCAATAGTTACTTGCACTTAACTCTCTCGTAAACATAACGCCTTTGTCATTTGCGTTTTGGTTGTAGTGGAGTTTTGGGATAATGTGGCAAAGCCACCCCAAAACGAAGCGTAGACCAAAACGTCAAATGGACAAACTTGTTAGATTTTTTCACTTACATTACTCATATACTCGTTAAAGAGCTCGAAAAATTTTTCAAGAGCATGATGCGGGTCTGAAGACATATGGTCTATATTTCTTACCCAACCGTGCGTAGTAGTAATACTGTACTTCTTTTCAACGAACTGATTAAAACCGCTCATAAGCTCACAAGTCGCTTTACAATTCTTACCGTAAATGTAGCCATCTAGGAATGAACCTAAATACTTTATATGCTTTTCCGGTAGCCACATCAGTGGCCTTTTTTCAATTTCGATGATGACCTCAGGTAATGCTTTGGAGTATAAATCAATTACCTTAATGTCTTCTGTCTTATAGTTGTCATTCATTTGAGCATTCCACAGCGACCGGAAATCTAACGCTTTGCTTTGCGGCGCGCGTTAGCGCGTCCGGTGGAGGACACGCTTTTTGTGGCCGGAACGACTAAGAGC
>NZ_BAAGIE010000055.1:0-6132 GCF_054658275.1 Sessilibacter sp. MAH3 | reverse complement strand
TCGGATCAAAATTTGTATCAAGCCTGTGTGCATGGCGTTTTTGCAACTGCCGACGCTGCGCTCAACTACAAAAGCCGCTATAAGTCTGAAATATCCTTCGATATGGGTATGGAGACCGACGGCATTCCGAGACCATTAATGCACCGTGATCCTAACAACCTAGACTGCACAGAGCCTTCCTATAACTGGATGGCTCGCATAAAAGAGGTAGAGGGCTATCAACCGGGTGAGGGATATATTCGTAGACCGGATTTAACCATCGTGAAGAATCCAGCTAAACAACCTACCACTGATAATATAGAACGCGTGATAGAGTATAAATTTAGAAATGATGCACGAAGCGCTGATCAGGATAGAGATTACAGAAAAATCGCCGGAGGACGAAATAGTTACGCCATTTATCGCATTGGAGGCAAACCTGAAAAAGATGAACAGGTTTGCAATTGTAAAAACCCAAATCAGATTCTGTAGAGGGTAAAACAAAGAAAATGAATGTATTTAATTATCAACATATCACCCAAGAACCAGTCGTGAATTTCTCGGACGGTGATCCCGCCGCCGTTTTAGGCTTAGCGATGGAGTTTTATATTGGTGGCCCCGGTCAACCCGGTCGCACGGAAGCTATGGTGCAGGCTATCGAACTGTATCTGAAACAAGCGGCGGGCCAATTTAAATATTATTATCTGCATGGCGATAGAACTATGCGACGCCTCCAATCCGGCGAAAATATTGACCCACGTTTGGTGCACGCAATGGCTGGTCCAGATGGCATCTTTGAAATTCAGGCTGGAGTTGAGGAGGATAAAGCACACTTTTGGTCTCTTCTGGGGCATACTAAAAAAGTGCAGCGACAAAATTATTTGGGAGAATTATTAATTACCTACCCTTTTTCTATTCTCGATCAAATCGGTCTTGATGGCTTTATTCAGCAGTTTGTCTCTATGTGCAATGCAATGGAAGTTGAGCACGCCTATGCTGGCCCTAGTTTCATTGAGCCTTTTAATGTAGGTGGCATGAATGCTTCACATTCCGTTATAGGATCACAGCTATTTAATTATCCTTGTTTTAACGCTTATAACTTATCGACGACATGCAATGAGTTTGGCGATGGCACTAAATCCATTGCTTTTCTAACAGCAGTTTCTAATCGTATTCTCGAAAAAGCCGGTGGTGCACAGTCCGTGTTAGCGAACGCTGGCCCAACCACACTATCTTGCCCTTACAGTAACGGCGTTATTTTTCAAGCTGGAAGCGTGCCGCAAATTGGTTCGCCCAGTTTTATTCCTCAAGAATATATTAATTTAGGTCGTGCGCTAAAACCAACGCGCGCTGAGATCAACGACTCTTTATTTGATGATCCCGCAGGTATAGATGACGATGGATTTACCCAGCGTTGGTTATCTCGGTTTGATGAGTAAAACATCCCAAGTGTGCGGGAACACGACTTCGATTTGAATTCTGGTTTGCCTGACGGCGGTTTAGCCCCGCGTGTGCGGGGAACACAAAATTTATGGGTATGATCTATAACGCTAATACGGTTTAGCCCCGCGTGTGCGGGGAACACAATTCTTTCTACCGCCAGACGAAACGCATAGTCGGTTTAGCCCCGCGTGTGCGGGGAACACTTGTAGATTGTCGTAAAATAGAGCCGCGTGATCGGTTTAGCCCCGCGTGTGCGGGGAACACGAATACACCCAACTCCAGCAGGAGGTGCTGCTCGGTTTAGCCCCGCGTGTGCGGGGAACACATATGATCGAAAATTTACCTATTGGAATACCACGGTTTAGCCCCGCGTGTGCGGGGAACACATCACAAAGCGGTGACCACATTTTGGCCACCGCGGTTTAGCCCCGCGTGTGCGGGGAACACTTAAACGAAGAAGAGCGGCTACTGAGTGAAAGCGGTTTAGCCCCGCGTGTGCGGGGAACACGATAAGCAAAGAGAAGCTCGGGCCTACAAAATCGGTTTAGCCCCGCGTGTGCGGGGAACACTGTTATTTGCACGAATCCCCATTACCGAATGACGGTTTAGCCCCGCGTGTGCGGGGAACACCTAGACGAGCACCGAAGTCGCGGTATGGCGACCGGTTTAGCCCCGCGTGTGCGGGGAACACGGCCAGACATCAGCGCCGGACATGCCCTCTGACGGTTTAGCCCCGCGTGTGCGGGGAACACGCTAGCGATTGGGCAGAAATGAATGGAGCTGGCGGTTTAGCCCCGCGTGTGCGGGGAACACACTATAGCATGTTGGTTTTCCGAAAATGGGATCGGTTTAGCCCCGCGTGTGCGGGGAACACGTAATTTTGAAGAAAAATTCGAGGCCACGGGCCGGTTTAGCCCCGCGTGTGCGGGGAACACAAAATTCCACGATCTACAAACCGCCAAACAGCCGGTTTAGCCCCGCGTGTGCGGGGAACACCGATAGTAGATACAGCAAAGTATCAAGAATGTCGGTTTAGCCCCGCGTGTGCGGGGAACACAGCGACGCATTTGCTATCGGTAAATTAGACCCCGGTTTAGCCCCGCGTGTGCGGGGAACACCAGACTCTTTTGAGTGGAGTGACATATGCTCACGGTTTAGCCCCGCGTGTGCGGGGAACACAAAAGTCACTGTTTTTGAAATTTAAAATTACGCGGTTTAGCCCCGCGTGTGCGGGGAACACTATCGCCAATTCTGTTGAGCAGCTGAAATGAACGGTTTAGCCCCGCGTGTGCGGGGAACACATATGACAGCGGCAACCATCGGCTCGGCCGACCGGTTTAGCCCCGCGTGTGCGGGGAACACCCAAATCGCAGAAATAAGCGTGGTGCCAATTTCGGTTTAGCCCCGCGTGTGCGGGGAACACCGTTTAGCCTCTCCAGTGTTCCAGTGTAATGACGGTTTAGCCCCGCGTGTGCGGGGAACACATTTTTGGACGAGTAACGTGAAAAAATATCGCCGGTTTAGCCCCGCGTGTGCGGGGAACACTGCGTTAATGTTTAGCCGTTCACCCCGAGCGGCGGTTTAGCCCCGCGTGTGCGGGGAACACCTGAATACCGTTTGGTGTGTACGACACGGCGCCGGTTTAGCCCCGCGTGTGCGGGGAACACTGCCGAGGTATCAAACCCAAGCGGCAACGACTCGGTTTAGCCCCGCGTGTGCGGGGAACACGGGTTGATGGAACCATTGTGCGATCAGGCAGCCGGTTTAGCCCCGCGTGTGCGGGGAACACAGGTGCGCAACGAGTGCGCGCGTGGGCGTCACTGGTTTAGCCCCGCGTGTGCGGGGAACACTTTCAACAACAACTAAGTCATTCATATTTCACCGGTTTAGCCCCGCGTGTGCGGGGAACACGCCGCCTGTCTGGCTACAAAAAAGAATTTCTCCGGTTTAGCCCCGCGTGTGCGGGGAACACCAATTATTAAAATAGGCGCCAATAGCTGATGACGGTTTAGCCCCGCGTGTGCGGGGAACACTGCATTTGCGCCGGAACGATTGCCTCAGCGCGCGGTTTAGCCCCGCGTGTGCGGGGAACACAATCAAATCTGAAATTTCAGCCGGTGACGCCCCGGTTTAGCCCCGCGTGTGCGGGGAACACTGTAAGTTTCGTCACCCTCACCAAATCCGTGACGGTTTAGCCCCGCGTGTGCGGGGAACACTTGTAAATATCTGAGTTTACAGAAATAGATAGCGGTTTAGCCCCGCGTGTGCGGGGAACACCCGTGGCCAAATGACACACGTCCTTCGCCATACGGTTTAGCCCCGCGTGTGCGGGGAACACCTCTGTAACCTCATCCAGCAATTCAACATATTCGGTTTAGCCCCGCGTGTGCGGGGAACACAGCCTTTAACTATTTTGATCTTTTATTGGCGACGGTTTAGCCCCGCGTGTGCGGGGAACACGAGTCCAGTTATTCGGTATTTTTTTCAAACGACGGTTTAGCCCCGCGTGTGCGGGGAACACAGCCGTTAACGCCAACAGCAGTGGTATCGCTGCGGTTTAGCCCCGCGTGTGCGGGGAACACCGCATAGAAATTCCTTCGTAGAGCTGGCGTGACGGTTTAGCCCCGCGTGTGCGGGGAACACTAATTGATGCGTTAGAATACGCTGAAACCAATCGGTTTAGCCCCGCGTGTGCGGGGAACACACGCAACACGTGCACACTGCGCGAACTATTCGCGGTTTAGCCCCGCGTGTGCGGGGAACACATTTAAGTGCATCAAATGCTAAACGCCAAGCCGGGTTTAGCCCCGCGTGTGCGGGGAACACCCTAATGGATACGTGCTAACAGGCACAGCCAGCGGTTTAGCCCCGCGTGTGCGGGGAACACTCGTTTATTCCCTACACAACAAGAGGCCATTGCGGTTTAGCCCCGCGTGTGCGGGGAACACACAAAATCTTTTTCACGGTGAGAGAGTGATGCCGGTTTAGCCCCGCGTGTGCGGGGAACACCGAGCCGTGCATGTCTGTTGTAAACATAGTGCCGGTTTAGCCCCGCGTGTGCGGGGAACACAATATTTAGATTCACTCATGTACGGGAAAAAGCGGTTTAGCCCCGCGTGTGCGGGGAACACAAATGCGACAAAAAAATAAACACTCCTTCATGCGGTTTAGCCCCGCGTGTGCGGGGAACACTGAACCCATCGCTGAGGTATAACAATGCCGTCCGGTTTAGCCCCGCGTGTGCGGGGAACACGTTATACCAATACCAACGTCTGTTCAAAGAGACGGTTTAGCCCCGCGTGTGCGGGGAACACGGCCATAGGGGCCATTTCTGGAAAATCATTTACGGTTTAGCCCCGCGTGTGCGGGGAACACAAAAATGTGTTTGCGTGGGCGAAGATGAATCGCGGTTTAGCCCCGCGTGTGCGGGGAACACATCCAGATCAAAAAACCCTAGAGGCTCAGCCTCGGTTTAGCCCCGCGTGTGCGGGGAACACGGTCAGCAGAGGCTAAAACAGCAGTCAGGCCACGGTTTAGCCCCGCGTGTGCGGGGAACACTCTTAATGTATATGATTGATTCTTATAGGAAAATATCACACTGATATTTCTACCAAGCTTTTGGCGCGCAATACATCTATAAATATGGCGCTAATTACAGGGTGAGAAAGAATGTTTTTAAGAAAGGCTAAGGTGGTCGATTTTAGGGTTGAGTGGTGTTTTATGGGATTTTTTCTCGCCCATGTCCGAGCCTACCGGTGCCACATCAAAGTTAATGTCTCCTACTTTAACAGGCGCGACATTAGAGGGTTTTTGCCCTAAGTCTGCCCCAACTTCGGCTATGTCTAAGGTTGGCGGTTGCACAATTTTTTCGGGCTCTGAACGTTTCGCTTGGCCTAAATCAGAGCCCGTCTCCGCTAAATTCCAAGAGGGTAATGCAACCTCAACGGCTTGTTCGTGAGCCAGCTCCGTTTGGTCAACCAAATTACCAGCGGCTTCTTTTAAACTAAAGCCAGAAATATCAATTTCTTCGGCTTCAGCTTGCCCTTCTTTTGCACTAGCGCCACGCGGCATTAAATTAGCACCTACCGGCGCAAGGGTAAGCTTACGGGTCTTGGGTTTGGCAGGAATATTAGTTTGGTTAGTAACAACCGAAACCTGAGCGCCAGCTTTGGTTAAAACAACTTGGTATTTTTTTGCGGTTTCTTTATCGAGCTGTTTTTTGAGCACTACCGATTTTCCGGTAAATAGAGCCTCGACTTTTGGCGCTGGTAATTTAAACAATTTGGCCAAATTAGCCTTTACTTGAACCAGATTACTGCCAAGTACAATGTCTCCGCGAAACACAATGTCGAATTTTTCTTCACTCATAGCCTTCAACTACACCCTGTTACCAAATTCGCAAATAATTAGTCAGCCGGTTCTCAGTTTAACCGATTGGTTAGTGTTAATTTTACAAAGAAATTGTCTTTATAAAATAACCTAGACCACAAATTCAGGTTAAGCTGGAAATAATTAGTCAGTAACAATTCTGACTGGTTAAGCAAATAATTAAATTAAGAGTTTCGTACTTTCAAACCGGCACAATAATCTAACTTTATGTGGCTGTTCAGTGATTCAACGCGAATTTAATATTTTAAGGAACCTCTGATTAACTCATCCATGATTTAATCAGAGGACAGAAATTGAAAATGCGATTTCCAATTTCTTCAC
>NZ_BAAGIE010000054.1:0-7759 GCF_054658275.1 Sessilibacter sp. MAH3 | reverse complement strand
GTACACTTTTAGCAACGCAAAATAGCTATCTTCGCGGTTGTTCTAACAAGTTGCTCTTATTCGTTCCGGCCACAAAAGGCGTGGCCTCCACCGGACGCGCTAGCGCGCGCCGCAAAGCAAAGCGTTATATTTAAAATCATGCTTCCGGTAGAAAAAGAATTAAGAGACAAGCTCAGCTGGTTTATAAATGAGAAACCATTGAAGAATGATCAATGGGTATGTATGTCTTATATGGGGAGAAATTCGCACAGCAAAATTCTCCCAGATGGGTTTGCGTTAGCAGATCTCAAAATTGAATTTCCTCGCGATGTATTTATAGAGATATATAAAAGATATTACGACAAAGTAGTCGAAGAAGAGCGAAACGATGAGACGTATGAATGGGGTGAGCTACCCGAATGGGATCAAGTTAGGGAGCTAAATTACCCACCTTTTGAAGAACTGATTGCCGACCATACGGAACTTGCTATTGCCGTAATATCAGAAAATGATATTGAGATTGGGGAGTTAATTTATATGGAGCCAAAGTCAGACCCGAAGAATGGCTTTTCTTTGAAAATTCTAAATCAGGCCAAGGTAACTGGCAACACTGTTTCCTTGCTGGGTAAAGTGTTGTATAAAGTAGATTATGTCAAGCCATAAATATAACAAAAATGTCAAACAACGCTACATGCCTACGGCATTCCTCTGGACTCGCTCCTGTGTCGCTCGCCGTTTACATTGGCGTTAGAACTATTCAGTGGTTTTATCAGTGGTAAATTTTAAGTGTTACGTAAACTGAAAGTTCTTATTCTTGGTGCTTTCAAGTAAGGTACGAAATAGGAACAATTGCAAAATTGTGGTAGCCAATTTTTAGTAAAAAGGTAAATTTTCGTTGGGCAGTTTTGCTCTTCGCGGTTTCAATTAGTAGAGTGGTTGCTTAAAGTAGAGCAGTTTCGTTCTTCGTGGCTCAAACTGGTTAATTTGGTCGCGGGAAGTAGGGTAACCTAAATGTTTAGTAGTACACTTTTAGCAACTCAAAATAGCTATCTTCGAGATTGTTCTAACAAGTTGCTGTTATTTGTTCCGGCCACAAAAGGCGTGGCCTCCACCGGACGCGCTTGCGCGCGCCGCAAAGCAAAGCGTTAGGCAATTCAGGGAAGGCATATGTACAAAAAGCACATCATCTGGGTGTTAATCACTATTATTCTTGTTCAATTTTGCTTCTTGGTTTGCACTCCAAAAGACTCAAAAGAAATTGCTTCTCACCAAGATTTGGTTTCACTTAATAAACGTTTAAGCAATCTCGAAGAATCTTCTAGCAACGTGTACTTAGTTAAAGAATCATCAATAGACTGGTATAAATTATCATCAACAGTGGCTACATTTTTTGCTGTATGTGTGTCTCTTTGGTTGGCTTACAGGGAAAGGTTAGCAAGGTTCATGGTTGAGGCTGTATTTGAGCCGAAAACTGAATCAGTAACGCTTGTCGTAACAAATATAGGGAGTCGTGATGTTGTTATTAAGCAGGTATGTATATATCCGCCATCATTGAGATTATTTAATAAGAAGCCTATTCATTTTTTTGAAGAAAGCAAAGAGCTAGAAGATAGTAGGTATTTTAATATTGAAATACCTAAAGAGAGCAATGGCATTCCCGAGTGTTGTCGCGAAATGAAAGGTATTACTAAGTTTCTTTATGGTGTCAAAATTCTTCATTTCCATGCCACAGTAACAACTTCTACGAAGAAAAAAGTCACTATCAGAGTAAGAAAAATTGATTGTAAGCCTAACAATTAGCTCCACCGGACAAAATACTCGCTACGCTTCCATTTTGCAGGTGAGCTAGGCGTTAGGCATTCAAACGACATGAGTGATGAATTGTATTTTATTACTGGGGCTTTTTCGGTTGGTTCAATGCGCTCGAGAGAGCTTCACGAGACATTTCGAGTAATGGATATCGAATCTAAATTCGACGAATCATCAGTGATGTTGTTCCAAAATGTAGAAATAAGCATGGATAAAGGATTGTGTAGTTTTTCTTCAGAATCAGCTGATATGGAATTTCTAAGACTTATATCATCTGCTATATCTGAAGCGCTAAAAAATGGCGCTATACATCATCAAATAGAAGTAACAGACGGCGAATGGAATACAATTCATGTTTATAAGCTTTAATAAAAGGCAACGTAAGCCTAACAATTTGCACCAGTCGGAAAATTTGTTCCGTGGCTTTTTTGTATTTCCGCTACGCTATAACACAAAACGCCACTCCACAAATTTCCGCTGTGCAAGGCGTTAGAACTACTCAGTGGTTTTAACAGTGGTAAATTTTTGGTGTTGCGTAAAATGGAAGTTCTGGTTCTAGGTATTTTTAAGTAAAGTGTAAAAGGTTGGCAGCTACAAAATCGTGGTAGCCAATTTGTAGTAAAAGGTAGGTTTACGTTGGGCAGTTTTGCTCTTCGTGGTTTCAATTAGTAATGTAGCTGCGTAGGGCTAGGTAGTTTCGTTCTTCGTGGCTGAAATTAGCAAACTTGGTCGCAGAAAGTAAGGTAACTTAAATTTTTAGTTGTAAGCTTTTAATACTGCAAAATAGCTATTTTTGTAATTGTTCTAACAAGTTGCTCTTATTCGTTCCGGCCACAAAAAAACGTGGCCTCCACCGGACGCGCTAACGCGCGCCGCAAAGCAAAGCGTTAGAGCTCACAGTAACCAAGCATGAAAATTAGCGACTTAGTATGGGGGTGGGCCTCACAAAAAGAAGAAAATCTAATCAGGAATTTATTTTCATTTGGGGAGGCTTTGGAGTTTCTTGCTTCACAACCTTCTATTCAAGTTGAGAGGCTTGAGGGAAAGTGTCCGTTTATTGAGGCGTGGTATGGCTGCTGTTGTGAGGTACTGGATTTTAGAGAAAGGCTCAACAATCATTCAATTCCGGAGTATTACGATCAGGGGCTTCTCGATGCACTAAACAGATTATCTAGTGCCTTCGAAAACCTCACCGAAGAGGAGTGCGCCGAAGGTGACGATAATATTTATAATATGGATGGGTGGTGTAAAATCAGAGAGCTTAGCCAGTTGCCACTTTTACTTATTGAGTGGCAGAATCTAGTTGAGTTTAGAGATAGCATTCAGGAAATGCTCTAACAAGGTTATCAACCCGACCTCCACTACGTAGCTTCGTTTGCGCTTAAACGCTACGCTAGCGCAAACAAACCAACTCCGTTCCGGCGGGTTATAACGGCGTTATGTGCCCCCACTGAGATCAAAATGAAAAAAGAAGAAGTTGAAATATTCTCGGATGCTACTAATCAGGCTGTCATGAAACATCCAGAAAGGAATTACCCTGGCGTACTAATTCAGGGTGATACTCTGTATTCGATATGTAAAGATCTTGATGAAGTGTACCAAGAAATTAAAGCCGGAAATGTTGTTGAGGCATTCGAAGAGCTCAATGAAATTCGAAATTCTATGTGGGAAAGGCTTAATCATTACAAGGCGGTCCTTGGAGAGCATGATATTGAGCTTCCTTTTAGTGAGCAACCATGAAGCTAGAATCACATAACAATTTGCTCCTGCTGACATTTTTTCCGTTGCGCCTTTTGTGCTTAATAGCACAAAATTCTCCACTCCAAAAATGCAGCAGAGCAAGGCGTTAGAATCATTCAGTGGTTTTATCAGTAGTAAATTTTAGGTGTTACGTAAGCTGGAAGTTCTGGTTCTTGGTATTTTTAAGTAAAGTGTAAATGGTTGGCAGATACAAAATCGTGGCGCCAATTTTTAGTAAAAAGGTAGATTTGCGTTGGGCAGTTTTGCTCTTCGTGGTTTCAATTAGTAAGATGGCACGTAACGTTTAGTAGTTTCGTTCTTCGTGGCTCAAATTGGCAAACTTGGTTGTAGAAAGTAAGGTAATTTAAATGTTTAGTAGTACACTTTTAGTAATGCAAAATAGTTATTTTTTGCAATTGTTCTAACAAGTTGCTCTTATTCGTTCCGGCCACAAAATGTGGCCTTCACCGGACGCGCTAACGCGCGCCGCAAAGCAAAGCGTTATTTATCGTGAGGGAGTCACGTGAAAACTGAAGTCGATTACATCAACAATTTGAAAGAGAGATGGCCGAAAGATTGGCAAGACCCTGAGCCAACGAAAGAAACTATTTCACTAGCAGATACGGCAGTTGAGGTTTACCCAAATTCTGAGAAACTTTGGATCATGAGGGGAGATCTTTATCTGCTTATAAATTACGAAGATGAAACCCCACTATCAGAGTCTTTACGTTGTTATGAGCGGGCAATAGAAATTAACCCGAGGTCTCAAGAGGCATACTTTGAAAAGGCAACGTTTATTGATGTTCACTTGGGTAAACCCAGGAAAGCAAAGCAGTACTATGAAAAAGCGCGGCGTCTAAAAAATGCATAACAAATTGCTCCACCTGACACATACTGCTTCGTTTGTTTTGTGTCTGTCGCTGCGCTCCATTTTCACACAAAACGCTCTCCGCAGTATGTGACGGTGAGCAAGGCGTTATGAGGGGTGGTAAAAATCAAATTTAATCCAAGAATCACGTCCTTATTGGCTTTGCCTTCTCTGGTTGCATTGGACGTTTATTATTTCTCTTTCGGCTTTCTTATGTTCCTGTTAGGCAACGCTTTAATTGTTTGTTCGGTCATATATATTAGGCTACAGAGTCATGGGGCAGCTAGTTTGATAGATCCCGTAATTGGCATGACACAAAAGCTTTCGTTTAGTGAGCGTCCCATAATGTTAATTGGCTTAATCTCATCCGGCTCGTTTTTAATCAGCTTAATATTTAAATTTGTCTACTTGGTGGCTGTCTCATAACAAGGCCATCATGCATCGCCCGCTTCGCGGGCTGGACAAACTTTCCGTGGCTCGTTTTTCCGCTTTAAGCTACGCTAGCGTAAAAACGCTCCACTCCAAATTTGCAGCATATGGCGGCGTTAGAACTACTCAGTGGTTTTATCGGTGGTAAATATTAGTTGTTACGTAAACTGAAAGTATTCGTTCTTGGTGTTTTTAAGTAAAGTGTTAAATTTGAGTAATTGCGAAATCGTGGCAGCCAGTTTTTAGTAAAAAGTAGGTTTATGTTGGGCAGTTTTGTTCTTCTTAGTTTCAATGTGTAACGTGGTTGCATAAGGCAGAGCAGTTTCGTTCTTCGCAGCTCAAATTGGCAAACTTGATCGCAGAAAGTAAGGTAATTCAATGTTTAGTTGTATACGTTTAGCACGGCAAAATAGTTATTTTTGCAATTGTTCTAACAAGTTGCTCTTATTCGTTCCGGCCACAAAAGGCGTGGCCTTCACCGGACGCGCTAACGCGCGCCGCAAAGCAAAGCGTTATAACTTAACACAAGGAACTAATAAGTGCCGATTTTAAGAATTCAATTTCCTCAGTCAAAACGTATTAATCAAAGTATTCAGTACTCTCCCGTAGATACATACATCTATAGTACATATCGCAACAGGGCGTGGTACTGTGAGCCAAGTTATTCGATCTATCTCTTTTCTGAAGAAAGCAAAAATGAACTTCAAGAAACATTGGATAAAGGTACGCCTAAAGATCTTGATGGCTACGAAGTTCAAGAAGTGAATTTGGCTACAGACCATATGGAATCTGACACAAGAGTGTGGATTCAAAAGCAAATTGATGCAATGAACAAGATAAAAGAAGTGCTTGGTAAGTTTCAAGGCAAGTGAATGTTATAACAAGGTGCTTTAGTCGCTGCGCTGGGACCTCCGTTCCGCTGCGCTTCACTACGGCCCCTAAGCACGGCGTTAAGTGTCATCATGGATAAAAACATTTCCCCAGTCGGCTGGTATATCGGAACATATTTAGCTCGGTTTATTGAAGTTGAAGATTCGAACAACAATGATCCGGAAGCTAGATTTGCCACTTGGGAAAATACAGTAATTGTTAAAGCACTCACACTAGAAGAAGCCTTTGAGAAAGTGGAGACAATCGGTTTAGAACACGCAGAGCCATACAAGGGCGGTAAAACTGAGGTTCCAGTGCAGTGGGAATACCTCGGAATTATTGATCTTCTGCCAATTTATGAAGAACTCGGAGATGGCTCTGAGGTTATATGGACATCAAATCACCCCAAGAAACTTAAAAATCTTAAATCAATGGTTAAAGATGTCAGTGCATTTAAAGAGTAAACACTTAACAAGCGGCTGTAGCATCGGCCGCAAAAAACGCGGCCTGGACGCTCACTGTGTTCGCGCCACTAAGCCGGGCGTTATACGTATTCTTTGTATTATTCTTGGTGAATTTAATCGCTGCTTTGTCGCTGAAGCTTGTCGTTTTTGGTGGCTGAAACTTCAGTAAACTAAAGTGTTAAATGGCTAACGTGGTAACCAGTATTTTGTGCTTTGCCATCTTAAAATCAATCCAGTTAGTTCTTCTTTGTACACATTAAACTGTGGTAAATTTTCAGTTTATTGGCCTGCATTTTAAAGCAGTAAATTCAACAATGGTGGTGAAGGCTGTTTATGTTAAAAACGTATAACAAGCCGCTCAAACATCAGGCAAAAATAAGTTTTTGCCTTGGACTCGCCACTGCGTGGCTCGCTGTTTAGCGGGGCGTTATGTGGTAGTTAGATGAAGACGCATTATTTGGAAGCCGACTATAGATCCGAAACATTAGAAGAAATCTTCGTTTCGCTAGATCATGGGTTTGCTAGATACCAGAAAAAGTATGACGAGAATGAATGGTACGATGCGTATTGGGCGCAAGAGCAGACAGAGTCCATTTTTGGCATAGCATACGTGACTGCACAAACATATATTACAGGCGCAATCTCGGATGTTTCGAAAATTTCTGGCTATAACGCTAAGAGTAAAAAAATCGAGTGGCTCTCTACGGCTTGTAAAGAATTACAGAATGGCATTTCTACCATATTGTTTATAAATACGATGGCTAACTACTATAAGCACTATGAAGAATGGGGCCAGTGGAAAGCTACTGGCATCAACAAGAATACTATTGAAACACTACTAGCCTTCGATATAAACGAGGAAACTGACTTTCCTTGCTGGGAGGCTGCTAAAATATTAAGCGGTGAAAAATTTCCATCTAATGTAAGTTTTCTTGGAGAAATACTCATCGATTGGCGAAAAGGTCTGGTTCAGCATGTCAAAATCACATAACAAAAATGTCAAACATCGCTACATGCTTTCGGCATTCCACTGGACTCGCTCTTGCGTCGCTTGCCGCTTACATTAGCGTTATGCGATAAATTAATAGAAATGAATTTTGCATATTTAGACATTGAAAATAGATTTTCTTTAGAGGTTACTGCAAAGAAATTGAGCCAAGCTTTGGCAATAGACTTTGAGCCAGAAACATCAGGAAAATATGAAGAATTCCCTGCTTATATTGCAGTAACAGATGATTATTATTTTGCATTACTCGGATTTCCAGAATCAGAAAATGATCTACGCGATGAAAATGAAATAGATAATACATATTATGATCTTCAAATAAGTCCAAGGAATACACTGCAACCATCATCTACAGAATTTTCATATATTATTAATAAATCAGGTCTATTAACTTGCAAAATAGCAACATGAATAAAGCGCATAACAAGGCAAATCATGTTCAGCACACTGCGTGTGCTTGGACCTTCGCTGCTTCGCAGCTCGGCCCATGTTTGCGGCGTTAGAACTACTCAGTGGCTTTATCAGTAGTAAATTTTAGGTGTTACGTAAACTGAAAGTTTTCGTTCTTGGTGCTTTCAAGTACAGTGTAAAATG
>NZ_BAAGIE010000053.1:0-8519 GCF_054658275.1 Sessilibacter sp. MAH3 | reverse complement strand
CTCTTGGTCGGGAGAGGTGCTGACTCTACCAGCTGGCCTCTCAACTACCAATTGCACTTATTATCTGAAACCGCGATATCAATTGTAATTAAGTTTCTAGTACAGCTATCTGAAGCGTAACAGTTATTTGAAGCGTAAGAGTAACGGTTAGGAACCTCTGACTAAATCCGCCATGGTTTGATCAGAGGACAAAATTGACAATACAATGCTCAATTTCTTCACCATTTCAACTACTTACCATATCTCGCCATTGCCTACACATCCTTGTGCCGCAGAAACTCTACGTTAATCAGAGTTTTCGTTAAAAACTTACAAGCTGGGAGCTTTTTTCTGCGCTCGTAATTCACTTGATGTTCGAATTACAATCACTTCAATTACCCAAACCGCGATAACACTCCCATACTCCAGCCACCGGGCCCAATGAGGTTGTTCGTATAACTCAAGAGTTCCATCCAGAATATTGAAGCCATTAACGTATGACAGTAAGATCATGAACGATGCAAACCAAGCCCATAGCGAAGGATATATTGCGGCAAAAAACAGCAACCAGACGAGATACCAAGCATTTACAACAGGCGCTAATAAAAAGAATACCGCAAAAACCCAATCACCACGAATGTCGGCTTTTTTGCCAAGCACAAAGTAAAACCAATACACAGCATACAAACAACAAAATAATAATGCGGTTATGATTTTCGTTGTGTGAATATCGAATATTTGATTAAGCAAAACAACAATCGAGCCATTAAATTGCCAATTTTGCGCAAACGCAAATAAACCATACAGATCTGCGTTATTTAGATAATAAAAAGGCGCGTAAATGGCGCCAACTACGACGACAAATATAGGCCACGTAAACCACCGGCAACGAATAGCGAATAACGGTACCAGCAAAATTGCAAAGACTTTCGTACACACAGCAATCGCTAAAAATACCATGCACGCAACTTGATAATTTTTCTTTAAACATAAAAAACTGACACCCAAAAAAAACACCGCGTAAATATCGGGATGCGCTGTTAAAGAAAATTCTTTGATAATTAATGGGCTCCAGGCATAAAGAACAGCTCCCCACCTAGGTGCGACTCGCCATAACACACCAATAACGCCTAAATCGAACAATGCAGATAACAACTGTAAGCCAAAAATATCGGCGGGGAATAACCAATAACTTAAGAGAAAAATAAGTTCGGTAACTGGCCCATAAATTGTCGGAATATCGGGATAATTAATACCACCCAAAATATCTTCCATACTACTAGGTACAGAGTTATTGCCAAAAAACTTGCTGGGTGCAACACCGTAAGGCGTACCATATTCAAAAAATACGTACCCATCCCATAAAAAACGGTAATGATCATCTTCAAAAATAGGATAAAACTGAACAGCTATTAACCGAAATATGACAGGCCAAATAAAAACCGCGGAAACTATCAATAATGATGACGACCTTAGGATTATTTCATTGCTTTGGATAGATATCGCCGCAATAACTGAACAACTAAAGACCAATGCCATAACTGAGTAAAAAAGAGGCAAACTGGGAAATCCTTCCGAGCCTGCGGCACTGAACAGTAGATACAAGCAAACGCTGACAACAATTCCGCACACATGAATGAGATATTTTTCGGTATTTAATAGCGGATGGTGTCGAGATAAACTGAACATAGACGGTTATCAAACTTAGGCAAACGTTGATTTTATCATTACTTGACTTGTGAATTGGTACTTTCAGACTTTTTAAGCAGAATATTCGGAAGGATTTAATCGCCAAAAACACTATGTCTTGATATTCGAAATACGTTATTTATAAAAAGCGAATAAAACTCAGATTCATCCCTCGCGGCCAGAGAATTAACCTTAAATACCTCATGATTTACGCAAAGCAACACATGCGAACTTTCATATAAGCATCATAAAGGTATACCCTGTACTGTTAAACTCAAGTGACCTGACAAAACATCCCAGCAACGGAACTAGGCTGATTTTTTTAACAATTTCAATTAATTACAAAAAATCTACGGCAATATTGTATTCATACATCTACGGCTAATGAATTATTAGGCAACTCTTTGGTCTTTCTCACAGTCTTAGGCTTCTATGACATTTTGATGACTCCGAGTTTGCCCAAAATGATCAAATTCGGAATATGTTAGTGAATTGTGATAGTCAGACGATCGATGGCCTAGAAACAACACAAACTTATCGATTAGAATCTTAACCATTATTAACGCATCGAGACTTTCCAATATTTTGGGTGTGATTTGCTAACTTAACACATAAAGTAAGCGTTTCTGCTTTATAGCAGTGGTTTCACGGTCTCTTTGCCTAAAACAACATTCAACTAATTATAAAATCCAGATTGGAGTTCAATATGATACTAACTGTTGCCCGCAAATTTACCATGGCATTCACCGTTATAGCTGCTATGTTATTTGGTGCAGAAGCCTTCGCATCCGGATCATTTTCGTCAGCGCCTACCCCAACTGTAGATAGCCCTTACGATAAAGGTAAGCGTAATTTCAACCGTAAAGTTGCCTGTAAAAAATGTCCTCTTCCCGGTAAAAAGCTGGATCAAGAGCAAGCCAAAGCCGTTATTGAAGCTCTTTACACCAATGAAGAATTGTTAGCGAAATTGGACGAGCAACAACGCAAAGATGTTGTTTTCTACTTGGCCAAGCGTTACAAATTAGACAAGTAAGCAGTTTTTATCAGAGATCCGTACGTATAACTTCGTACAGATACAGAAAAGCCCTGAATTTCAGGGCTTTTTATTTATAGCTTCTTATTAGCTTCAATTACAGACTCTGCTTGTACAAAGAGTGTCCACAGATTACCCATGTAATGTACAAATCCCATTTCATCTCCGTCATCATTCCCGTTCTTGATGAGGAATCCGCCATAGGCTTAGTGGTTGAAGAGCTTCTAGCCCTTAAAAATCCCGACGATTCTCTGCTCATAGACGAAATTATCGTTTGCGATAATGGCTCCGTTGATAATTCAACGCAGGTTGCTATCAATGCCGGAGCTTTTGTGGTTCACCAGCCTGAAAAAGGTTATGGCGCAGCCTGCCTAAAAGCCATGGAATACCTGAATGCGGAATCATCTATTGTATTGTTCATCGACGGCGACCATTCTTGTGTAAGCGCTCAAAGTGTTCCTCTAATCACCACGCTCATTGATCATGAGCAAGATTTGGTGATTGGCACTCGCGTTAAAGGGAAAATATCGAAAGGTGCTTTAACGCCGCCCCAGCTGTTTGGTAATCAACTGGCGACGTTTCTAATTAGACTACTCTGGAAAGCCAATATTACCGATTTAGGGCCATTTCGAGCTATTCGTAAACAATCGCTCAATACGCTAAAAATGCGCGATCGTAGTTTTGGTTGGACCGTAGAAATGCAAGTTAAAGCAATTCAAATGGGCTTTAGCATCGAAGAAATACCCGTAGATTCACTAAAACGTATTGGTAAATCTAAAATTAGCGGGACTTTATCGGGGGTTATTGGTGCGGGTAAAGGTATTCTTGGAATGATTTTTAATCTGTGGTGGGCCGAAAATATAACAAAAGATGAAATTTACATGAAACGATCGGAAAAAAGTTAACTTTTAAGATTTTTACAGGTCACACGGACAAGCAATTTTTGAACTGAAGTTATAGGAAAACATCATGCTAAATTGGCAAAAAAATAACCTAACCGTGGTATTTTCTGCATTTTTACTCGTATTAAGCAGTTTAATTCTGTCGGTGAATGTGCACGCAGCACCCACCTCAGAATTAATCGATTTTTGGGACGAGAGTGACGAAGAAAACACAAACACCATTGACCACAGCAAATGGCAAACTGTCTTAGACGCATACCTAGTGTCAAACCATCCAAGTGGTATTAATCGTTTTAATTACAAGGCAGTTTCAAAGGCCGACAAAAGCGCCTTGGAATCCTACATCAACGACCTTAAAAATACCGACCCACGTGAATATAACCTGGCCGAACAAAAAGCCTATTGGATTAATCTCTATAATGCGTTAACCGTTAATCTAATTTTGGACAATTATCCGGTAAAATCCATTACAAAATTAGGCGGTTTTTTCAGTTTTGGCCCTTGGGACAAAGAAATAATCACCATTGAAGGCGAAACTCTAACGCTCAACAATATTGAACACGGAATTTTGCGCCCAATTTGGAAAGATAACCGAATCCATTACGCGGTAAACTGTGCGAGCATGGGCTGCCCTAACCTATCGGCCACTGCATTTACCGCCGAAAATACCGAAGCACTTTTAGATCAATCGGCTAAAGATTACGTCAATCATACACGCGGCGTTAAAATTGAAGGCGACAAGATGCAAGTTTCAAGCATTTACGAATGGTATAAAGTAGATTTTGGTGGCACCGATGCATCTTTAATTGAACACTTAAAACTCTATGCTGAGCCACAATTACAAGAAAAGCTAAACTCTTTCTCTGGAAAAATTACTGACTCCTACGATTGGTCTTTAAACCAACCCTAATCGCTGTAATAGACAGTAAATTGTAATAAAAAAAGAAGGCTGCGGCCTTCTTTTTTAATGAATAGCTTGGTAAACAATACCAGGATTACAATTAATCATATTGTAAAGCTTATCAGCTTGAGACAATCCCTCAGACGCGCCCAAAAACAACAGCCCATTACTTGATAATTGTCGATTCAAGCGTGTCAAAATATCTTGTTTTAATTCACCCTTAAAATAAATTAAAACATTTCGACAGTAGATGATGTCGAATTTGCCCAAACTCGTAAATGAATCACTTAGATTTAAAACTTTAAACGTAACACGCTTACGAACCTTCTCAGCCAACTGCCATATCTTATCGTCTACCGGTTCAAAGTAACGCTTTAATCGCTGATTGCACAGACCGCGCTCGACTTCACTGCGATCATATTGAGCAAGTTTGCACTGTTCCAAGACTTTATTCGAAATATCCGTCGCAACGATTTCGATCTGACGTTGTGCCCACTGCGGATTTCGTGACAATACTTCTTCTGTGAGCATTGCCAGTGAATAAGGCTCTTGTCCTGTGGAGCACGCTGCCGACCAAATACGAATCTTTCCAGTCGTGTTAGCAAGACGCTCTGGCAAAAATTTGTTCTCAAAAAAATCAAATGGATAAGAGTCACGAAACCAGAATGTCTCGTTGGTGGTCATAGCGTCAATAACTTCACGCTTGAGTTTGCTGTCTGCACCGTACTCAAGCTTCTTAATTAAATCTCGGGTAGAGTTTAATTTATACTCTTCAAGTATTTTTCGAAGTCTAATACCAATTAAATAATGTTTGTTTTCTTTTAAATGAATACCGCAAATTTTCTCCAAGAACTCGCAGAAATTCGCAAGTTCTGCAGGAGAATCAAAAAGCGTATCACTGGATATGGTTTTACTATCAACGCTTTTCGATCCACTTCCGTCTTGGCCAGATAATATATTCAAATTGAGGCCCCACATACAAAGGTGGAAAACAAATTGTAGGTATTGGAAATTCGTTTTCTAAAAATTATAAGAAACTCCAAATTATTCAGAGTTTTCATCGACTCAAAATACGTCGTTAATACAAGAAATACTGAGTCATTGAAATGGTATAGAAGCTGGAAATAATATTGTCAATTTCTAACCTCTGATTAAATCATAAAAGAGATAATCAGAGGTTGTCATGGTATTTTCCAGCAAAATACTTTCAGTTATTCCTCGTCTTCAATATTAACCAGACTTTCACCGGTCATTTCCAGAACTCGACTATTAACATGTCTGGCGAGATCATCGGGGTTGAATTTTGCCAAAAAGCTGTCCGCACCGACCTTTTTCACCATTGCTTGGTTAAACACACCGCTGAGTGATGTATGTAAAACGATATGCAATTTCGAAAGTGCCGGATTAGCACGCACCTCTGCGGTAAACGTGTAACCGTCCATTTCTGGCATTTCGATATCTGAAATGACAAGAATGAGTTCCTGCTCGACATTTTTACCGGCTTCCACCAGACCTTCTAAATATTCCAGAGCCTCTCGACCATCTTTTTTGAGTGTTGTTTTGATACCCATTTGTTCAATAACACGTTGAATTTGCTTACGTGCAATGGTTGAATCATCAACAATCAAAACATGTTTCTGAACAACTCGCTCTGCAATACCGTCTTCAATAACATCGCTACTGATTTCTTCAGATAATGGATTAACTTCTGCCAAAATCTTTTCAACATCGATAATCTCGACTAACTGATTTTCGATTTCGGTGACCGCAGTAAGATAGTTTTCTCGCCCCGCACCGCGTGGTGGCGGATGGATAGACTCCCAATTGATATTAACAATGCGTTCCACCGCCGCAACCAAGAATCCTTGTGTCGAACGATTGTATTCGGTGATGATTACGAAACAATTGGTAATATCATCTAATTCCGTTCGACCAATTGCGAGATTCATATCCATAATGGAAATTGTTCCACCACGTATATGAGCCACACCTCTTACAATATGGTTACGATTAGGTATTTCGTTTAATGGCGGACACTGCAACACTTCTTTAACTTTAAAAACGTTAATTCCGTAAATTTGCTTGCCCTTTAAACGAAACAGCAGTAACTCCAGCCTGTTTTGGCCCACAAGTTGGGTTCGCTGGTTAACCGTGTCTAAAACACCTGCCATGAGAGTCCTCTCAGGTATACCAAATCTTAAATGGTTTGCCTAATTTGTTGTAAATCGTACGGCATAGAGATTGCTCGTAAGAACAAAAACTAAATTACCTATGATTTGTTGACATTTTATCGACACAAGTAGCTAAAACTTTAAATCTCAAAATGAAAAACAAACTCATAATGAGAATAGGATAAAAATGACAAAGCGTCTTGAGATGAAAGAAAAAACTTTTTTTAATGGCCTTAAAGAAAGATCTTTATTCATAAAGCCCAGAACTATTATAGCGTTGGTGTTTTTTATTGCTTTTTTACAGGCTAAACATTCATTGGCAAATGAGGAATATCAGAATTTACAAATATTAAGTCAAATAGCCTACAAGGAAATTGTGGAAAAGATTTCCAACCAACAGGATTTTGACAAAATCGTTGTTAACGTTAATGCGCCAGATAATCGACTTAAATTATCACCTTGTTCGTCAAATTTAGATGCCAAATTTCCGACGGATTTTGTCTCCAAACGTCTTACCGTACAATTAAGCTGTTCTTCGCCACAATCATGGTCAATTTATTTAATTGCCGAAATCGCGTTATATAAGAAAATTGTTGTATTTAGTGATCATCTCTCCAAAGGAAAATTAATTCAAGAAAGCGATTTAAAAATAGATTTGGTTGACATCAGTGATATCAGAGAAAGCTATTACAAAGAGATTACCCCTGTGATAGGTAAAGAATTAAAGAGAAACATCAAAAGTGGTGACATTGTTAGAGATGCCCTATTGGATATGCCGCAAGTTATCAAACGCGGACAAATTGTTAATCTGATGGCTACATCATCTGTAATCTCTGTTGAAACAACAGGTACGGCCTTATCGGATGGGCGTATTGGGGAGATTATTCGTGTAAAAAATAACCGAAGTGATCGTATTGTCTCGGGTACAGTGCAATCAAATGGCGATGTGTATATCAACCTTTAAGACTTAAAAACAATGATTAGTCTTAAAGAATCACAAAAAAAATCGTTAAGAATCATAAAGATAGACCCTATTACACAGCGAGACTCAATCAGCCAAACATAGAAACCCCAAAAATCGAGCTCGTTTAAACAAAATAGCCGCTATAACAGAAAGTTATCCAGAATAAAACTCAAGGAAACTCAGATTAACCCAGAGTTTCCCGCACACAAGGATGTGTTGCCAATTTAAAGAGCTGTAAGTGATTGAAATTGTGAAGAAATTGGAGATCACAGTTTCAATTTCTGTCATCTGACTAATTCACGGATGAGTTAGTCACATGCCCCTAAAGACCAACACTAAAAGAAAAAATTTAAAAAACCATTAAAGGTTATCAAGACTTGGCCGAAACCAAGTACATGATCAAATTATCTGGGTTAACCTCAGTAACTCATACATAAACAACGAGCAAACGATAATGGCCATTAACTCTATTGGTAACAATGCCAATCTAAACTCAAACAGCAATAACGTGCAGAGAAACAGTTCTGAGAATACTCGCTTAGAAACAAATTCTAGAGCTGAAACTGTTCAACAAGGTCGAGCGAATACCACCACAGGCCCTACTTCAGACGTTACGCTCAGCCCGCAGGCTAACAGACTCTCGCAGATTGAAAACTCAATTGCTGCTACTAGCGACGTGAATCAAGAGCGTGTCGATCAAATACGAGCGGCTATTAATGAAGGTTCTTTTAATATAGATGCAGAATCCATCGCTAATCGATTATTAGAGCAAGACGACCTGTTTTAACATTTACTGAGTCACTCTTTATAGGAACCTCTGATTAACCTAAAAATATTTAGATTATTATTTGAGAATACCGTTTATCAATGAATAATCTAA
>NZ_BAAGIE010000052.1:0-10753 GCF_054658275.1 Sessilibacter sp. MAH3 | reverse complement strand
CACTTACCGTTCTTGAAATTGGCGACACATCCTTGTGTCGCGAGAAACTCTAGGTTAATCAGAGTTTCCTATATTTATTCGTTGTTGCTAACTTATGACTATAAATTACTTTGTTTTGAAATAGTTTTTCGGTAAATTGCTCACCTACAAAGTAACCGCTAAAATAAATTTGATGGGTTACATTAAAAAACATTCCATGTGCATTTGATACTGTAAAAACGTCACAAATCTATAAAATGAGTAAACAGCTTTAAACCAGTTATTTTTGTGTTACTCAAAAGATGTGCTTTAAGTTTGTGTCTTAGTCCGGTGGTAAGTCCCAGCGATTTCGCAAAAAAATAAAATATTAATTCTAAAATGAAATATAAAAAATAAATTGGAGGCAGAGGTGAAAGTCATTAATTCTAAACAAGCTGCAGAGTTAATTGCTGACGGAGCGACAATCATTCCCGGTGGTTTTGGTAGTTGTGGTCATGGTGATGCATTAACAAAAGCCATTCAAAAACGTTTTTTAGAAACAGGCAAGCCTGAGAAAATTAATTTGCTATTTGCCTCCGGTGCCGGTGATAAGTCTGGAAACGGCCTAGATCGTCTGGCGTATCCGGGATTAGTTAACAGGGCGATTGGTGGTTTTTGGGCGCTAAACCCTAAGCTTACAGAAATGGGACTCTCTGGAGAAATAGAGGCTCACAATTGGCCGCAAGGTGTTATTAGTAATTTATTTAAAGAAATTGCACGTGGTTCATTAGGTTTTATTACCAAAGTAGGAATTAACACTTTTGTCGATCCAGAGGTGGAAGGTGGTTCTTTTAGCCGATTGAAGTCTGATTCTTTGGTAGAAGATGTCTTTATTAAGGAACAACGATTTTTGTTATACCCTGCACAAAAAATTGATGTTGCTTTATTACGTGGTACCAAAGCAGATGAATTAGGTAACATTTCTTTTGAGAACGAAACCGCTTACATGGATTCACTAGCACAAGCACAAGCGGCGAAAAATTGCGGTGGTATTGTTATTGTTCAGGTTAAAGAGATTGTAAAAGCTAAGTCGTTAAACCCTTATTTTGTCAAAATACCCAGTTTTCTTGTTGACTACGTTGTGGTTGCTGATGAAGAAGATCATCCAGAGACCTATGGTCGTGCGGCTGCGAAAAAATTTGTCAACCAAAAACAAAATGCTGCGTTAGAGGTTGTCGATACTGCAAAAGAAATTATTGTTCGCAGAGGTATGAAAGAGTTAAATAAAGCGGGTGGTGGTTGTGTGAATTTAGGCATCGGTATTCCTGCGCTTATCGGTGAGCAAATGCAACACAGTAGTGATAATAAATTTGTGTTGACTATTGAATCTGGCGTTATTGGTGGGAATCCTGAGAGTGATTTATCGTTTGGTGCTTCGCTAAATCCGCAGGCCATTATTGAGCAATCCGAGTTGTTTAATATTTACGACGGCGGTGGTATTGCTATTTCATTTTTGGGATTTGCTCAGGCAGATCAACAAGGTAATGTGTGTGTTAGTCGATTTAATAATCGGGTACCGGGCGCAGGCGGATTTATTAATATTTCGCAATCGGCTCAGGCGCTTTGTTTTTGTGGAACTATGACCGCTGGCGGGCTTGATGTTGCGATTGAAAATGGCAAACTGAAAATCCTACGTGAAGGAAAAACTCGTAAATTTGTTGATGCTGTAGAGCAAATTACTTTTAGCTCCAGTTCTGGTAATTTCTGTTCGCGTTCTGTTTTATTCATTACTGAGCGGGCGGTTTTTCAATTAAAAAATTGTTCACTCGAATTAATTGAAATTGCGCCTGGCATTACTGTAGATGATTTAAAGAAAGTCATGGATTGTGCTTTTTCTGTGTCTAATGAATTAATTGAAATGACATTATCAGATTAGTATCGTTTAGATTTTACAAATTCACTCTTGTCTTCATTTATTTGCGTGTTTTTCTTGGCGGAAAACACGCTTTTTTCTTTTTAGCGGTTCTTCTTTTTTATTCGTAGATTTATTCAGCGGTTTTGTTTCTGGTGTTGGGAATTTCAATTTCTCAATTGGAGTTGGCTAACAGGATATGTGATTTTGGTTTTTATAAATTAAGTAGTTCTAATTCGTTTTTTTCTGCTTGAGACTTTTTGTTAGCTGCTTCTACTATTGTTAGGAAATTCTGATTAGCTCAGAGTTTCTTAGCGACACGTGAGTGTGTCGCCAATTTCGAGAATGGTACGTGATTGAATCATGGCGGCGATAATCCAAGCTTCTGTTAGTCTATTTCGAAGGTTTTTGGACCCTACATCGTTTAGATTCTGTTTTTAGACGTTAAACGAACAGATATATCAATAAGCTAATGGCGATTTAAGGTGTGGTTAATAGTGAGTGGTTTTTATAAAAAACAACGTGTAAATGTTGGGTGTGCGCTTGAGGGTATGTTGAGGATGTTGGTTCGGTCGGCGCTTTTTTGTGTTCTCTGTTTGATGTTCGGCTGCACTGTGTCTCGTGGGCCGATCAATCATTTTTCTTCGCTGACTATTAATACGCAGCAAGAAAAGTTTTCTTATAAAGGAAAGGGCAGCAGCGCTGGCTTTATGTTGATGTCGACCCTTGGGCCTGCCGGTATTGCGGTGGGAATTGCTATAGATGAGGGAATATCGAAAGACATTACTAAAACTGCTTTGGCCGAACGCTCTTTGGATTCTGGTGAGGAAGGTGGTTTTCAGGCATTGCTGGCTGATTATTTCCAAAAAGCGGTGATTGCCACCGCGAATGACGAAGCGTTTTTAAAAACATCCAATGGTGAACAATCATTATTGCATCAATATTTTTTAGATCCCGTCGTTGTACAAACAATCGTAGTTCAACAGGCGGGTTTTTTAGCGGCGCCTAAAGATCAAGAACGCGCCGTGGTGTTGATCGATTTTCAAATCGAGTTATCGCAAGGGCCGCTTTTGATATCGTCTCAAGCTATGTCGGATCAAGCCGAATGGCCATCGGAATCGCTAGATAGACTAAAAGCCGACGCTTCGGCCATTGAATCCCTTTGGGTCCAGAGTTTGGCGATATTGCTGAAAAGCCCTGCGATTAATTAGGTGGCGCTGTTATTTGGAGGTAGTGGCGCTGTTATTTGGAGGTAGTGGCGTTGTTATTTGGAGGTAATTGTGCCGCTTATCTGTGGGTTGGCTGCGTAGCAAATTAACAGAGTAGATTACTCTGCTATTTACTTGACTAATTTTGTCGGAATAATCACAATGGTGCAAAAACCATTCAATATTCCGATACCGTGATTTCTGGGAGTTTGCCATGCGCTTGACCACCAAAGGACGCTACGCCGTGACCGCCATGCTTGATTTGGCGCTGCACAGTAGTGAGGGGCCAATCAGTTTAGCGGGAATCTCTAAGCGCCAAGAGATTTCTTTGTCTTACCTAGAACAATTGTTTTCAAAACTCCGTAAGCAAGATCTTGTTACCAGTGTGCGTGGGCCGGGCGGCGGTTATCGTTTGAGTCGTCATCCTGAACAAATTTTTATTGCCGAGATTGTTGACGCAGTTAATGAATCTATTGATGCAACCAACTGCGGTGGTCTTGGTAATTGTCATAATGGTGAAGTTTGTCTAACACATCATTTGTGGTCAGAGCTAAGCAAACAAATCCACCAGTTCTTGAGTGATATCAGCTTACAAAGCTTGCTTGAGCGTCACACTGAGCAAGAAAACGCCAAAGCAGAACGCAAGGCCGCAGCCCAGGCTCAAGCTGAAGACGATCAAGTGCTTGAAATGTTGGGTTAATGCCCTAATTCACCCCACCTTGGTGTAATTCTCGCAGCTTGCACGGATGTATAATTCCATTGCAGCTGCAAAGCTGTTAAAAAGCGCCTCCAAAAACGCCTTAGAGCGTTGCTTTACCTGATTAGTGAGTTAGTCCATGACAGAAGAAATCGATAAGGCCCTGGCCCGAAAATACGAGGCGGGCTTTGTTTCAGCTATTGAGTCTGAAACATTCCCTCCGGGGCTTGACGAAGAAGTCATTCGGAAAATTTCCGCCATGAAGAATGAACCTCAATGGATGCTGGACTGGCGTCTAAAGGCTTTCGCTGCGTGGCAAGAAATGGAAACTCCCGACTGGGCCCATTTGAATTTTCCTGTGATCAACTACCAAGACATCTCTTATTATTCGGCTCCTAAGAGCATGGCCGATAAGCCAAAAAGTCTTGATGAGGTTGATCCGGAGCTGTTGCGCACCTACGAAAAGTTAGGTATTCCTCTCATTGAACAGCAGATGCTGGCCGGGATTGCCGTCGATGCAGTGTTCGATTCTGTATCGGTTGTGACTACGTTTCGCGATAAGCTCGAAGAGGCTGGTGTTATTTTCTGCCCAATTTCTGAGGCCGTTCATAAGTATCCAGAATTGGTTAAGAAGTATCTCGGAAGTGTAGTTCCGCAAAAAGACAACTACTTTGCCGCTCTAAACTGCGCCGTGTTTACCGATGGTTCATTTGTGTACATTCCTAAGGGTGTGCGTTGTCCAATGGAGCTATCGACCTATTTCCGTATCAACGAACAAAACACCGGACAGTTTGAGCGTACTTTAATTGTTGCCGACGAAGGCAGCTACGTAAGTTATCTTGAAGGTTGTACCGCACCACAACGCGATGAAAACCAGCTGCATGCAGCGGTGGTTGAATTGGTGGCAATGGATAACGCCGAAATTAAATATTCTACGGTGCAAAACTGGTACCCCGGTGACGAAGAAGGTCGCGGTGGTATTTATAACTTTGTGACCAAGCGCGGTATTTGTCACACCAACGCCAAAATCAGTTGGACCCAGGTGGAAACCGGTTCTGCCATTACCTGGAAATACCCAAGTTGCGTACTGAAAGGCGATAACAGTGTGGGCGAGTTCTACTCGGTTGCCCTTACGCGTGGTAAGCAACAAGCCGATACCGGCACAAAGATGATTCACTTGGGTAAGAACACGCGTTCTACCATCATCTCAAAAGGTATTTCCGCCGGTCGTAGTAACAACGCCTATCGTGGTTTGGTTCGTATGAATCCCGGCGCTGATAAGGCGCGTAACTTTACGCAATGTGACTCTTTATTGATCGGTGATCAATGCGGTGCTCATACCTTTCCTTACGTAGAAAGCCGTAACCCAAGCGCGATTGTAGAACACGAAGCAACCACTTCTAAGGTGAGTGATGATCAGTTGTTTTTGTGTCAGCAGCGCGGACTTGATCCTGAAAAAGCCGTCTCGATGATTGTTAACGGTTTTTGTAAAGAAGTTTTTAAAGAGTTACCGATGGAATTTGCGGTAGAAGCCGGCAAATTATTAGAGATCAGTTTAGAAGGCTCGGTAGGTTAATCCAAGGTTTTAAAATTATGACTAGTAAGCAGTTACTTACCGTAAAAGGTTTGCAAGCTAAAGTTGATGAGAAAGACATTCTAAAAGGTTTAGATCTAGACGTTAAGCCCGGAGAAGTGCACGCCATTATGGGTCCCAATGGCGCTGGTAAAAGTACCTTTGGTTACGTGTTGTCTGGTCGCGACGGATACGAAATTACCGGTGGCGAAGTTGTTCTCGACGGTAAAGATATAACCGAAATGGATATTGAAGAACGTGCTCGTGCAGGTTTGTTCTTGGCGTTCCAATATCCGGTTGAGATTCCGGGTGTGAGTAATTTGGAATTCTTAAAGGCTGCCGTAGATGCTCACCGTGAAGCGCAGGGCCTTGAGCCATTAAGCTCAAAAGATTTCTTAAAAGAAGCCCGTGAAGCCAGTAAAAAGGTTAATTTACCGGCCGAATTTTTAAAGCGTGGTGTTAACGAAGGCTTTTCGGGTGGTGAGAAAAAGCGCAACGAAATCATGCAGATGTTGCTGCTAAAACCTAAACTTTGCATCTTGGATGAATCCGATTCCGGTCTTGATATCGACGCCTTACAGGTTGTTGCCGAAGGTGTGAACAGTATGCGCGATGGCGAGCGCAGCTTTATAGTGGTTACTCACTATCAACGATTGCTCGATTACATCAAGCCTGACTACGTACACGTATTGTCAGACGGCAAAATTGTTAAGAGCGGTGATGCGAGCTTAGCACTTGAATTAGAAGCGCAAGGTTACTCTTGGTTAGCCGAAATGCGCGAAGCTGATCCTGAAGAAATGCACCGTGAGGTGAGCGAATGAGTGTCTGGCTAGACCAAGCGCTGGCTCAAGCCGAACTCAGTAATGATTGTCTAGCGGAACATCGTGCAAAATCTCTAGAAGCATTACGTGCCACTCCTTGGCCAACGCGTAAAACCGAAGCGTGGCGCTACACGCCACTGTTGAGCTTAGATAACTCGATTATCGATGAGCCCAATGACAATCTTGATTACCCAAGCTCGCCGGAAGGTGTTGAGCTTATCGAGTTGTTTTTTGTAAACGGTAAACTGCAATCCGACATTAACGTTGCCGTTGAAGGGCTGACCATTGCCTCATTAGACAATCTTAATGACGAGCAACAAGCTGTCGCCAAAATCGTTTGTCAAAGCGCGAAACCTTCTCGCCATTTGTTTGGCATGATTAACGACGTGCTCGCCAAACAAGGTGTGTTGATTTCCGTTGCTGATGGTTCTGACATCAAACCTATTATTCGTTTGGTACACCTTCAAAACGGTGGCCAAAGTCACGTGCGTCATCTCATCAAATTAGGGCAGAGTGCTAAGATTTCTGTCATTGAAGAGTATCGCGGTGAGCAGAGCTTTGTGGCGACAAGTTTTAGCGAGTTTGATCTTGGTGACGACGCGGTTTTAAATCATTACCGATTTGGCTTGCAAACCGGCGCCGCAAAAGCATTGGCTGGTTGTCATTTTAACTTGGCGAATCGTTCGCAAATGCACTCAACCTTGGTGTCGTTTGGTTCGGTATTGTCGCGTTTAGATGTTGATATCAACCATGCCGGTGAACATGCTCTAGCCACACAAAATGCGATTTATCTGTTGGCCGATAAAGAATTGTTCGACTTGCATTCCAACGTAGAACACATGCAGCCACACGGTACTACCGAAGAAAACGTGCGCGGCATTATTGGCGATAGTGCCAAAGCGGTGTTCAACGGTCGCATTCATATTCACCGTTATGCGCAAAAAACACTGGCTGAACTGAATAACCGTAACTTGTTACTCACGCCAAAAGCCGAGATCAATACCAAGCCTGAGCTTGAAATCTATGCCGACGATGTTAAGTGTGCCCATGGCGCAACGGTTGCCGAGCTTGATAATAAGGCGCTCTATTACTTGCGGTCGCGTGGTGTAAGCGAGCAAGACGCACGTATTATGCTGAACTTTGGCTTTATCAATGAGTTGATTGAGCAGATGCCAGCGCAGCCGTTGTGTGAATGGTTACAAGGTGAGTTGCGCACTCGATTTGGTGCTTTGCGAACTCAGCTTTCGGTAGAGGGGTGAAGACAGTGAGCTTTGACGTTAACCAAGTTCGCGCTCAATTTCCGATTCTTGCTCGCAAAATTGACGATAACCCGCTGGTTTATCTCGACAATGCTGCAACTACACAAAAACCGCAATGCGTAATCGATGCGTTGGTGGAGTATTACACGCAGTACAACGCCAATGTGCATCGCGGTGCCCATCGCCTTGCCGATGAAGCCACCAAAAAATTTGAAGCCGCCCGTGATGTGGTTGCCGAATTCATTAACGCCAATAAGCGCGAAGAAATCGTCTGGACCTCCGGCACAACCGAGTCCATTAACCTGGTCAGTCACGGTCTTGCGCAGTATTTGCAACCGGGCGAGCAGGTGGTTGTTACCGAAATGGAACACCACGCTGATCTGGTCACCTGGCAGCAAGCCTGTGCCAAAAGCGGCGCTAAGTTAGTAGTTGTGCCCATTAACGATGAAGGCGAGTTAGATCTTGTTGCCTTCGACACGGCACTTGGGCAAAAAACCCGTTTGGTAGCGTTTCCACATGTTTCTAATGCCTTGGGAACGGTAAATCCAATCGCGTTGCTTACCAGAATTGCCAAAGAAGCAGGCGCCTGGGTAATGATCGATGGTGCTCAAGGCATTGCTCATGAGTCGGTGGATGTGCAAGCGTTGGGTTGTGATTTTTACGCGTTTTCTGCCCACAAACTCTACGGCCCAATGGGCATGGGTGTTCTTTGGGGGCGTGAAGAATTACTCAAAGATTGGCCAGTTTGGAAAACCGGTGGCGAAATGATCGCGACCGTGACTTACCAATCGGCTACTTGGAATCAGCTGCCTTATAAATTTGAAGCCGGCACACCCAACGTAGGTGGTGCTATTGCTACCGCGCGTGCCATTCAATGGTTGTCTGAGTTTAACTTTGCTGAGGTGCAAGCCCACGAAGCTGCATTGCTGCGAGCAGCCACCGATCGCGCCATGGATTTTCAAGGTTTGCGAATTATTGGTAGTGCCGAACACAAAGCCGGCGTTCTGAGTTTTGTGATGGATGCGGGTCATCCGGCGGACATTGGTTTTCTGCTTGATCGACAAGGTATCGCCATACGTACCGGGCACCACTGTGCCGAGCCTTTGATGAATCGTTTAGGTGTGCCTGGCACCGCGCGTGCGTCTTTCGCCATTTATAACACCTTGGATGAAGTTGAGGCCCTGTTTGATGGCCTGAAAAAAGTCCAAATGATGCTTGAATAGCCAATCGTTAACTCAATAATGGTTGGAAGCATTTTCCCTTTAACGGAGCTTGTATGACTGTTTCTACATTTGATCCCACTGCGAGCCCAGTATCAGTTACTGACCGCGCTTTGCGTTACTTCCATCGCAACGCTGAGCGTGACGGTGGCAACTTGATTCGTTTGTCAGTGAAAACCAGTGGCTGTTCTGGCTACGCTTACGTATTAGATTTTGTACAAAACGCTAAAGATTCTGACCAAGTGATTCCGCTTGATGGCTCGTTAAATCTTGCCGTTGATAAAGAAGCGGTAAAGGTTGTGCGTGGTACCGAGATCGATTTAGTCACCGAAGGCTTAAACCAAGTCATTAAATTCAACAATCCCAATGTGGTCGCTGAATGCGGATGCGGCGAAAGTTTCAGCGTTAATTGATTTCTAAGGCAGTGCAAAACAAGTGCTGCCTTAACTCTCTATCAAATTGTTTTACCAAATTCCTCAGTACGTATTTTCAGTCTTTTGCTTTCATAAAGTATTTTCAAGGTTAGAATACGCGCCGCGACATTTCTGTCACCATCTTGTTAAGGAAGCTCTGGTTAACCTAGAGTTTCTCGCGACACAAGGATGTGTCGCCAATTTCAGGAACTTTACGTAATAGAAATTGTGAAGAAATTGGAAATCGCATTTTCAATTTCTGTCCTCTGATTAAATCATGGATGAGTTAATCAGAGATTCCTTAACAGTCACCTTTCCAGACCGTAGTTAAAGGAGTGGATCTTGGAACAAAAAATGGTAGTCACCGGCCGTGAATGCCCCGCCCGCAGAGTGCCTTCGGGCGAACCTACAACTATTCCTCCCGGTCAATTTATCACCATCAACCAGTCACTGGGTGGCAACTACACGGTGACTTGGGCTGGCAACATGTTACGCATTGATGGCACCGATGCTGATGCCATTGGTCAAGAACCCGAAGTCTTATCGTTTCCTGAACCTGAAGGCGATCAAATTATTGAAGACCAAGTTTGGCAGGCTTTGAAAAGCGTCTTCGATCCAGAAATTCCCATCGACCTTGTTGAGCTTGGTCTAATCTACAAGGTAGTAATTGAACAAGACTCAAAAGCCGTTAACATTGCCATGACATTAACCGCGCCCGGTTGCGGTATGGGGCCGGTGTTGATCAGCGACGTGAAGTATCGCGTGGCGAAAGTGCCGAACGTTGAACAGGTCAATGTCGAGCTGGTTTTTGATCCGCCATGGTCGCGAGAAATGATGAGCGAAGAAGCGCAACTTGAAGCGGGATTGTTTTTTTAATCTCTGAGAAGTTTTAGTGAATTTTGAGTGCCAATGTAACAAGCGCTCAAAACTGCTTGTGTTGAATGCGATCAAATATTTTTGTCATCACGATTAATAAGTTCCGCGCAACACAAGTACTTAAAACAAGACTCAAACATTATCGGCAGTTAAAAGCTGAATTTAATAGTTATAGGAACTTGCGGTTAATTCACTCCTGATTTAAGCGGAGTTTTCTATAAAAAATTCTGATGAGTTTATTGCTAATTTAATCAGAATTTTTACCGAATTGGGGTGGTAAGCCCTAAATAAAATCTCACCAAATAACTGATTGAATTAAGTTATGTCTGATTTAAATACCGATGAAATTATTGATGATTTAGGCTTTTTCGACGATTGGGAAGAGCGTTACAAATACATTATTGACTTGGGCCGTGAACTCGAAACCATGCCCGATGCTCTAAAAACTACTGATCGGCTTGTTAAAGGTTGTCAAAGTAATGTGTGGTTAGAAACACAAGTTAACGACGGCATTTTTCACTTTTTAGTCGATAGCGATGCCGTTATTGTGCGTGGTTTGCTTGCTCTTGTGCTTGCAGCGTTTAACCGTAAATCGGCACAAGCAATTCTTGATTTTGATATCGACAATTATTTTGGTCAACTTGATTTAGAGCGTCACCTAAGCCCAACACGCGGTAACGGTTTGCGAGCCATTGTGGCAAAAATAAAGGCCACGGCTGCCGCTGCTGTTTAGGATATAACTTATAGGAACCTCTGATTAACTCATCCATGATTTAATCAGAGGACAGAAATTGAAAATGCGATTTCCAATTTCTT
>NZ_BAAGIE010000051.1:0-13693 GCF_054658275.1 Sessilibacter sp. MAH3 | reverse complement strand
TTATAGGCCATTTGTAGGTTCCTTTGTTTGGGGCAGTTTACCCTACAAGCTGGTACGAGATTATTAAACCACTACAGGTTTAAGCGGCAAGCAGGCTGAAGAGCTTTTAAAAATGCTATGGCAGATGATTCAAACGATGAGTAAATACGCGCTTCTTTACTGATGCGTCAGTGATAAAAAGCAAAAAAATTGAAAGGTATGGATTAAAAAGCCAAGAGCATCGCAACCGACAATATGCGAGGAAAACTGCTTTATTATGGAAAAGGTTTTTCATGACGATGTAACAGGTGGCGGTAACTTTAATAAACGTCCTGTTATGACTCAGATTATCAGTTACCTAAAAGCTAACCCTCATAAAAATTATATTGAGATATTAAACACTTTAGCCGCGATATTTAAAAATTGCGCGCCTCATTGTGTTATCAAACACGGAGACTTCTTGGTTTTTTTTCTGGCGGAAACAACAACGGATAGCCAACTGATATTTCGTGTATTTTTTTGAGAATTGTTACGGTTTGATGTGCCAATGGAACAAGATGTTCTGTGCCCATCTTCATGCGTTCGGCAGGTATTCGCCAAATACGCTCTTCAAGATCAAACTCTTCCCAACGAGCACCACGTAATTCACCGGGGCGCACAAACGTTAAAATTAATAACTCAATAGAAAGCTGCATTAGTAATCTACCCTTAGCTTTATAATTAGCTAATGCCTTTAAAAATTCGGGTAATTCTTTTCTCGGCAAAGAGGCTCTGTGTTCTGTTTTACTGAGCTTTTAAAATACTGGTTAAATCAGCGGCGGGATTAATTTCAATTAAATTATTTTGCACGGCGTAACGAAATACTCGACGAACATCTTGCAAGGTTCTACTAGCAATGTCAGGAGCATCAAGATTTTCTACAGCGCGTGTAATTTTAATAATTTCTTGCGGTTTAATTTCGGCAATTGGTTTGTTACCAACTAAAAGAAAGGCGTTTTGTTCTAACCGTAAAAATACGCGGTTTGCGTGGCCTGGCTTCCAAGTGCCCTTTTAATGATTCCACCAATATTCGACAATTTTAGAAAATAAATTACTGGATTTTTCTAATGTCTTAGTAGAAATGAAGTTTGTGCGATGAAATTCAGCGATGAAAAAGATGGGCGTATATTCATTGTTAGGAAAGAGGTCGAGCGTCACAATACGGGGTATGTTTTCGCGGAAATAACCCCGGCGCTTAGAGAGGTTTTGACCAGAGCCAAATCATTGCCTCCACTGAGCCAATACGTGGTTTCAAAGATTTTGCGCGGCGGCCGAAGGGGTCAATTACGCCCAGAAATGATTTCGAGAACATTTCATGAAACCGCAAAGGAGTGTGGAGTATTTAACCATCTCGATAGAGATGAGTGGCCAACGTTTCATGAAATAAGATCGCTAGGATCGAGCGTTTTGGAGCAGTCTGAAAAAAGACCAGTTGATCAGATTCAGGCACTTTTGGCTCACGCATCAGGAGAGCAAACACAGGTTTATTTGGATGGTCACGGTGATCAGAAATGGATCGAGGCGGTAGCGGGAAACACTAAAATTTGGTGATCTGTGTGGTTTATTTTTCCAAAATATTTCCAAATATTTCCAATGAATATTTTTTAACCGCTTGGAAAAACGTTATTTTTGGTGCCCAAGGCCGGACTTGAACCGGCACGGCTTACGCCACTACCCCCTCAAGATAGCGTGTCTACCAATTCCACCACTTGGGCAAGGGATGTTAAATGTCTTTTACTTAGATGGTCGGAGTGGCCGGATTTGAACCGACGACCACCACACCCCCAGTGTGGTGCGCTACCAGGCTGCGCTACACTCCGAGTTAGTTTTTAGCACTTTTAAGATAGTAAAAACTTAATTTTTAGTAACTTAAGAATAGCTAAAAAACCCGCCAAATCTTTGTTTTCTAAGGCATTTAACAGAGCGCGAGATAATACACTCTTAATTAGCTTTTGCAAGCATTAGCACAAAGATTTTTTAATCAAAAACGGCGAATTAGTGTATGTGTCTGTTACACCAATTCACCGTATTAAATTAGAAGATAACTGACTAGAAACACTATCAAACTGCGTTTGTTTAAACTGCACCGCAAAAAAAACGTTGCGCAAACATATCGATTCAGTTGTCTTTCAAAACGGCTAACACTTCTTCTAGCTCTACAATCATTTGATGAACAATTTGTTTGAACTGCGTATTGTCTTCAACAGCTTCATCTCCGGTCATACGCTGGCGCGCTCCGTTGATGGTAAAGCCTTGATCGTAGAGTAAAGCTCTAATTTGACGAATTGTGAGAACATCTTGTCGCTGATAGTAGCGACGATTGCCTCTTCGTTTTACTGGTTTTAACTGAGGAAATTCTTGTTCCCAGTATCGCAGTACGTGCGGTTTAACAGCGCACAACTCGCTTACTTCACCAATGGTAAAATAGCGCTTTGCCGGAATGACCGGAAGTTCGTCATTGTGACTTGGTTCCAGCATAGGCCTCCACCCTTGCCTTCAGTTTTTGACCTGGCCTAAAGGTAACCACCCGTCTGGCAGAAATTGGAATTTCTTCGCCAGTTTTGGGGTTGCGCCCTGGGCGTTGACTTTTGTCACGCAGGTCAAAATTGCCAAACCCTGAAAGCTTAACCTGCTCGTTACACTCTAACGCGGTGCGAATCTCTTCAAAAAAAACTTCGACGAGTTCTTTTGCCTCGCGCTTGTTAAATCCGAGCTCTTCATAGAGGAGCTCGGCCAAATCCGCTTTTGTCAGTGCTCCAGTCATAACAGTGTAGCCTTTTTAGTGTGCGGTTACTGTTAAGCTGGCTGATTTGCCAGATTAATCAGCGTAATACCGCGTTAAGCTCCGACTCGAGATACTTGATAACAGCATCAACCGAGGTGTTAATCTGTTCGTCCGTAAGATTGCTCGAAGGATGCTGGAAGGTCAAGCCTAAGGCAACACTTTTTCTTTGTGTATCAATACCTTTGCCCACATAAACGTCAAAAATCTTTAACTCTGTGAGCCAGTCCCCAGCACTATTACGCACCGCTTTTTCTAATTGCAGCCCTGTCACAGTTTGATCAACAACTACTGCGAGGTCGCGACGAACTTCAGGGTGTTTCGACAACGCGGTGTATTCCGGCACTAGGGCTTGAGCAATGTCCGCCTGATTTAACTCAAACACGAATGCTGGCTGATCTAAATCTAGCGCATGTTGAACTTGCGGATGCAAGCAACCAACAATACCCACAATTTTTCCATCAATCAGTATTTGTGCTGTTTGCCCTGGATGCAAAGCACTATGAACAGCCGGCTCAAAAACTACGCTTTCTGGAAGAGCTAACTTACCGGTAAGCGCCAGAATTGCTTCGACGTCACCTTTAATGTCGTAGAAGTCGAATTTATCGCTTTTGCCAAACCAAGATTCACCTTGTTTAGTACCGTAAATCAAACCTGCGATCACTGGTGTTTGAACCAGCTTCTCAAGAGATCCGTCTTCAGAAACGAATTTAAGTCCCGTCTCAAACAGTTTTGCACGTGCTTGTTGGCGGTTCAGGTTGTGCTTAAGGCTGTTAATTAATCCGGCCCACAGACTGGTGCGCATCACCGACATATCGGCACTAATTGGATTCTGCAAAGGAACCGGAGTAATGCCTGGGTCAATGATTGACTGAATTTTAGTATCAACAAAACTGTAGCAGATAGCTTCTTGATAGCCTCTAGCGACAAGCGTGGCACGAATTCGGCCGAGCGGCGTTTGCGTTTCAGTTTGACGATCAATCCGCATCGGTAATGCCATAGAGGTAACCGGCAAATTGTTATAGCCATAGACACGAGCAATTTCTTCAAGTAGATCTTCTTCGATGCTGATATCAAAGCGATAGCTTGGTATTGCAAACGTCCAAGAAGAGTCATCAGAAGATACAACTTCTAAACCTAAGCGAGTTAAAATTTGCAGAACGTCTTCGTCAGCAAGAGAAAATCCTAAACCAGACTCAATACGAGCTTTGCGCAAGGTAACTTGCACTGGAGCAGGAACCGAATCATTCTCAGCAACCACAACTGGGCCTGGAACACCGCCTACAATATCGATGATAAGTTGCGTTGCGCGCTCGATGGCTCTTGTTGCTAGATTGTAATCCACGCCGCGCTCAAAGCGGTGTGAAGAATCAGTATGCAGACCATATCGACGCGCTCGATTCGCAATGGTCAGCGGGTTAAAGAATGCTGCTTCTAGGAAAATGTTGGTAGTTGCATCCGTTACCGAAGAGGGTTCTCCACCCATAATGCCTGCCATTGCCAGCGGGCCAGACGCATCGGCGATCACCAAAACATCGGTATCAAGCTCCACTTCTTCACCATTGAGCAAGACCAACTTTTCTTTATCTTTGGCAAAGCGAACCGTAATTTGAGTATCGAGTTTATCGAGGTCGAAAGCATGCATAGGCTGACCTAATTCCATAAGCACAAAATTGGTCACATCTACGATTGCATCAATACTACGCACGCCACCGCGGCGTAATTTCTCTTGTAACCACAAAGGACTTGGTTTTGAAACGTCAACGCCTTGGATAACTCGACCAACATATCTTGGACACGAATCTTCAGCTTGTAGCTCTACAGGAAATGTTACTTCAGAAGCTGCGTCTACTGGCTCAATGGCTGGCCCGCAAACTTCACATCGGTTTAACACACCCACTTCGCGGGCGATACCTTGAATACTCAAGCAATCGCTGCGGTTTGGCGTAAGGTCTACCTCAATGCATTGATCATTTAACTTCAAATATTCGTTCAGATCGACGCCAACCGGAGCATCTAAAGGTAATTCCCATAAGCCAGAATCGTCTTCACCAGCTTGCAGCTCTGTCTGAGCGCAGAGCATTCCAAAAGACTCTACGCCGCGTAGTTTGGCTTTTTTAATCTTAAACGCTTTTCCGTCTTCGCCAGGAGGTAAGGACGCTCCGACCGTGGCGAAAGGTATTTTGATGCCAACTCGCGCGTTGGGAGCACCACAGACAACCTGCTTGGTCTCATCGCCGTCGCCAGCAACGGTACAAACACGAAGTTTATCGGCATCTGGGTGTTGTTCTGCGGCAATAATTTCGCCCACAACTACACCGGTGAATTGACCAGCAACCGACTCGACTGCGTCAACTTCTAACCCGGCCATGGTAATTTGATCAACTAATTGCTGCGTATTGATATTTGGGTTAACCCACTCACGCAACCAAGATTCGGAGAATTTCATGCTTCAATCTGCTCTTTTCGGTTCTTTAGGCGTGTTTTACACGGCGAGTATTAGCGAAACTGTTTTAAGAATTTTACGTCGTTCTCAAAGAACAAACGTAAATCGTTAACGCCGTAACGCAGCATAGCTAAACGCTCAACACCCAAACCAAAGGCGAAACCGGTGTACTTTTCTGGATCAACACCACTGGCTCGAAGAACATTAGGATGAACCATGCCGCAGCCACCAACTTCCAGCCAACCCGTCTTACTGGATTCCCATTGAATATCGAACTCGGCTGACGGCTCTGTGAAAGGGAAAAAAGACGGACGGAAACGCACTTCTAGATCACGCTCAAAGAACGCTTGAAGGAACTGCACAATAGTGCCCTTGAGGTCGGCGAAGCTAATATTTTGATCAATTGCCAAACCTTCCACTTGATGGAACATCGGCGTATGGGTTTGATCAGAATCGCAGCGGTAAACACGGCCAGGACAAATGATATAAATTGGAGGCTCTTGCGATTCCATGGTTCGCACTTGTACTGGTGAAGTGTGTGTACGAAGCACATGGTTTTCATCGATATAAAAAGTATCGTGCATGGCGCGAGCTGGGTGATGAGCCGGGATATTTAAGGCATCGAAGTTGTGATAGTTGTCTTCGATTTCAGGACCTTGCTCAACTCGATAACCTACCGCAGAAAATATTTTTTCAATGCGTTCTAGGGTTCGTGTTACTGGGTGCAAACCACCCATTTCCGATTGTCGACCAGGAAGAGTTACATCGAGTGTTTCACTTGCTAACTTCGCATTAATAGAAGCTTGTTCAAGTTGACTTTTTTTCTCGTTGATTCGATCTTGGACCTGTTGCTTGGCTTCGTTAATTTTTGCACCGGCAGCAGGACGCTCCTCAGCCGTTAACTTTCCTAAGCTTTTTAGTAACGCAGTGATTTGGCCTTTTTTACCCAAATATTCAACACGCACATGATCCAGTGCGGCTAAATCTTCAGCCTTTTCAACCAAGCCAAGCGCTTCATTGGTGAGCGCGGCTAGATTCTCCATGCGGACTTCTCCAAATAGTCTTACACAAGAGTTAATTATTCTTGCAGAGTGTTTCTGCGGTATTTTACCGGCACAAAAAAAGGGAGAAGCTCAAGCCCCTCCCCTTTTTTTGGCTATCCTGTAAAACGAATTTTACGGATTTGAATTGGGATTACACTAGGGCTGCTTTCGCTTGTTCAACGATGGCAGCAAAAGTCGCTTTGTCATGAATGGCAAGATCAGCCAATACACGACGGTCCAATTCAATGTTTGCCTTTTTAAGGCCAGCGATTAAGCGGCTATAGCTCATACCTAAAGCACGAGATTGTGCATTGATACGAGTGATCCATAAAGCACGGAAGTTACGCTTTTTAACGCGACGGTCGCGGTAAGCATATTGACCGGCCTTAATGACCGCTTGTTTGGCTACGCGGAATACACGTGAACGTGCACCATAGTAACCTTTAGCTGCTTTCAAAACTTTCTTGTGACGACGACGCGCCTCAACACCACGTTTTACACGGGCCATATTCTCTTCCTCAAAATTCTCGTGTTGTTAAAACGGGCCAATTACTTGGCGCGTAGCATACGATCTACCAATGGTTTATCAGCTGCGTTTAGCACTGAAGTGCCGCGCAATTGACGCTTACGCTTGGTAGTCATTTTGGTCAAGATATGGCTTTTGTTGGCGTGTTTGTGCTTGTAACCGCTAGCCGTCTTTTTGAAGCGCTTTGCAGCACCGCTATGTACTTTAGCTTTTGGCATGGGATGAAAACTCCATCACAGACCCCTTAAAGACTCTAAGTATATTAATACCCAGGGGGATCAACTGTTGACGTTAAAAAGTAGGTCGGTAGCTAAAAACCTGGCTACTTTTGTTTGCTTAGCTACTTACGCAACCCATGTTCATGAGTTACTAAATAGCTTACCTCAGCCTCACTATAATAAATCACAGTTGAAAGCCGAGGCGAAATTCTACACATCCAATGATATCGGGAAAACTTATTTTTTCTTTTTCGGTGCGATAACCATCAATAGCTGGCGACCTTCCATTTTAGGACGTTGCTCAACCACACCAAACTCTTCCAAATCTTTCTCGATACGTTCTAGCATTTCCATACCGAGTTCTTGGTGAGCCATTTCTCGACCACGATAACGCAGAGAGATTTTAGCTTTATCGCCGTCTTCTAAGAAACGAATTAAGCTCTTAAGCTTAATTTTGTAATCGCCAATATCGGTACCGGGACGAAATTTCATTTCTTTAACTTGCTGTTGCTTTTGTTTCTTTTTAGCAGCAGCGCGTTGCTTTTTGATTTCAAACAAGTGTTTGCCGTAGTCCATTACCTTACAAACCGGCGGATCGGACTGAGCAGCCATTTCAACTAAATCTAAACTGGCCGCTCGCGCGGTACTGAGAGCTTCATCTATTGGAACAATTCCTACTTGCTCGCCATCTGCACCGATCAATCGAACCGTGGCGGATTGGATTTGATCGTTAATCCGGGCTTTTTTTGAACTACCGGCAGCTGCTTCTCGTTTGATAATTGTGTCTCCTAAACTATGAGCCTAAGCCCTTAAACCTGTTGCTAGTTACTAGCGCTATCAGTGCGACCTAGATTTGCAATGTCTTTATTGATGAGCTCAACAAACTCATCTATGGACATTACGCCTAAATCTTCACCGGTACGTGTTCTAACCGCAACAGCATTTGACTGAGCTTCCTTATCGCCAGTGACAAGCAAATAAGGAACCTTTTGTAAAGTGTGCTCTCGAATTTTAAATCCGATCTTTTCGTTTCTCAAGTCGCTTGATACTCGCAAGCCATGATTAGCAAGTTGTTTTTCAACACTTTTAACGTAATCTGCCTGAGCATCGGTAATATTCATGATCGCAACCTGAGTTGGAGCCAACCAAGTTGGGAATGCACCTTCGAAGTTTTCGATTAAAATACCAATAAAACGCTCGAAGGAACCAAGAATAGCTCGATGCAACATAACCGGAGTCTGGCGACTGCCATCTTCGGCAACGAATTGTGCGCCAAGACGACCAGGCATTGAGAAATCCACTTGAATGGTTCCACACTGCCAAACTCGACCAATACAATCTTTCAGAGAAAACTCAATCTTCGGACCATAGAATGCGCCTTCACCGGGCAACAACTCAAAGCCCAAACCTTTAGCATCAAGCGCATCGGCAAGTGCTTTTTCTGCCTTATCCCAAACTTCATCACTACCAACTCGTTGTTCTGGACGAGTGGAGAGACGAATAATGACCGAGTCAAAACCGAAATCACGATACACCGAGTAGAGCAAATCGGTAAACGTAGAGACTTCGGTTTGAATAGAGTCTTCCGCACAGAAGATATGTCCATCGTCTTGAGTAAAGCCACGAACACGCATGATACCTTGAAGTGTGCCCGAAGCCTCATTGCGATGGCATGAACCAAATTCAGCCAGACGCATTGGTAATTCTTTATAAGATTTTAAGCCTTGGTTGAACACCTGAATATGACAAGGACAGTTCATTGGCTTAATCGCAAAATCACGAGATTCGGATTCAACTGTGAACATATCGTCACGGAATTTATCCCAATGGCCTGACTTTTCCCAAAGCACGCGATCAACAACTTGCGGGGTTTTAATCTCTAAATAGCCGTTCTCACGCTGAATTTTGCGCATGTATTGTTCAATAGCGGTATAAACGGCCCAACCTTTGGGATGCCAAAACACCATTCCAGGTGCTTCTTCTTGCAAATGAAAGAGATCGAACTTTTTACCAAGTTTACGATGATCTCGTTTAACCGCCTCTTCCAAAAATCTAAGATGCTCTTTTAACTGTTTTTTATCGGCAAACGCAGTACCGTAGATACGTTGAAGCATCTTATTGTTAGAGTCACCTCGCCAGTAGGCACCAGAAACTCGTTGCAATTTAAAGTGTTCACAAAACCCCATGTGCGGAACATGTGGCCCACGACACATATCAACGTATTCTTCGTGATGATACAAGCCCGGCTTATCTGACTTTGGAACATCGCGATCAAGAATTTCCATTTTGTAGCTTTCGCCGCGCGCTTGGAAAGTATCGTATGCTTCTTCCCAACTCACCTTCTTTTTAACAACAGAATACTTCGTCTCAGCCAACGTTTTCATGCGTTGTTCTAACGCTTCAACATCTTCGTCGGTCAATCGATGTTCTAGATCGATGTCGTAATAAAAGCCGTTTTCGATGGTAGGACCAATCGCCATCTTGGCGTCTGGCCACATTTGTTTGAGCGCGTGTCCCAATAAATGAGCACAGGAGTGGCGAATAATCTCGATGCCATCTTCGTCTTTAGGGGTAAAGATTACTAAATCAGCATCGGCTTCGATCAGATCAACTGCATCGTGGCGAACACCATTAACGCGCCCACCCAGCGTAACTTTCGCAAGGCCAGGACCAATGTCTTTAGCTACGTCTAAAATAGATACAGGATGATCAAATGAGCGTTGTGAACCATCTGGGAGAGTAATGACAGGCATATGTACTTCCTTACCTCAGTGGTGACTCCTACCAAAAGCCACTTGATTTGGGGTTTAAAGCGAATCTACATTATTTCGAAAGAAAAGTTTTACCAAGTGATAACTAACTTTTCTTTATTTGAATTGGTACGACCGAGTGGACTCGAACCACCGACCCCCACCATGTCAAGGTGGTGCTCTAACCAACTGAGCTACGGTCGTATAGGACTTTTCAAGAGGCGCGCACTTTACCAGCTTGATTTATTGAGCGCAAGCATTAAAAACTCGTTCTAAATTAATTGTTTAGCTGCGACAATAAGTGTTCATTCCAATTTTTTAAGCCGCTTTAATCGTGAACCCTAATCGCCAAGCAAATGTCATCGCCATCACCGGAGCTTCAGGCTTAATTGGAGGCGTTCTAGTAACTCAGTTAAAAAACACTGGCCACGAAGCTGTCGAACTGTCTCGCAACAACTGCACATTGGATAACTTTAACTCCTTTACCGAAGCCGTCAAAAATGTAGATGTATTCGTGCACCTAGCCGCGGTAACACATAATCCAAACGCAACCTACCAAGATTATTACGAAGGTAATGTTGAGTTCACAGAAAAGATTTGTACTTGGGTTACTGAAGCCAAGAATAAAAATCTTGCGGACATCAAGAGAGTCCTACTTATAAGCAGCATTAAAGTTATGGGAGAATCTACTCTGCCCGACCAACCATTTGTACATACCTCTACTTGCAACCCCGAAGATAACTATGGAAAGACCAAGTTACTCGCGGAACAGAAGCTCAAGAGTATTTGTAATGAAGCTGGGACCGAATGGTGCATAATTAGACCACCGCTTGTTTATACACCGAATGCAAAAGGTAACTTACAACTCATATCAAAAGTCATTGATTGGCACCTACCTTTGCCACTAGGAAATATACAAAATCGCCGAGACCTAGTTGATATTAAAAATTTAGTTGAGCTCATTTCAATCTGCTCTACTCATCCAGCCGCGAGCAGCCAAATCTTTTTAGTCTCGGATGGAAAACCGCTAAGCACGTCAGAATTAGTAAAAAAAATAGCTACAGATACCAATAGAAAAGTACGGCTCATCCGTATTCCAAAATTCATGCAAGCATGGATAAAAAGTTACAGTCACAAATCTAGTTTGATACAACGACTGTTCGGCAATCTAGAAGTCGACATTACTCATACATCAAAAACACTGAACTGGCACCCAAATACCAAACCGAATGATCTCTAACAACTTCGCAATACTACTCGCCTCAGCCATCGTAATTTTTGGATTTACACTTTGGCTAACCAATGTGTATCGAAAACATGCAATACAAAAAGGTATTATCGACAACCCAAATCACAGAAGCTCTCATAAAACTCCAACTCCAACAGGTGGAGGAATTGTAACCGTCTGCGGAATTATAGCCGTTTGGGCGATTTGCTATGGGTTGCAAATGTTATCGATCAAAGAATTCTTAGCGCTAACTATTCCAGGCTCAATTATTGCCGCCGTAGGATTCTTCGACGACAAACACAACCTTCCGAGAAGAATTCGTTTTATTGCACAAATAGTGTCTGCGTGTATTACGGTATCTTTAATATACCCACTGCCAGACATTCAAATTTGGCAAAACATTTCAATAAAACTCAATGGCTTAGGGATTATTGCTGTAGTGATCGGTATAGTTTGGATGACCAACCTATATAACTTCATGGACGGAATCGACGGAATCGCAGGAGCAGAAGCGGTAACCGTACTCGCAGGTGCAAGCCTTATATGCTTCATTAACGGACAAGTAGAATTAGCAGCAGTACTAATTGCCAGCTCCCTACCCGTCTACGGATTCCTCTACTGGAACTGGCCGCCGGCAAAAATATTCATGGGCGACGCATGCAGCACATTTCTGGGAATGACATTCGCCACACTCGCACTCATAACATCAAAAAGTGAAGCCATAAACCTATGGAGCTGGTTTATATTACTCTCACTATTTATCTTAGACGCAACAATAACCTTACTGGTTAGAATCGCTACCGGACAAAAATGGAGAGAAGCGCATAGGACACATTTGTATCAGAAGTTGTCTTGCAGATATCAAAGTCATAAAAAAGTAACTATGGCACTAATCTCAATAAACTGTATATGTAATGTTACCATTTGTACAATATTTACATTGGGGCTGAAGTAGCTAAGAGCAGCCATAGTGGCTACTCTAAAGCTCATGTATACAAGAAAAAGCCGGTTAACACCTAGGCAACAAAGTAGGCTTATAGAATATTTTGTCGTTGGAGCAACTGCTCGGGCGGCGGCTGAAATGCTTGGAGTACAACCCAATACAGCCATTCGCTTTTTTATGCGACTAAGGCAGCTGATAGCCAGTAGATTGCCGAGATACGATTTATCCGGTGAAGTCGAAATCGATGAAAGCTATTTTGGAGGAGTACGTAAAGGCAAGAGAGGTCGAAGCGCTGGAGGTAAAATAGCAGTTTTTGGCCTATTAAAAAGGGGTGGGAAGGTTTTTACCGTAATTATTCCCAACGCCAAAACTGAAACTCTGCTACCCATTATCAATGAGAAGGTTACACCTGACAGCATTGTCTACACAAATACATTTAAATCTTACAATGCTTTGGATGTGAGTGATTTTCATCATCAGAGGATTAATCATTCGAAATTATTTGCTGATAATACAAATCATATTAATGGAATCGAGAACTCTTGGAATCAGGCTAAACACCATTTACGAAAGTTTAATGGAATTAAACAAGATAATTTTTATTGGTTTCTTAAAGAGTGCGAATGGCTCTTCAATGGAAGAGACCACCAAACGCTATTAAAGCAGCTAAAATACTGATATAAAACGACAAAACACTAGCTCTTAGCTACTTCAGCCCCTTCAGCCCCTTCAGCCCCTTCAGCCCCTTCAGCCCCTTCAGCCCCTTCAGCCCCTTCAGCCCCTTCAGCCCCTTTACATTTTAAAGATTACCCTGTTATAGCTGAATAATTTTACCACCTAATTAGAGGCGATATTATCACTTCTTAAACATAAAGCTAATCAATGAAAACACCTGTCCGAAGGAACTTCAGCACTGAATTTCGAGTGGAATTAGCACAATTAGTTGTCGATCAAAGTCGGTCTGTTCGTGAGATCGCTAAAACACTAGGCATCGGACACTCTACTATGGATATTGTTGGTAATGCATACGCCAAGAGCGCCAGGGTAAAAATCAGCACCTGTAACCACGGAGCAAGTTCGATTAAAGAGTGCTGTGCGTCAGGCGAGTGCATTCAGCAATTGTTCCGCTTGCACTCGATTGGTAGCAAAAATAGTCGGAAGTCATAGCATAAATATCAATCGTTATAAAGCTGGAAAAACCATGAGCAAACCAAGGTTGTTCAGCTCTCAGCCACGGAAACATACTTACAAGAAAACTAGAAAACTAGAAAACTAGAAAACTAGAAAACTAGAAAACTAGAAAAGAGCATGTAACCATCGCTAATAAACTTAATCGAGAATTTACCGTTTCTCCGCCTAATAAAGTCTGGCGTGGCGATATCACCTACATTTGGGCGGGCAATCGCTGGGCGTATTTAGCGGGGTTATAGACCTTTACGCACGTAAACCGGTAGGCTGGGCTTTGTCGTACTCACCGGATAGCGAACTGACTAAAAAGGCATTATCAGTGGCATTTGAACTTCGTGGAAAACCTAAAAGATCAAGGCAGCCATTATACCACTTTAGAGTTCCGGCAAACCTTATGGCGATTTCAAATCCAACAGAGCATGAATCGCCGCGGCAATTGTTGGGATAACACACCAATAAACGTTTTTTCGGAGTTCTTGGTTTCGGATAATAAGTGCAATTTTCTTGAAAAGAGGCCAGCTGGTATAGTCGGCCATTTTTCTCGCCAAAGG
>NZ_BAAGIE010000050.1:0-15313 GCF_054658275.1 Sessilibacter sp. MAH3 | reverse complement strand
ATTTCAATCACTTACCGTTCTTGAAATTGGCGACACATCCTTGTGTCGCGAGAAACTCTGGTTAATCAGAGTTTCCTTTATTCGACCTTAATTTAATCACTGAAAACTCCGGCTAAACCTAAGCCTCCAGTAACACATCCATGTGCCTTTAAAAAAATTATTCGGATTTTATTTTCTCATTCTCAATTGGGTTAACAAAGCAACATTGTTTTGAAAGCTTGGGCACTCTGAGGGATGAATATGTCCAGTGAGCGTTGAATTGCTGGCAAACGCGGTAAGAATCATCGAAAAATAAATTTCTCCTGCGGCTGTGGTTTTATCAAAGCCAATATAACGATTTGCGGTCGCACAGGCGGGTAAATTTTGAATAACACAATCCAAAGCCACATGAGCATTTACCTGCCCACTAGTTACGATTTCCACAACTTTGCAGTTTTCAAAGTCGTACGCATAAGACAATGAAGAAAACATTAATACAACTAATGCAAATATATATTTCACAACAAGTTCCTTTTATAAATTCCAAAACTGCTAATACTGCTTATTTTTTTGAAAAATTCACACCATAAAACTTTTAAAAAATCAAACGTCGTGGATCATATAGCAAGATTTTACCTGGGTTAATCTCAAATACGTATTTTTGGATCTTTATCCAAAAAGCCTAAAACCAAAGATCAATCAAATAAACCAAAGTGTGAATTATGGATAGATTTGAGAATTAAGATTTCTGACGAAAAACCACAAACAGATTGCACACATTCGCAGGCGGCTAATCGCTAGATAAAGAAAAAAATATCGTAATTTTCGCGAAGGTAATGTTTTAGCGAGAAGTTTAAGAAGGGTAAATATAAGGAAGGGAACCTCTGATTAAACCCTGAAGGCACAAATCAAAGGCTCCTTGGTTATGAAGATTTGGTGATTACAATTTAGAGATTACCGCTTATTCTTTTTCGGATTCTTTTAAAAATTCACGGGCATCGTTTAATCCACCCACATTTTGCAAATTGGTGTAACCCAATTCTTTCATTTTGTTTAAAGCAATATTAGAGCGATGACCAGAACGGCAATACAAATATACTGGCGTGTCTTTATCAGGGACTATACCCAGAATTTGTTCTTCGATTTTGGTATGAGGAATATTCAAAGCACCGTCGACATGGCCCGATTTGTATTCTTCGAGGCTGCGCACATCTAACCAAATGGCGTTATCTGGAATTTCCGCGGCGCTCTCGTTAGCGGTCGCAAAAGTGGCCGTTACTAGCATAAACATTCCGGCGATTAATTTTGAAGCCCGTTGCAGCATGGTCATAGGTCCCTCGTTTAAGTCTGAATTTGTGAAAAACAACGTTATATCGAAAAGTTACGATCTACCAAAAGGTAGACAACTTTATTATTAACTTAGTTCTTGAACAAGTCTTTTGCGTCAATCTGTGATCTTAGTTGGAAGAAAAACGCTTCGGCTGATCTGTTCATCGAAAGCCCAAGTCGATACCAACTGGCGTACTGAATTTGATGATGTTTCTAGGATACGTAATTCGGCACTGAAATCCCCGTGTTCCTAGCGTACAATGCCACCAGTCTATGAGTTTAGGAAAGGTTATGAGCGACGATACTACGCACTTTGGTTTCCAAAAAGTTAAAACTTCCGAAAAAGCCGGCCGCGTTGCCGACGTGTTTCACTCCGTCGCCGCCAAATACGATTTGATGAACGACTTAATGTCCGGTGGCGTTCATCGAATTTGGAAGCGTTACACCATTGAAATGTCTGCGGCACGTCCAAAGCAAAAGATTTTGGACATCGCCGGCGGTACCGGTGATTTAAGCTACCAATTCTCTCGCATTGTTGGCCCAGACGGCTTAGTGGTGCTCGCCGATATTAACGATTCAATGATCAAAGTGGGTCGCGATCGCCTTACCGATCGAGGTGTGGCAGGTAACATTGAATACTGCCAGGCAGACGCACAGTACTTGCCGTTTCCAGACAATACCTTCGATTGCATTACCATTGCCTTCGGTCTTCGCAACGTAACCGATAAAGACATGGCGCTTGAATCCATGTATCGCGTGTTAAAACCAGGCGGTCGTTTGTTGGTATTGGAGTTCTCAAAACCAAACAATCCCGTGGTGGAAAAAATTTACGATCAGTATTCGTTCAGACTTTTGCCAATGATGGGTAAGTTAGTTGCGAACGATTCCGAAAGCTATAAATACCTAGCCGAAAGCATTCGCATGCATCCCGATCAAGAAACCTTGAAAGGCATGATGGAAAACGCCGGATTTAAAGAGTGCGAATACCACAACATGACTTCTGGCATTGTGGCTTTGCACAAAGGTCTGAAAATTTAGGTCTTAACGTTTAGTTTAATGGGTATCTAAGATGTTTGGCCCCACGGTAACCACCACAGCCCTGGCTTCAGTGCAGCTGATGATCAATCAGGCACTGAAGTTCGATCCCGTCAGTAAGCTACGTTTGCAATCTCTCGAAGGTCGTCTGGTACGGTTGACCATTAACAACCCGGCCTTCGTTTGCTTTATTACCGCCATTGACGGTGAACTAAGATTGCAAAGCCATGGCGAGCAGCCCGAGGCGGAAATTCGCGGATCGCTCAGCGATCTGATTAAAGTCTTTATCGAAGGCAAAACCAATCTTGCCGACTCTCAGGTTGAGATCATTGGCAGTGCTGGGCTTGTACAGCAGTGGCAGGAGTTTTCAAAAGACATCGAAATCGACTGGGAAGAAATTATCAGTCAATACGCGGGTGACACCATCGGCCACCAGGTCGCCGAGGTGATTCGAAGCAGCCACGCTTGGGGCAAAGCCCGTCGCGAGAACATACGCAATCAATTGCTCGAATACGCCATCGAAGAAAAGCAGCTTCTGCCCAACCAAGCGTTATTCAAAGATTTCTGTGAGCGCAACCAACAACTCCGTTTGGATATCGATCGACTTGAAGCTCGTATTGAGCGACTCACCCAATTACTAATCGATGACGAGTCTACCTCGAAAGATTAAGCAACATTAAGGAAGACTTGTGCTCGCCCTATTTCGACTTTTGCAGATCATTTTTGCTGCGTTTAAATATCGACTCGATACGTTTATTGAAATCAAACGCCTGCCTTGGTCAATACGCTGGCTTTTATTGCCACTAACGTGGTTACCCAAACCCGAACTGCCCAGAGGCGAACGCCTACGATTGTTCTTTGAACACATGGGCCCGGTGTTTGTAAAGTTCGGGCAGCTCTTATCGACACGCCCGGACCTTATTCCGCCCGATTTGATGAATTTTCTGGATAAGCTCCAAGATCACGTCACGCCATTTCCGAGCGAAGCCTTTGTGGCACTGGTAGAGCAGTCACTGGGTGCACCTATCGATGAGCTGTTTAAAGAGTTCGATCGCGAACCTTTGGCTTCAGCATCTATTGCTCAGGTTCATACCGCAACCCTGCACTCTGGCAAAAAGGTAGTTGTAAAAGCAGTTCGCCCTGGATTAGAACCCACCATTGAGAAAGACATCGCCCTATTGCGAACCGTCGCGTATTTAGCCGAAGCGCTGAGTGCCGATGGCAAGCGGTTACACATGCGCGATGTGGTTGAAGACTATCGCCACACCATTTTTGATGAGCTTGACCTTCAACGCGAAGCCGCCAACGCCAGCCAATTACGCCGTAACTTTGCCAATTCTGACCAACTCTATGTGCCGGAAGTGTATTGGGATTATTGCCGTCGCAATGTGATGGTGATGGAGCGCATTTTTGGTATTCCGGTCACTCATATCGATGCTTTGCGCGAGCAAAATACCGATTTAAAACGTTTGGCTGAGCGCGGCGTAGAAATCTTCTTTAAGCAAGTGTTTGAACACAACTTCTTTCACGCAGACATGCATCCGGGCAACATTTTCGTTTCTACTAAAACGCCCCAAAACCCACAATACATCGCCATTGATACGGCTGTGGTTGGCTCACTGAGTCGCGAAGATCAGTACTATCTTGCGCGCAACATCTTAGCCATGTTCCGCCGTGATTATCGTTTGGTGGCTGAGTTGCACGTATTTAGCGGTTGGGTGCCAGAAGAAACCTCCATTGGTGAATTAGAAGCGGCTATTCGCAGTGTATGCGAGCCTATTTTTGAAAAACCCTTGAAAGAAATCTCGTTCGGCCACGTGTTGATCAGTCTGTTCCAAACCGCGCGTCGCTTTCAAATGGAAGTACAACCGCAGCTGGTTCTGTTGCAGAAGACGTTATTAAACATCGAAGGTCTTGGGCGACAGTTATACCCTGATCTTGATCTGTGGAGTACGGCCCATCCTTATATGGAGCGTTGGATTAAAGATCGCTTTCATCCTAAAGCTTTGTACAACGAACTGCGTAGGTACGGACCGGAATGGATGGAGAAATTCCCCGAGGTTCCGCACCTGATCTTTAATAATCTCGAACAATTACAAGAATTAACAAAGCTCACGCCAGACATTAAGCGCGCCACCAAAGCCTTGGCCGATAGGCCCAGTTCAGGCACCCGGCGCAAGCAAATTGCTACCGCCGCGCTCGTCTTGGCCGCGGCTGCCGCGTGGCCGGGCTTTTTGCCATGGCTGCAAAACCTACCCACAATCACGGTTGTATTGCTCTTGACAGCAGGCGTTGTCTGGTTATTTCGGTAGCAAAACTGGGTTAATTTAGGTTAACCCAGAAAATTGTTGACGAGCATATCTTCATCGATTTCGACAAAGGTTTTCACGACAATCGAAACTCTTTACACTAGCCAGCCTTTGATCTAAGGCAATCAGTTATGGATACAGCGCCCGGAAATAACAGTTCGTCGCCGCTCAGTTGGCTGGATGACGTTAAGTGGACCAGTGACGGTTTGGTACCGGCTATAGCGCAAGACGCAAAAACCGGGCGTATTTTGATGATGGCCTGGATGAACCGTGAAGCCTTAGCAAAAACCGCCGAAACCAAAACCGCCGTCTATTATTCACGTTCGCGCCAAAAGCTGTGGCCGAAGGGTGAAAGTTCAGGTCACGTACAAAATGTTCGTGATATTCAACTGGATTGCGATTCGGACGTTATTGTTTTACAAGTCGAGCAAATTGGCGGCATTGCCTGTCATACTGGACGGGAATCTTGCTTTTACCGCTCTTTGATCAACGACCAATGGCAAACCCAAGAAGCGGTCATTAAAGATCCAAGCGAGATTTACAAGAGCTAAACTTATTTTACCGCTCGAGAAAAACATCTTTAATTTACTGGTAGTGCTATGTCAGACGTTTTGCAACAACTTACCGCGACCATTCAAGAGCGTATCGAAAACTCGGCTCCGGATTCTTCCTATGTTGCCAGCCTACACGCCAAAGGCTTAAACAAAATTCTGGAGAAGGTTTCTGAAGAGTGCACCGAAACCGTTATCGCAGCAAAAGACGCTGCCATAAGTGGTGATAACTCTGAGGTCATCTACGAGATGGCCGATTTATGGTTTCACAGTCTAGTATTACTGGGTCACATGAACATTAGCAGTGACGAAGTGCTGCAAGAACTGGCGCGTCGTTTTAATTTGTCTGGCCTTGAAGAAAAAGCTTCTCGTCAATCAAAATAACAACAGTTACTCAGCACCTTTGGTCGCTGAGCTCTTAGAACATCGAAGGAGTAAGTTATGTTAGGTGGAATCAGTATTTGGCAACTTCTGATCATTCTTGCCATCGTCGTAATGCTTTTCGGCACCAAACGTCTTCGCTCGCTGGGTGGTGATCTTGGCAGTGCCATCAAAGGCTTTAAAAACGCCATGAGCGACGAAGAAAAAGAAGCCAAAGAGCAGCAAGCTCAAGCAAAAGTGGAGCACAACACACAAAGCACCGCTAGCACCGAAAAAGTCAGCACTCAAGATAAAGAAGCCACTAAGTAACCGGGCTTAGTTGCCGCTTTTTAAAGCTTCAGGGAGCACTTTTGTGTTTGATATTGGTTTTTTTGAAATTCTTATCATTGCGGTGGTAGGTCTGCTGGTGATTGGTCCCGAGCGCCTGCCGCAAACGCTGCGCGATATCGCCCTCATGGTGGGCAGAATCAAGCGCGGCATGCGTGATACGCGTTTAGAACTTGAGCGGCAACTGGGCACCGACGATATTCGTCGTCAATTGCACAATGAAGAGGTCTTGCGAAAACTCGAAGATACTCGCCGTGAACTCAATATGACACTCACAGAAGATACCTTTGCAAATCCATCTGAGCAAAACACCCTGTTGCCCAACGACGCCGCTACAACAAACCCAAGTGCTACAACAAACCCAAGTACTACAACAAACCCAAGCCATAAACCCGAAAACAAAGCGGCATCTGGTTCAGAAAATCACCTACCCGCAAGCAATACCGAGGCAACCAAGTCGCAACCATGACTAGTTACGACAACATCAACAAGGATCGTGAGCAAACGCTGGTTGCTCATTTGGTTGAACTGCGCAATCGCCTGCTCAAGGGTGTTCTTTCAATACTGGTTGTATTTGGTGTGCTATTCGCCTTTGCGAATGACATCTACGCGTACATCTCGATACCGTTAAAAACCTATCTGCCCGAAGGCGCCAGCATGATCGCCACGGGTGTGGCCGCGCCATTTTTAACACCGTTTAAAATGAGCATGTTTGCGGCGGTTATTTTAGCCATGCCGTTTTTGTTGTTTCAGCTTTGGTCGTTTATAGCGCCAGCGCTTTATAAGCATGAAAAGCGCATTGCCATTCCGCTACTGATTTCAAGCGTCATACTCTTTTATTCCGGAATGGCGTTCGCCTATTATGTGGTCTTTCCGCTGATTTTCGCGTTTTTCACCAGCGCCGCCCCGGCGGGCGTAACGGTGATGACCGACATGAGTTCTTACCTCGATTTTGTCATCAAATTATTCTTTGCCTTTGGATTTGCCTTTGAAATCCCTGTCGCGACCGTGCTTTTAATCTGGGCAGGCATTACCGATGCAAAAACCTTAGCCAACAAGCGTCCCTACGTGATCGTAGGTTGCTTTGTGGTTGGTATGTTGATGACTCCACCGGATATCTTTTCACAGGCACTGTTAGCCATTCCCATGTGGATGCTATTCGAGCTTGGCATTCTGTTCGGACGATTTATTAAACCTCGTCAGACAGACGCAGACAGCGAAGAAAATCTAGAAGAGAAAAGTGCAGATCTTCACTAGACAATAAGCCCGTCTATTTCGTACTTGACGGTATTGTTTAGGCAAAGAGGCTTTCGATAAGAGGTCTTTTGGACAAGAGAAAGGTTCAGACAAACTAGACAGCTAAACACGAAGAGAAACGGCTCAGGGTACGAATCACTGAGCCGTAAGACGGATTAATTCAACTCACAGCTGGCTCGGTACTCTTGGCGGGTTACGCCAAACGCGCTTTCACGGCAAGCCAACACTTCGTTAAAAACCGACTGAAAGCTGTTTACGACGTCGGGGTCGAACAATCGGCCAGCATTCGATTTAAGATACTCTAAGGCTTTTGAAACTCTCCAGCCCGGGCGATAGGGCCGGTTAGATGTAAGCGCATCAAACACATCACACACCGCAACGATACGGCTGCACAGCGGAATTTCTTTGCCTTTTAATCCCGATGGATAGCCGGTTCCGTCCCAACGCTCATGATGCGTCTGGGCGATGGTTGCCGCCATTTGCATGATTTGCCCGTCTTGGCTGGCCAGCAAACGAGCACCAATATTCACGTGGGAGCGAAGTAAGGTAATATCGTCCGAAGTCATAGGGCCGCTTTTGTACAAAACCTCATCCGGTAATTCGATATTACCCAAGTCATGCAGCGGGCTGGCTTGCTCCAACAAATCACATTCGTCATCGCTTAAACCCATCGCTCTACTCACAATTGCGGCGTACTGTCCGACCAAAGGTAGGTAATCGTGGCGATGAGATTCTCCTCTCGATTCTAAATTCCGAGATAAAACTTCTACTAATTTCAGCTGAGTTTCGTACAGTTGTCTGGTGCGATCGAGAAGTTTAGCTTCACAAACGTCTAAACGTTGTTGAGCATCAGCACCATCAACACGACGTTGCAGTTGTTTTTTAACTCTAAAATCTAAATCACGAAAATTTAATGGCGAAAAAAATACTTCATCCATTAAATTTAAAATATTTTCATTGAAGGTATCTTCGAAATGGTTATCAATCAAAAATAACAACGGCATAGGCAATTCAGAAAAATTCGCCTCTGCTTTTAAGACATCGACACTGTGAGAAATTAAATCACTGCCCAATTGAGCATCAACATACACCAAGTCATAATTTTTTACTTGGCACATGCGTTCTAGTTGGTCACCACTCTCAATAAAATCGACATTAAGGGCGTGTATAGCCTCAACGTAGGATTTCAACTCGTCTTGTAATAGCGGATCACTGACAAACACCAAAATAGAAGCGTTTAACAACAATTCTTGGCTTTGCAGTTGAAAAATGGTTTCTTGGTAAGCCCTAGCCATAGCAATTTCCATTCGCAGCACTGAAAATAAAAACTCGATTACCGATGAATAAGAGTTATTTTGCGCTTGAACTCGTAGACGACTTTAATCCTTGTCGTTACCCCTACCCACACATTTTTCTAATTATTTGTTGAACCCAAAAAAGGATCTCGGGGAGCCCTACAGACATTCATGAGCTAAAAAATACTCTCGATAAGGATAAAAAAAACGCAGAACCGCACATCTATTTAAAGACGGAAACAACGGATTCAACCGCATCGAAAGTTGACTCTCGAATTCACTTAATCAATTTGATTACATACACTTGCAAGCTTAAATACTGCTGGAGTGGGAACCTCCAACCGCTGAGCATCCTGCTTCAATTTCGTTATCTTCCCAAAAGGCTACAAGTTATGTGCGTAGCCATAATAACAAAATATTACAAAAAGTATTAACTGTATAAATTAAAAGTCAAAATTTTACGTTTTTTTCGATTAATAAATAAACACAAAAAGCTCAGCGTGATTATTTTTTTAACTTTTTAACAGCTCATTCAAATGTTCGATTTAGCTTGCTCTAAAAACATGAACGACAGTTACGAATAAATCGATTATGGAAAATAAAATGAATTATTCGAACCGATAAACAACGGTTAAAAACTGACTAAATAAGACTACAAATGATAATAAAAGAAAACTGGCAATTTGATTGATAAATCAAAATAAACCAAAAGATTGCGCTTTCCTGACAGTTATTACAGTCTACGGTTAGAAAGAAATCGTCGGAGTCGTATATCGTAAACAGATAATTAAGAAATAAAGAAAACTCTGACTAACCCAGAGTCTCCCGCGACACGAGAATGTATCGCCGAGTTCAAGAGCGGTAAGTAATTTAAAGTGTGAAGAAACTGGAAATCGCAGTGTCAATTTCAGACCTCTGATTACATCAGGAATGAATTAATCAGAGGTTCTTTTATGTTATACCTCTAACATAAAAGTTACAGGCCCATCATTTAATAAGCTGATTTTCATATCTGCGGCAAAAATACCGGTGGCAATATTGACGTGTTTTTGCTGTATTTTATCAACAAACTGTCGATAAAGTTGCTCGGCAATATCCGGTGGTGCAGCCGATGAAAATCCCGGCCGTGTACCTTTTTTAGTATCGGCAACTAGCGTAAATTGCGACACCACTAAAACACCGCCGTTGATATCCGCGACGCTGTTGTTCATTTTTCCTTGTTCATCGGAAAAAATCCTAATTTTTAAAACCTTATCGACGAGCTTATCAATACTCTCGTTGGTATCGGTTTTCTCGATGCCTAACAACAGCAAAATACCCTGTTGGATTTCACCAACAATCTCACCATCGACAGCGACCGACGCGTGAGTCACTCGCTGAATTAATCCTTTCACAACCTATTCCTATTTCACAAAAAAATCGACGGCGGTAATCTTTGCAATGAACGCACTGGATAATTATGCCGGTGAATCTAAGTCTTTGTTAATTCTATGCGCCATTTCGTTGGTGGCCTTAACCAGCGCATCAATGATCCCGGGCTCGCGGCTCGCATGGCCAGCATCACGAATAATTTTTAATTCTGATTCGGGCCAAAGTTTGTACAGTTCATAGGCATTGTCTAGAGAGCAAACCATGTCATAACGGCCATGAACAATGACACCGGGGATATTTTCGATGGCCTGCATATTGTTCAATATCTGATTTTCTTCAATGAAAGAATCATTGATAAAGTAATGGGTTTCGATACGCGCCAAAGACATGGCCAAATGAGGTTCACTAAAGTGGTCGACGGTTTCTTGGCTCGGACGTAACGTTGCGCACTGACCTTCCCACTGAGACCAAGACTTGGCCGCAGCCATTTTCGCTAATTCGTTATCGCTGGTTAAGCGTTTGTAATACGCTTTGATGTAATCGTCGCGCTCTTCTTCTGGAATGAGCTTACAGAAATGTTCCCAATAGTCTGGAAAAACATGCGCTGCGCCGCCTTGATAAAACCAGTCCAAGTCTTTTTTACGGCAGAGAAAGATGCCTCTAAGAATTAAACCTAATACCTTTTCTGGATAGGCTTGTGCGTATAAAAGACTCAGAGTACTACCCCAAGAACCACCGAAGACTAGCCACTGCTGCACTCCAAGATGCTCACGCAGTGCCTCCATATCGGCGATTAACCCTTGTGTATAGTTATTTTCAAGTTCGGCGTGAGGCTTAGATCGACCGGCACCGCGCTGATCAAACAGAATAATGCGATATTTTTCGGGATCAAAAAAACAACGATCGCCACTGGTACAGCCACCACCGGGACCGCCGTGTACAAACACCACTGGAATTCCATCCGGCGAGCCACATTCCTCAAAGTAGATTTCATGCGGCGATTCGACTTTCAGGTAGTCGCGATTATAAGGTTTGATATCGGGATAAAGACCTAGCATCGGCGTTCCTTATTGGGGGTTATTACAAGCAGCTTACAACAAACTCTTGAAGTAAAGCGAACGACGATCAAATCTTGAAAAACCTGAGTCTAAAAATTCGATGAATGACCAGCGTAGCAATACTCAAAGCGCCGTTATGCACGTTGTTCGATGAAGTATAGCTACTAACTGGGATTAACTCTGTCTTGTGCTCTTAAACCACAACACAATAGCCATTAACACAAGCTCAGGCTTGTTTAAGAGTTTTTTGGAAGGACTTGCTGCGTTTTCCGTTGGGGTTCAGCTGGTGCACAACTTCTCCGCTGCTACGAGCTTCATCTGTCTTGGGGAGGGTTACCGAATCCCCGGTCAATTCTTCGAGGCGTTTGAGTGCTTGGGTGAGAGTTGAGTGAAGGCGCATTTTTAACGCTTGCGGCTGTAAGACTTGTACATTGGGAAGCAGCGGCAACAGTCGCTTGATTAAAGCATCTTCGTTTTGCAACGGCAGATGCAAACAGTAATGCCCGTCTTGCCAGAAGCCATTTTGATCCACATGCCAAAGCTGCGATGCAGCCTCGTAGGCCGCGTCGCCGCTGAATTTTAGCTCTACCAACTGTGGTCGCTGTTGATTAACGCCGTATAGATTATCAAAGTATTTATCGAGGTTTTTCTGGGCAATTTCTCGGCTTCTTGATTTCAAAACCTCAGCATTACCAACCCGAGACAAATTGAAACTGCGCAAACCGCGATGCATGTGGCACCAGGCTTCAAGAATCCAGACATTTTCACGATGCACCAATAATTGAGGACATACCGTGCAATGACTGACGCTACCGTCACTGTTGTTGTAATGCATGGCAATCTGGCGCCGCTCTAAAACACCCGCGCAAATAATTGAGAACACTTCGTCGAAGGTACGCGCTTGCACGTTAGGAATGTATTTAACGCGTGCATAAAACTGATCAGAGTTTATCTTACGAACACGCAGCGCTTGCTCAATAGGAGATTTAAAACCCTCTACTTCATCGGATAACAAACCGCGGCTCAAACCATTAAAATTATTGTGTAAACGAGAAAGGCTAACGATTTCGCTGGCACTCAACCAGAAGTCCGGCAAATTGTAATTCGCGATGGCGCCTTCTCGGTAACGGTAGCCCTGCTCTTGTTCTGAAAACTCAATAGGCGCCGACAAAAAGCTCTGCATTTGTGCAAGCAATTCCGATACTTCCGATTCTGGTGCTTTTAAATCACTACTGATATCTGACGCACTTAGCCAACGACGTCGGGTTTTAAAGAGTTGATGTATGCGCTGTATTTTTTGCAGTTTATTCATAACCCTTAAATCACCCAAATTGTGTATTAATAATCTATTGAACCGATATTTCAGATACCGAAGAGCCAACGTTGCTTATGAACAAAAGCCCATAAAAATCGATAGAAAGCGCCAACTAAAGTAACGTACCAAAAATCGAAATAATATGTGCAATAACAAATCAGTCTAAAATTTAAAAAAACATAACTTTATGAAATAACTACTCGTCGAGCTCTGTATCTTCTGGCGCGTTGAGTTCAACACAATGTCTTGCAGAAATACATCTCGTAAGAAAAATGGCTTAACTGACCGATAATAAATGCCTCAATAAAAGCAAAATAAACACCAGTCGAATTTAAAAATTAATTTGTGATGATTTTGTTTTACTTAAATGCTCGGAAAAAACAGCAGTCAATGTCTACATCTATGACTATTTTATCTGCGACGGAAATCACTTTAACACCGGCAATAACACTTGTTCATGTTGGAGCACATTTTCATTGTTCATCAATCTAACGGTTAATGCTTTCGTATCGGCATTAATATTCACCAAACCAAAAAATTGGAATCCTTGATCGGGATGACTATTGGCTGTAGGTGGAGTTTTCTGAAACACGACTTCAGGGCCAAAGGTATTATCTAAAACATTAGGGCCAAAACCGCCAGCATGCAAAGGTCCAGACACAAACTCCCAGAAAGGTAAGAAATTCTTGAACGCCGCCTTTTTGGGATTATAAAAATGCGCGGCGGTGTAATGCACATCGGCGGTCAACCACACCGTATTATGAATTTCCCGCTCTGCGATAAAACTCAGTAATTCGGCAAATTCTAATTCGCGGCCTTTTGGATCACCGTTATCACCATTTGCGACGGCTTCAACACCACTGGCATTTTTCCAATCTTCCCAAACCACCAATCCAATTGGCATGTCACAAGCAATAATCTTCCAAGTCGCTTTAGATTTAGACAATTCAGAACGCAACCAATCCAACTGTTGGCGACCCAATAAAACCGTGGTGTCACCCGACACAGCTTCGAGACCTTCACCATTGCCCGCGCGATATTTACGTAGATCCAAAAAGAAAATGTCGAGATCTGGGCCATAGTGAATAGAACGATAAATTCGACCGGGTTCTTGGGCAACGTATGCAATGGGTGTCATCTCGTAAAAAGCCCGAGAGGCATGCGCCGCCAAAACGTGAACGGATTTTTCTGTATAACGGCTGTCGTCCAACAAATTGGTTGAAGGTGACCAGTTATTAATAACCTCGTGATCATCCCACTGATAATAGGTGGGCACATGAGTATTAAACTCGCGAAAATGCGTATCTAAAAAATTGTATTTCCACTGGCCGCGAAACTCTTCCAGGGTTTCTGCCACTTTTAATTTTTCGGGCGTAATTAAATTATGCCATGTGCTGCCGTCGGCTAAATGGACGGATTCCTGTAATGGGCCGTCGGCATAAACGGTATCGCCACTGTGAATAAAGAAATCGAGCTCGTGTAAATTTAAGGCACGATAGGTTTTAAAACCACCGCGCGTGGGATCAATTCCCCAACCCTGCCCAACCGTATCGCCAGACCACGCAAAAGCAATATTTCGTGCAATCACCGGTGCGGTTTTGAAGTGACCAAATACGGGCTCTGACGTTGCTTTTAAATCCTCAAGTGCAGCAAAGGTAATTTTGTAATAAACGGTTTTATCACTGAGTAAACGCGTTAATTGAATTTTGCCGGTAAAATCCGAAACCGATAATACGTCTATTGGCGGTAACTGAGTGCTATTAAAAAACTCGGACGAATAACTGTACTCCACGTACATTTTTGCAGGGCGATCACAACGACTCCAAAGCACCGCAGAACTCGCCGTAACTTCACCACACTGCACACCATCGTTCACTAAAGGCCTGTTATTCGCTCTGGAAAAAGCCACCGTAATCGGTCCTGATAACAACGACAAACCCACACCGGCTTTTAGCAATGATCGTCTTGGTAAATTCATAACCCATTCCGTATTTTAGAACCGATACTCAAAATAAGTAATCGCCTTGTCATTCACAGTTGACCTTACCTTAGACGAGATAGATGACAAAACCACGGATTCGGCCAAAAGAAAAAAACCTATTTCGTTTTTATCTAAATTATGTAAAATAGAGCAAAACACAGGTAATCGCCATGAACACTAGCACCTCAAATACGCCTCTAACCGTTGATTATTACTCCGATGTACTGTGCATCTGGGCGTGGATAGCCCAGCGACGCATCGATGAACTCAATCAGCAGCTTAGTAAGCGAATCGAAATTCACTATCACTACATGGACGTATTTGGCGATGTTGATGGCAAAATGAATCGCCAATGGAAAGACCGCGGCGGCTTCTGCGGCTTTGCCGAGCACGTTCGCCACAGCAGCGAAGATTTTGAACACGCACAAGTGCACCCCGATATTTGGACCAAGGTAAGGCCAAAATCTTCGGCGCCTGCGCATTTAATGATTAAAGCCATTGAAAGCGCCTGCGGTGTGGATGCCTCTATAGATTATGCCTTACAAATCAGACGTGCCTTTTTTTGTAATGCGCAAAACATTGGTGATTGGGATATTCTAAAAACACTGGCACACAATAACGGCCTTGATTTTAACGCCATAGAAATCGAATTAAATAACGGTACCGCCATGGCAAAACTGATGGCTGATTACCAACAAGCAAAAACCGAAGGCTTAAAAGGCAGCCCCTCTTATGTTCTGGATAACGGTCGCCAAATATTATTTGGCAATGTTGGTTACCGAATATTATGTGCAAATATCGAAGAGCTTTTACGCAACCCAACCGACGAAGCCAGCTGGTGTTAACTCCAGCTTATGTTAACTACAGAAACTCAGCTTCGTTTTTTATGATGTACTCAAAAAAAAGTAGTTGAAAAACGTGATTTCTAAAGTCTTCACAATTTTCATCACTCATCGTTATTGAAATTACCGACACATCCTTGTCTCGCGGGAAACTCTGGGTTAATAAGAGTTTCCTTCATTACTTTCTGTTACGCCGCTTTGTTTTTAATTCGCGGTTTCAAGTAATAACTGCAATTTCATAACGCAGCGAGTAAATCAACTCGCTGTCCCATAAATAATTCAT
>NZ_BAAGIE010000049.1:0-15374 GCF_054658275.1 Sessilibacter sp. MAH3 | reverse complement strand
CTCTTGGTCGGGAGAGGTGCTGACTCTACCAGCTGGCCTCTCAACTACCAATTGCACTTATTATCTGAAACCGCGTTTCTTTGGTTAAATGCTTCCTGCAATCAACATTTAGATTATGAGGTTCAAATATCTGACTATTCAGCCCTCGAAATTGCTCGTTTCCCTCTCTGTCGTTGTCGAACAGTCCTATAATTTTTCTATCTGTTAAGGTAGAGAGATACTCGAGAGAACGCCTAACAGTCTCGGCTGATCCGGTCCGTGACTCCTCTGTAATTTGTAATCCAGATGAGATAGTTTGATATGGAGTTGGCTGCCCAGGATTTAATTTTTCCCAAGCGGTATCTAGAAGTATTTTGTCGGTTTTTCCCTCTGTTAGGACAATTGGCCTGTTATCAGCTTCGTGTAATGCATGAAGAACACTAGCTAAACCTGACTTCACTTTTGAGAAGTCCTCCATTATGAGAGGTTCGAGTTTACCTAGATTCTTAACTTCTTTATTCAAGTAGAAAAGCTCACCTTCATCTACTTTATCAACAAGTCTGTCATTATGGGTAATAAGTAGTATTTGGCTATCAGCGTGGTTCTTTAACTCATCAATTAAATAGGACTGAAGGTCGGAATGAATATGTGAATCGGGCTCATCAATTAGGATTAAGCAAATTCCATCTGTGTGTGCCTCAATATATTCAATGGTAGAGAAAATCTCCAATATTTGGAGAAATCCGCTGCCCATCATAGAAATTTCAAGTTCCTTATGGTGGTCTCTACATTCTGCTGTAATACGAACGTATTCATCATCCGTCCTATTTTTATTCTTGAAACGTATTTGATAGCTATTTTTTAAAACTCTTTCTAACCTACTCTCCAATTTTTTGAACCGTTCGGGTACTCTAGCTTGAGAGTTCTCGGTTTTTAAAACTTTATTTCTTAATACTTCATGAGACTTTCCAGTAGCTATCTTTTTCTCAATCTGACCATTGTTATAGAATGGCTCTGTTTTTCCTATGGTAGAAATTGGTCTGGTTTGATAAATAAAAATCGCATTTTTTAGTGAACAAACCTTTCCTCGAACAAAGTCCGCAAATCGCTCAAACTCTGCAAAAAGAGAATGATCAGAATCATCAGAATTAAAAATTCTAATATAAGCATTCTTGATGGTTGGCTTTTCGAATCGGATTTTCAAGGAAAATCGGTCATCACCATCTCTAATTGTTATCGTTATAAAAGCACTTGGGGTGCTAGCTCGATACAGTAAGTCGTTGTCATCGACCAAACGTATCTGATTTAGCTCTGAAAATGGCAGGTAATAGTTTGATGAAGCTTTATAGAATCTACTTTTATCTCGCTCTTGAATTAGCCTATCGTATGCAAATTTCCAGAGATTTAGCGCTTCAAAGATAGTGCTTTTACCAATGTTATTTTCACCGACTATTACATTGAAGGTATCATTACATTTAAATTCCAGCTTCCTGAACGCCTTAAAGTTTTTTAATTCTAATTTTTCTATGTGCATCGATTCCTCTAAATTCTTGCGGCTTGAATGCTTAACGAGATGGTTGAAATTATTGGAAAAACTATTATGGACTTATCTCGTCTTGTAGTTGTTTCCATTATCTAGCGTTTCATAAATCATCAACTTTAAAATTTCGCTAATGGCTAGATGATTTCGGCGACATTTGTGTTTCTCTAGCTCGTTATATTGTTGTAGTTGTTTAGCTTCTCAATATTATGAATTATACAGCGCGGTTTCCACTGCTAATCTAATCTGGTTTTCCTTCACAAGTTAAAAAAACGAGTTGTTTTTGGGGTTTCTTTTTTTAATTAAATGGCCGGTTTAGTCATTAGCTTTCGATGGTTTTAAATATCGGAATCTCTGATTGAATCCGGTGAGATATGAGGGTTTTCCGAAAGTCGGCATATTTCCATTTGATCAAAAAATATCCGATTTTTTTTGTCTCAAAAGTGACGGAAATTGAGACAGTAGGTTTGTTTTGTGGTATTTTTATCTCAAATATAGTGGAAATTGAGATATGAGAATCAAAGAACCTCCTGTTGAAGAGCGTAATCCTCTCGCGGTGATAGCCAATAAGTATCCAGAGAAGCTTGAGCAGTATCTAGAATTTTTAACCCCTATTGATAAAAGGGGGAGTTATTTACCTTATGACGAGTTAAGGCATAGGATTGATGGCGATCTCGACCACAAATTGGTTTGGTCTTTAGTTAAGTTAGCTAGAAATCGACAAAAAACTAAAATCATCGAATTTGGAGAGCCAAAAAATTCGTGCCATTATCTTTTGACACCACTTATACAAAAAGCAATCTCTGAAGTTGATAGGAATACTACCAGCGCGTCGTTAGAGTGGATCAGTAGCAAGATTGGGGAAAAACACCAAGTAGGATATTTGCTGAATGATCTAATTGAAGATGAATCGATTAGTAGTAGTCAACTTGAAGGAGCTGCCACCACAACTAGAGTTGCAAAAGAATTATTAAAACGCAATAAATCACCAAGATCAAAAGATGAAAAAATGATTGTTGGTAACTACAAATTAATGATCTTTGCATGGGAAAAGCGCAACGCTCCTTTAAGTTTAGATCTGCTGCAAGAAATACATAAAGTAGGTGTCGAGGGTATCGATGACGATGTTTACTCTCCGGGGAATTTTAGAAAATCTGATAATGTGCATGTTGTAAATTCTGATGGTGAAATTGTGCATACGCCCCCGCCATACAACACGTTAAAAAATAGATTAGAAGAATTTGTTCACTGGGTTAATGAAGATCACGAAGAAAGTGAAGATAGCTCGTATATTCACCCGTTGATAAAGGCAATAACCATTCATTTTGGCATTGGTTACGAACACCCCTTTCAAGACGGTAACGGCAGGGTTGCAAGAGCTTTGTTTTATTGGTACATGTTTAAAAAAGATTTTGCCTCTTTTAGATACATAGCGATTAGCGCGTTGTTAAAAAATGCGCCCGTGAAATATGCTAAGAGTTATCTTTATACAGAATCAGATCAAATGGACTTGACCTATTTTATTGAATACCAAAGTGGCATCATTATTAGAGCGATTAAAAAATTTAAAGATGCCTATAAAAATGCAGCCGTTGAAATAAATCGATTCAACGAATGGTTGTTTGAATCGGGCTTATATAAACAATTAACCGACAAGCAGAAAATAGTCTTTCAAGTTGCTAAATCTAGAACCGGTAAAGAGTTTTCCATTAGAGAAGTTGAGCAGAACTTAGGTTGCTCTTACAACACCGCATCATCTGTGCTTAATGGATTGGTTGATTTAAAACTCTTTTCGAAAAGTAAAAATGGTAGAGAATGGGTTTATGCAATGAATAACAAAAATCAAATCATCGAAAATTGGTCTACCTAGCGCTTAGTTTTACGGTTTGAAGTAATACTGAGAGATCTACCCCATTTAACGGACGTAGAAACTTCGGTTAAAATCACTCAAAGAGGTATTTTATGTCTAGGCGACGCTGGTTCTACTGGCCTATGGTTCTAGATGATTCTGATTCGAGAAGGCTCTGATTAACGCTTTTTTTTGGGGATTAGGGTTAATCTCAATTTTCTCTCTATTTTGAATTTTAATTCACGTTTTTTAGTTATGCATATTTGTGTGCAGGCGAGCATATTTAATTTACAGCGGTTTAATTTATCGTACTATTCTTGTTTTAGTTGAGTTTTCCACGTGTTTAATCGTTAATATTTTCGGTATACAACAAACACTATTAATGTGATGAACGATAATTCTATTACACAAACCTGTGAAAACTGCGAATCGCCACTGCAAGGGCGTTATTGTCATAAGTGTGGGCAGGATTCTGCGTACCGATTTCGCTATTTGGGCGATATTGTTATGGCGTTTCTCGCCAGTATTTTCAGTTACGACTCCAAGGTGAATCAAACCTTGGTTCCTTTAATGCTCAAGCCCGGAAAAATCGTTAAGGACTATCTGGCAGGACACAGGGTTAAATACATATCGCCATTTCGGCTGTATTTGTTTTGTAATTTAATTTTCTTTTTGTTGGCGACGTTATTTTTTAATTACAATAACGATGAAGATGGCTTTATTGAGATAGAAGAAATTCCTAAAGAAGTGATCACGCCTGAGGAAAACACATCGACTTTATTAGAAGGTCAATCTAGTTCTAAAAAAATAATAAGTGCCGGTGATAAAGAGCTTGCCCAATATATAACAGAAGAAAACAAAACCGAACTGCAAAAACTAAAGGAATTAGACAATTCTTTCAGCATTAATTTTAATGGCGATGGTTCAAGTGCCGGTGGTTCTAATACTGGTGGTTCAAGTGCTAATGGTTTAGATGCCAATCAAACTTCTACGGCGAGTAACTTTGAGCAAACGATTATGCACTACTCGGCACTTTTAGCCGGAATCAGCGACGAGCAATTAGAGCAAAAATTTAAAGATCAAAGTCAGTGGAATGGTGAAGCTATTTTCTCGTATTTTTTCAGTTTATTACCAAAGGTAATGCTGATCTGCCTGCCGATTTTTGCGCTGATTTTAAAGGTTTTTTATATTCGACAAAAAAAGATGTACGTAGAGCATCTAATATTTATGGCTTATGTTCAGAGTTTTGTGTTTATTTTGCTAACATTTTATATGTTGTTTACCGAAGTTAGTAATTTAAACGCAACTAATCAACTCATAACCGTATTTAATTTTGTGATTGATAAAATATTGTTGGTTTTAACTTGTTGGATGTTTGTCTACATTTATCTTTCATTTAAGAACGTTTACGAGCAGGGATGGTTTATAACAACGCTTAAATTCTCAATGGTAAGTGCGTTATTCTTTATGATATTTGTGCTTTCTTTGGCGTTATCTATGTGGTGGGCGTTTGTTGTAACTTAATCGGAGGTTACTTAAGTATTTAGCTATTTACAATTTATAGCCTCAGATCAACTCAAAAGTGCGTTAATCTGAGGCGCGTAAAAAATTAACGCTCGTATAAGGCTTCGATAGAAGCGGAGCCAAGGCTATTGCCGTTAATCATATAACCGGCTAATGCGGCACTGGCGTCTTCAGGAATTTCAAGTTTCTCAACTTTTAACGCGTGAATGGTAAAGGTGTAGTGGTGCACACCGTGACCTGGGGGTGGGCACAAGCCGCCAAAACCTTTGTAGCCATAATCGTTACGCGTTTGCGCGCTACCTTCTGGTAACTTGCCGTTTTCTGCCGCGCCTGCGTTGGTTGCTAGAGAGGTAGTATCAGCAGGAATATTAATGACTTGCCAATGCCACCAGCCGCTGCCTGTGGGTGCATCGCGGTCGTGAACGGTTAACGCGAAGCTCTTGGTGCCTTCAGGCGCGCCAGACCAAGATAATTGTGGTGAAGCATTGCCACCTTCACAACCAAAGCCCTGGAACTCTTGTGCTTTGGACATCATTTCGCCTTCTTTGATGTCTTTACTGGTTAAGGTGAACTCACCGGCTAGAGCAACATTGGCGGTCATTGCGATAATTGCAGACAAAGCTAACTTCTTGTACATATCACGTCTCTCGATGTTTACGGTAGTCGTTAAAGTCTATCACTATCGGTTTCTAATGTGCTGCTACTTAATCGCGAGCTTATGAACGCACACCCTAAAATTGTGTTAAAAAAATCACAAAACTGACGCTTAATACCACTAAAACATACCAATCAATTGCTAGTTATGACAGCTGTTAGCGCTGGATTCTAAACAGAGTGTTTATAAAGATGTGTAAGCATGGTGCCGTTTACAAACTGTTTAACCATGAATTAGCTAAAAGAGATTACTGGCAGAGAGAATTATAAGAGTGGGAAATAGCGGATAAGTCAAACATCTCATTTTTTATGTCTGGCCGCTGATTAAACCATGGTTCAGTTAATCGGCGTTTCCTAAGGTATAAACAGCGGAATCCTACGCAATTGAATTTGATTCACTCAGCTATGAGTTTTGTGGTAACTGTGTCATGCGATAAAACCCATAAAATTACATGAATGCTGTGGTTAATAAGCGGTAGGTTAGAGTGGCGTAAAACAATATTATGATTTTGTAAAATATATATCTTTTAGCATTTTTCAGCTTTTGAGATCACATAAAGTCTTTGGTAATTACTTTTTTATGAGATATATATGGTGAGGAGAATGCCTAAAAGCGATGTTTGTATTTTCAAAAGGCCTTTATTTGCAGAGTGAAAACTATTTTTTACAAACTAACCACAACAAAGGCCAATCAATATTACTTAATTTGCGGGCTTACAGAAATTGCCACTTCACTGAAATTTTCTACCAAATCGTCAACGCGCATACGCAACTGCTTAACACGTTTTAAATCTGTTAAAACCTCGTCAAAGGTATAATCTTCATCGCATTCGGCTTCATCAATTTTTTCTAGATCACTCGAATAAGCGTGCAGAGCAGATTGAATATAGGTTAAATCTTCGTAGCTAAATGACATTGTGTGCCCTTTAATGATTGTTCTTACGTTGTTTGGAGCTTACCAGAAGCAATCACTAAAAAAAACCGCGTTTGTATCTTGTGGAATTTTTACCTCAAACACCCATAAAAAAACAGAGCTTAAAAAGCTCTGTTTATAATAATAGCGAGAATTAAATACTATTAACTCGCCCTAAACCCAGACCTTAGTCCGCCCCAGTGTTTACCTTTTACGTAAATTGGAATACTAAAGTCGTGCATTACTTCACCGGTATCGCGTTTGTAAGTTTGCACCAAGAAGGGTTTGGTGTTTGAGCCGCACCGTTTTCCTGTGCGGTCGGTAAAGATACGTTTGGTGCGATTGTTGGCAAGGTCGGTGTCGTAGTCTCCGGTCAGTGGTTTGGAGAATTTTTTGTTATGGGTAGGGAAGTAACCGTTGTTATCGACCGCGCCACAGTAAATTACGAAGGGTAATCTTTCTAAAATAGGTTCTTGAATGGCAGGTAATACTTGGTCGGTAAATTTATCGAATCGAGTGGTGTATTTTTCAGGGTTAGTATTTGGAATTTTTTCGTATTTACGATCAAAAAGATCGCTCATGCTGATGGTGCCTTTATCAATGGCTTGCTCGAATACTTCTTGTATTTTTAACACCGCGGCAGACATGTTGTTATAAAGATCCTTCCATTCTCCAGTAAAACCCGCAGAGCCTTGCAGTTCGTAGATCACTTCTGATTTATCGGCCAGTTGTAAAGACTGGTTGGCCATCATGTCAATATCGGTTGCGGTGTGTTCTAAACCTTGAGAAAGTATTGCGATGGAGTTGATGATTTTGTTTTGATAATCGCGACTTTCGCGGGATTGTTCGCCAGTAACTGCAATGCGTGAATCCACGTCTTCTGCGTAAGACAAAATATCTTGCAGTTGACGATCGACCATTTGAATGGTTTCAACGCCGGCCTCAACGCTGGTTACGACCGACTGCATGGCATCGCTGGTAAGTTTGGTGTCTTTGTTAATCTCCATGGCCATATCGCGAATTTGATTGGTAGAATCTGCGGTGCGATTGGCGAGGTTGCGAACTTCTTCGGCCACCACGGCAAATCCACGACCCATATCACCGGCGCGGGCGGCTTCAATGGCGGCGTTAAGTGCTAATAAATTGGTCTGATCGGCAATTTCACTAATAACTTTGGCGATATTCGAAATCTCGGAGGCGCGGTTTTCGAGTTGATTAATCAGATCAGCGGTTTTGCGAACCTGTGATCCGGTATCGGTCATTTGCTGATTGGCGTTGCGAATGGATTCTCGACCGGTTTGGCAGGCTGAATGTGTTAATTGTGATGTCTCTTCGAGCGCATTTAAACTTTGTGTTGAATCTTCAACGATGCGAGTAACTTCTTGAGAATTACGGTTAATTTCTCGTGTTTGTTCCACCTGCGCGTCAATGCGCGCTTTCAATACATCGGATGCATGTGAAACTTCAGCCGCGGCAATGGCGATGATATTACAGCTGTTGGAAATTCCGATGGCGCGCTGGCTGCTAGCGCTGGCATTTTTGCTGATGCTGTATTCGAGATGGCTAATATCCGATAAATCGAGAGCCATATTTAGCTGGTCGTTTAACGTTTGTAGAGCGGTTTCTAGGGGTTCTATTTTCTTTTGAAAACAAAAAACCACAAAGGCAGGCGCAACCAGAGTAGCAACGATAAAACCCCATAAACCTAAAAACCAAAAACTTCCTGCGGATACAAGACCACTGACTAGGGTGGCCGCGGCGGCAATTTTGAGCTTTGAATTTCGCATTAAGGCGCTCTTTATTTTTTAATGGATACGAGACGGTTTATACAATATTGCAATTAGGTTTCTAATTAACAGCATTAATCTTAATTAACTTTCGAAATTAACTACATTCAAGGTAGGTCAGTCGCCGGTTAATGTGAGATTGGTTCGAAACAGTTATATTTTTAGCAGTCGAATGCTGTTTTTTCCATAATCTAACCATAACTAATACAGCGGCAGACCGATCGGAAAGTTGAGTATCTTGTAATTTTTATGTAGCGATATGTACTACTGTGTTAATCATTTGATGAAATTGGGTTATTAATGTCACCGTAATAATTTTTAATAAACGAATACTTATATTAGCCTTGCTAATATCGCCTCGCTAGTATTAGTAAATATAAAAGTATAATGTGGACGCAAGTGCATTCCGTAAAAATGCGTGGAATCAACTTCGGTTTTGTCGTCTTGCAGATGGTAGGTATATTGCCAATAAGATTTTTTTAAAGAATCGTCAATATAAAGTAGTTTTTTTGCAGAATTTTTAAAAGAGTTTTTAGGAAGAGACTTCAAGAAAGTTTTTAAGAGCGTTTTTACGAGAGTCTTTTGAAATATCATTTTTTAAATGATTGTTTTCAAGAAAGTAAGAATTTCTCGGGTTGGATCTCAATGTAATATTCTTAGCTGAATTAATTTTTGATTGAATATAACAGTGTCATGTTTGGTTTTCTTCTAGGGTGAAAATTTTATTATCAACCTAGAAGAATCGATGTATTCGCGATACGTGAATATTCAGCCTACATCGATGATTAAAATCATAATTAAAATTTTAGGCTACCAAATAATACAACTGGATTCTTTGCCCATAATTTTACTGTGTAAAACTTCTTTTGCCGATGACTGAGCAACACCATAACAGACGTGTAGAGGAATAAGGTGCTCTGGTCTTGGATGGCAAAATTGTGCTCCCGGAGCAAGTTGCCACTGAACTAGAATATTTTCTCGTTCGTTTTCGGATAATTCACGAGTGCAGCAGGTTTTGTTAAGCCAAGATTCAAACTCGCGATTGAGTCGAGCCATTTCCGCCGTTGATGGTGAGAAAAACGCCCGTAAATTATGGAACGATAGTCCAGAGCCAATAATTAAACAGTCTTCTACGTTTAATTTCGCTAAGGCCTTGCCAAGTTGAATATGGCTCCTAGCGTCTAAATTTCGATTCAACGAAACTTGTACGCAAGGTATATTCGCCTCTGGATACATTAACTTTAATGGTACGAAAACACCGTGATCAAAACCGCGATAAGGATCAACCGCTGCTGTTAATCCTTCATCCGTTAATGTTTTATGAATAAGGTCGGCAAGATCTGGATTACCCGGTGCTGGGTATTTAATAGCATAAGATTCTCTCGGAAAACCGTAGTAGTCATAGATTAATTCCGGTTGCTTGGCGCCGGTAATAATAAAGCCGGCTTCTTCCCAATGCGCACTAACCACAATAATTGACTTAGGTGTTTTAATTTTTTGAGGAATCTTTTTTAAAGCAGCAATCAACTCAACATGAGTTGGATCGTTAAGTAACGGCATTGGACCGCCGCCATGAGAAAGAAAAACTGTCGATATAGTCATTAATGAATCTCTGATCATAAGCGAGCAAAAAAATAATGCGATTGCCCACTAATTGCATGAGTTAACGTTAATGAAATAATATCTTTTGGCTAGGTGTTTGTTAATTACCGATCTGGCGGGGTGAGGTGATTTGGGTGTAAATAAAATGAAACGTCATCACGAGACTCAGGAGGTGTGCGGGGTGCAAAGGTTTTGCCTGCAATTAATTGAATAAGTTAATTAATAAATTCTACAGATTATTAATGCAATCGGGTCTGAATCCGAAGATTCAGACCCGATTTTAATAATACAAATTACGTTATGTTATTTGTATTAAGTATTCAATTTTACCGTTAAATCAGTTTGGACCGATTGGGTAAAGAGTTGGTAGGGTCGCAGAAATAGCCGTTGCTTGTGGTGAACACTCGATGGTGCCGAAACCGCTAGCACTGATACCATTTTCGTCTAGATCGTAAACGATGTTGTCGTCACCAGTTGCAGAGAAACCAATGCCAGGAGCAAGGTTATCTAAACCTAACATGTCGCGAACCATCCACGCAGCATTGTGGTCGGCACATGGGTGAACCTCACCACCAATACCTAAACCGCCAATAACTTCACCGGCATCATTAAATAATGCTAAACCGCCGCCGAGAGCAGTTGCACCACCGATAATTTGGCCAAGCATTGGATCTTTACGAGTACCGAACAAACGTGAAGGGCCTTCATAAGCTACGTTAGATACAGGATAAGCATTAGGTAGATTTTGGAACAAACCATTTGCTAGGGTCGCACCAGAAAGTTGTGGGGTAGACACAACGAAATTCGGCAAGCTCAACGCGTTGGCGGTGGAAGCTTTAGCGGTTGAAACTACACGACCAATAGGTAGTTGTGATTGACGGTCGTCACCGGTGAAAATAACGTTACGTACGCGATTATCACGGTCTACGATAATGGCCCAAAAGTGCAGACCGGCACCACCGTTAATTTCGGCACCCACTACAGAGCGCACAACTTCTCTTAGTTCTTCATCGGTAGGTAGTGTATTTGCAGCAGTTGCACTGAAAGATACTGCTGCGGCAACAGTTAAGGCTAACACTGATTTGCTTGCATTAATTAGTTTTTTGTTAAGCATGAATAGCTCCTTGTGTTTCAATATTTTTTTGTGTTTATAGTGGAAGGTCCTTTTGTGCTTTTGCACCCTTTTATTTCGTTACAGCTTTAGGGGCTGAAACTCAATTCTTTATCAATGTAGCGATTATTTTTTAAATATCGAAGCCTGTAGTTTTTATAGGAAACTCTGATTAACCTAGAGTTTCTGGCGACACAAGGATGTGTCGCCAATTTCAAGAACTGTAAGTGATTGAAATTGTGAAGAAATTGGAAATCACATTTTCAATTTCTGTCCTCTGATTAAATCAAGGATGAGTTAATCAGAGGTTCCTATAGTTATTACTTGTATTTAAGCGTTGCCAATATTATTGCTTGTAAAATTTTGTTGTGAATAAAATCAAATCTACGTTGTTTGATTTTTTAATGTTTTAAAAATCCAATAATCGGAATATTTACCATCGAATATATTTTTATGGCTACATTTTTATGACTACGTTTTTATGGCCGGTTTTTTGGTTGTCGTTTTTATGGTTTTATAAACTTTAACAACAGGGTTACTTTTCAAATAAGCAATTTAATTTAATGCCGATTTCATTGCGCCATCCGGCGGCACTTGCTTTTGATGATTGTTTATAGGAAACAAAAAGCGCATGTTCACCATAGATAGGCCAACTGCAACAAATATCAAAGCAACAACAAATAATACTTGGTAGATTTCAGACGAATCAAAAATTAACGCTAAAATTAACGCACTAACCGCTTGGCCTGAAGAAAAGCACATGGTGGCAACTTGCCACGCAGATGAAAACTGCTCTTGAGACAAATTTTCTCTCAACCAATTTGAAGTTAGTAACACAATATTAGGTAAACAAAATCCGCTGGTTAGCGCGGCAATATAAAAAGCCATTTTATTTGGATAGAACGCAAAAATTGCTAAGGCAGTTAGTTTTGCGGTAAATAAAACAGTGAGTGCCGATCCGTTTAAATGCTTGGGGTAAATTCTAGAGAGTAACGGGGTGGATAATAAACCCCCAATTCCAAAAAATAACCATAAAGTGCTGCCTTCTTTACTTCCCCATAGTAATTCGTTTGCAGCGTAATCACTTAAATACACACTGCCAGGAACAAAACACGCCGCCGCCATGGCATAACCAATAATTACGCAAATAGCAGCCTTAGGTAAAGGAGCTTTGGATGCTTTAACGTTTTGCTCATAAGTAATATACGACAATAAAAATAAATTAAAGCCTACGACCAAAAAAACCACAATGGTTAATAGTTGTTGTTGCTGAAATAAATCTAAAGGCAACAACATAAAACTTGCCGAAACCATGGCGCCTATACCAATTCCCACAAACGACCAAAGTGGTGTTTTGGATTTTTGCTGATCACTGCCTTTGCTAACCGCTAACACTGGCCCGGTTACCATTAACGCCCCGCCAATAACGTTATACATAAATCGCGTCACTTGCCATGTAGAAACTGTAAGATCGATAAGTTCAACGATTTGACAGATTAAACCGATGACAAAACATACTCTGATTGAAGGTAAAATTCCTATTCGTTTAATCATTGGGCCAGCAATGATTGCTCCGGTGGCATAACCGAGCATTAATAAAGCGCCAATAACGGTGGTTGCTTCTTTCGGGAAAATATCTAACTCAACGGCGGTTGCCGCCAGTGGCGTGAATGACATTCTGCTGATGCCAATACCAATAAATGTTGCGCTAAAACCAATCCAGCGGGCGTACCAAATATTTTGGTTGATGTGTTCTCTAAGGTTCATCAAGGAACTGCTCGTTAATCTCCCGTTTTGGGAGTAAAATATTTAAACTGTCTAAAAAATTTATAGAAGGTTATAGGTTGTGTGTATTCGTAACCTATGCCGATACCGCAGAAACAGCTTTTGAAGTTAAGTTTGCATAAAAAATACTAAATAACTCAAAGCCAACCGAAATAAAGCTATGCGTTACCAATTTCAAACTTGGCTTTCTGGTTAAGTCAAGGATAAGTTAATTTAGAAGTTCCTATGGGATATAAAATAACTCCTATTTAACAACATTGATTAAATAGGAGTCGTCTATTTACTTGTTTTTATAGTTTTTAAGCTTGCTTATATTAAATCGACGAATTGTTTCGGTTTTGTTGATCTTGTCGATGTTTATATAAAAATTCTCTCACAAAACTTAAACATCGTCTGCAAATAACGAATTTTTATTCGCAGACTAAATAATATTCAACTAAGCCTTTGCTTTGTTAAGCGCAGGTGTTTGTTCGCGCAGTTGAGCTTCTAGACTGAAATGCTTGTCAAAAATTTCTTTTGCACATTTATTCGCATGTCTAGTAATAATGTCCATTGCGCTGGTAAAGAAGAAATTACCTACGGTTAATTCACCGGATGCAAATAAATCTTCGTGAACGTTACCTTTAGTATCAATAATTTGATACGTGGTCGTGTCGATTTCGATACCGCCGTAAGGTTGTGGCGTTATGCTGCCTTTAGACATCATGTTGCGAATTAACTTAGAGTCGCTCTTCATAGGATCTTTGGGTGATCCGGTTGCGTAGATGACGTAGCCGTATTCACGATTAATTTCTAAACCACCTTCGGTTTGTGTAACCACAGGCATAGAACCGTATTCTTTAGATACGCGACTGTCTCCGCTAAAGAATTTAACCTGACCAGACTTTATGTAGTTCAATATACGTTGTCCGTTTTCTCTTGGAATGGATACACGATAAGACATAAAGGTTGCAAAGTATTCATTTAGGAACGTATCTTTGTCTTCATCTTTTAATGCCATCCACAAGCGTTCGATAATTGCATTTGTAGAGTACAATACCGCCTGCCAACCGCGAGGATGGTTTGCCATTTTCATTTCATTTTCGAGATATTCTTCAATAGAGTTCGGCGCTTGTGGTGGAATAGCGATTTTTTCACGCATATGAGAAGGATTACACTCAAAGTAGTGTTCCAAATCATTGGCAACTAAAGTCACGATGTCGTTTAGCGAGATCACTGGTTTCTTGGCTAAATACTCGTCTAAGTAGGCATGGGTTAAATATTTACTGGCAAAACGGCCTTGTGTCCCGCGGATGGACGGAAAGAATCCACTGCGCGAATAAACGTGAATATCACCTTTATGACCACCTTCTACAAGTGCAATGATCGCGTCGATGGCGCTGAGTCGAGCACCAATAATTGCTAATGGCTGTTCGCTTTTTACATATTTTGTTAATTTACAAACTGGGTAAGGGTTAGAAATGACCGAACCTAACGTCGCTGGAGATTCGATTTTAGCATTAGGAATGGTACCGCAAGCCATTAAAACAATGTCAGAGGTGATGCTTAAATTACAGGAAGTCTTAGTTACGTAAGAATTGCCAACTATTGATACATCTACTGCTTCTGCATTTAATTGTACAATTTTTATGTTTCTTTGGGTTGCTTGTTTAACAACTTGTGCAAAAGAAGCTTGTAGGTACATGCCAAATAATGGGCGTGGTGCGTAACTGTCTTCAGTTGCAATGTAGTTCGGGAATTTATCTTCCCAAAGATCTGGATTGCTGTGCAGCCAATTGAAAAAGTCACCGGGTTTTGACGGAAAAGCGGAAATATAACCTGCCTTGGTGTTTAAAATGTTTGATGCGCTGTCTTCGTTGTATGCGACACCAGGGCCAAAAATTTCTTGTTTTTCTAGAACATAAATAGTCGCAAGATTTTTAATATCATCTTTTGATTCTGTGATAAAACGATCCAAAAACGCAAGCGCCGTCGCACCGCCACCAATAATGGTGATGACCTTTTCCATAATACCCTTCCTATATAGCTGTTAATTTAAAATTATGTAATTGAATGTAATGCTTAATGTCGGCCTGTCCTTGCTGGCCATGTCTGCCTTATTCCGCTGTGAGTAAGGCATGACGGTTACCGATAAATATGGAACCAGGTTTTTTTACCGGTAAAATTCGGGCTTGTATAAAATGCTTAGCGAGTAACTAAACTTTATTGTATAACCGTTAAAAATATAAATAGAGGGTTACCAGTTTTAGTGTGAATTAAGTCACGGCTAAGAAAAAAAGAATTTTTAAGCAATAACTGAGTAATTTACTGGGTAACCAAGTGCTAAAAGAATTTTTTAAATTGCAGCGAATGCATATATTTGTGCGTTGAATAAGCCTAAGAGAATTAGAAGTTTTAGGCTTTGGCGTAACATCGTGGGTATTTTATTTTTGTACACCAGGTATTTAAAAGGGGTAAGAAAACAAAAACCTTAATTTATTTGATCGATGTCTATCTAATATCGCTTATTTACGTTATTCGCAGCCGTTCTTTATTAGAACACCTTGTTTTTTATTATAGGAACCTCTGATTAACTCATCCATGATTTAATCAGAGGACAGAAATTGAAAATGCGATTTCCAATTTCTTCA
>NZ_BAAGIE010000048.1:0-15524 GCF_054658275.1 Sessilibacter sp. MAH3 | reverse complement strand
TTATATTAGATTATTCATTGATAAACGGTATTCTCAAATAATAATCTAAATATTTTTAGGTTAATCAGAGGTTCCTTTACTTCTACTGCAATTTAATTCGCGTATTTTTGATATTCTATTACTTTTGAGGTTCCCATGGATATAAGCACAATTTTGGCCTTTATTGCGGTGGTGACTTTGTTGGTGGTTTCGCCGGGGCCAAACGGTTTTTTAATTGCGAAAACGGTGCCGTTGTTTGGCAAACAGGCTGGGTTTGCTAATATTGGTGGTTTTGTGGCGGCGTTTTACGTACACGGAACCTTATCCATTTTGGGTATTTCTTTGTTGTTGGTGCAATCGGCGGAGGCGTTTTTTATCTTCAAATTAGTCGGTGCGGCTTATTTAATTTGGATTGGTATCAAGGCATTGTTGAGTGCCTTCAAAGACAAAGGCGTTGTTGCAGATGTGGCTCAAGTTACTGTTAAAAAGAAAGCGTCTTTACGTAAAGCCTTTTTGGAAGGCTTTTTAACCAACGTGTTAAACCCTAAGGTTTCTATGTTTTATCTGGCCGCGTTTCCGCAGTTTATTTCTGTTAATGATAATCCCGTTAATGTGTTTGCATTGGTAACGGCACACGCCATGGTAAATGTGGTGTGGTTTTCTTTAATGATTTATATGTTATCGGGCGTTAAAAAAATGGCCAATGGTGCCCGTTTTAAGCGCTGGTTAAACTCGGTTACAGGTATCGTGTTTATCGCCTTTGGCTCAAAGTTAGCGCTTTTAGAACGCAGTTAGCTTCAGAACATAGCGACAGATAAATCCCGCCTATAATTTTTGTTCAATTCTTAAGTAAATTTATTCGTTGATCGAGCCCTATTTGCTCGGTCAACTCTGCTTTTTAATTGATTGGGTTGAAGCTCGCTTGTGAATTTCTGTGACTACCGGCCTTGTATACTGGGCTTTCGCGTAGGGGAAAATTTTAACCAGTCTAACCAGCGTGTCATTTGTGTTGGTTTATAACCTTGGGTATTTCGATTGGAGTGTCGTTGGGCGTAATATCCACCTCGGGTTTTTTCCTAGATTTTTTCTCTTCAAATAACGGCCAAGCAAGTTCACCAAAAGTTTCGGTAACAGACATATCATCACAGGTGGCTTTTACCTTATCCCATTCTGCCTGTGCGGTTGACCCAACCTGCAAACGCATGGAATTAATAATAGAATCCGTTAACGCCAACATGGGTTTGGCTCTTAGCTCGTCTCGATAAATTGCTACACCACCTAGATTAAAAGTAACACGCACAAATTGATCGGTTGAGACTGGAAAGAATACTAAGCGTCGTAAATCGGGATTATCTAGACCACCGTTATGAATCTGGTGTATATCACACACCACCCCTTGAATACTGTTACTTAAGGGTAATACTCGCCAATGTAAAGGGCCACGGTAATCGGGTTTTTTACCGGAACGATCGTAGCCATAAAGATCATCCAAGTAATTGGCTATAGCGGATTCAAATACTCGTGGATGAAATAAACTACTTTCTTTGAAGATAGAGCCTTTACGCGCCGTAAGTATTACAGCCGTGGCACCCAAACGGGCTTCTTCGCCCACAAACCAAGGGCCGACAAAATACCAGGTATTACGGTAAAACGGCACCACATGCCATTGATTACGGCGAGTATCGCTGCCGGAATTGACATTATAGCGTACACAAAGATCGCCACCGCTCGGGTGTCTGGCATCTACAGTGCGACCGTTGCCATTGAAGCCTAGTATTGGGTTTGCTCGTGGCGCATCAAAATAAAAAACGGAATTACCAAAAAACCATTTATTTAGGCGTGGTTTTGAAAAATACGGGCCGCGTATTTCTGTGACTACCGGCCGTGTATATTGGGCTCTCGCAAACGGAAAGAATTTTAACCAGTCTAACCAGCGTGTCATTTGTGTTGAGCAATAACCTTTGGCGCATCGATCGGCGTAATATCCACCTCGGGTTTTTTCCTAGATTTTTTCTCTTCGAATAACGGCCAAGCAAGTTCACCAAAAGTTTCGGTAATCGACATATCATCACAGGTGGCTTTTACCTTATCCCACTCTGCCTGCGTCTTCGGCCCAACCTGCAAACGCATGGAATTGATAATCGAGTCGGTCAATGCCAACATGGGTTTAGCTCTTAACTCATCCCTGTATATTTCAATACTGCCAAAGCTAAACGTAATGCACACAAATTGGTCGGTTGATACGGGGAAAATAACGAGGCGGTCAACCTCGGGATTGTCTCGACTGCCGTTATGAGTCTGGTGTATATCGCATGCTACACCTTGAATACTGCCACTTAGGGGGAATACCCGCCAATGTAAGGGGCCACGATAAACGGGCTTTTTACCCGAACGACGATAGCCATAGATGTCATCTAGATAATTCGCTATGGCTGACTCAAATACCCGTGGGTGAAACAAACTGCTTTCTTTAAAAATAGAGCCTTTATTCGCCGTAAGTATCGCAGCTGTGGCTCCTAAACGAGCTTCTATTCCGGTAAACCAAGCCCCTACAAAATACCAAGTATTGCGATAAAACGGTATCACATCCCACTGATAGCGGCGGGTATCGGAGCAGGAATTAACATTGTAGCGTATGCAAAGATCGCCACCTCTTGGGTGTCTAGCATCTACAGTGCGACCGTTGCCATTGAAGCCTAGTATTGGGTTTGCTCGTGGCGCATCAAAATAAAACACCGAGTCACCAAAAAACCATTTGTTTAGACGTGGTTTTGAAAAATACGGGCCGCGTATTTCTGTGACTACCGGCCGTGTATACTGGGCTTTCGCAAATGGAAAGAATTTTAACCAATCCCACATAACATTACCGCCGTAGATTTCTTTCTTTAAATTTACTGTAGGCAAATTGAATACCGCCCACCGCACCGGTAACCAAGCCCGCCACGCCAATTGCCCCGGTGGGCATACCGGACAAGGCCGTGCCTGCCACCAAAACGCCAGCACCGGCGAGGGTATTAAAGGCCAGTCCGCCGTTGCCGGTACTTTTTAATAGGTCGCGGTAATTATAGGGGTCGCCTTCGCGTCTGACCCGCTCTAAATTACCCTTGAATGCGCTTAAGCTAGCGCGAATATGGCTGTTACTGTTAAACAGGTTTTTATCGGCAATCATCTCCAATTTTATGATGGTATCGTAGGTGGAGCGCGGATTAGAGGTGGCCCAACACATTTTTACTATGTGTTTTTGATCGGTAAAACGGATATCTTTTGCTGCTAGGGTCATTAAGGCTTGAGTTAACACAACCGAACCACCTCTTTCCGAAGCCCATACAACGCCTTTTTTATTTTTAGATTGCTCCATGGCATCGGCCAATAACCCCGCAAATCCGTAGGTTTGTTTAACTTTTACGGGGTTATAATTGCGCATACCGTTTAATTCGCCACCAACCGGAGAATAAAATAAATCAAAATCGCATTTTAAAGATGCATCACCACCAAACATAGCGTTTAAGCGTTTTACTGCCTCTTCAGCCGCATCTGCGGGTAATTTATAATTTGTGTTGGCAATCACCACATTTCTGTCGTCTTTAGACAAAATTCGACCATTGTTTCTGAATTCAGACTCAATCTTACCACCGCGCGTCCGAGAAACACTGTATACCCCCGGTTTCTGTTGATTTCCTTTAGCAATACTCTCGTATTCACTACTCAGTGTTAAATCAGTAATAACCAGCATTTTGTCGGAGCGTTTTTCTACAGTAGCGGCAATGCCGGGCACAAATACCACAACCTTGTGAAAGCTGTTGGCTTTAAAATCAATTACGTTGGGAATAAATACGTTGTGTTTACCGGTTAACCCGGTCGCTAAGGCATTAAGCTGTTTGATGGCCATCAATGGATAGTAGTAACCGCGATTAGCCGCTTTCATTAAGACCTTGGCGTGTTCTTGAACATTGGGCGCAAACACCACGTCTTTGCCAATGCCGGGAGTATTGAGTTGTAGATATTGCCCTCGGGGTATTAACTTCATGCGAAAATCCCTTTAGTAAAAGTTTGATGAGGAACAGAGTTATAAAATAATTAAACGTGCTTATAGAGTGAAAAATTAAATAAAACCTTTGTAACCATAAGCAATATTTGCGGAAATTTTCGCGATTTTAATTTTTGTAGGATTTTAAAGTGTGACTTATTTCTCACCACACAGTGTTAATATTTATTTTACAAAATTAGTTAAAACCAAAGTATTAGAAAATTACCATAGCATTCCAAAAACCGAATTTAATTCACCTAAAAACCATTTTAAAAACTAACAATCAAATTAAAAAACCCATCAAAACAACTGACATAAAAATCACTTTTAGAGTAATTAGATAATTACAAGAGAAAATATCTTTTTCTAATTTAAATGGTGAGTTCGTTTTTTAGAAGAATCTCAGGTTGAGGTATTTTTTCCTAATAAGTTTTTGATTAGTTTTACGTGTTCTGTAAATTAAAGTGTTTTCTAAAAATGTGTTGCTAGAGGTTTAACTGAACATGAGTTTTTTAATAACATTGTTTGTGTTTTTGGTGAAGTGTAAATTTTGGAATTAATGGTAAATGATTTATTGTGGCCTATTCTCGTGGTTACGTGGTTAAGAATTTATATACTTGTTTTTATTTCATAAAAGGGTTACTCGTAGGAAACGCCGAATAACACATCTCTCATTTAATTAGAGAACACCAATTAAACATACGATTTTGAGTACCTTCACAATTTCAATTCTGTAACGATCGCGAAATTGGTAACACAGTTTGAGCAGCTGGAAATCGTGAGTGAATCTGAGCTTTTGATGTTTAGTTGGGCCTCATTTGCTCGGTCAACTCGCCTCGATTCAGTCTTTTCATTTCAAGTCTTATTCCGTTTAACTCCCGCCTTTTGATCAAGTTGGTTGAAGCGGGGCCTTACTTCATTGAGAATAAGCGTAAGTTAGGCCCAATTGTCATCGCGAGGGATATTCGCGACGTAAGATATGTGGGTTTGAGCCAATGTGTTGACCACGATATCGCGGTTACTGAACAGATTTTGAGACGTTATGGTTACACAAGCAGCCGCTACAGTTTTTGATGCCGATATCGCCATTGTTGGCGGTGGTATGGTGGGTCTTAGCCTTGCCAAGATGCTTGCTCACAGTAATAGCGAGTGGCGTATTGCTGTTATTGAAAGCTTTCCCTTCAAAGAAGCGGAGCCGCTTTATCAGCCGAGTTTTGATTCTAGAAGTTCGGCCATTGCCTATGGCAGTTGCCAGTTATTTGAACAGTTAGGTTTGTGGCAACGCCTAAATCAGCACGCAACGCCGGTTAAAAAGGTTCATGTTTCTGATAAGGGCCACATTGGTGGCAGCAAGATGACTGCCGAAGAATATTCGGTAGATGCATTAGGTTATGTGATTGATAACCAGTGGTTGGGGCAGTGCTTGTTTGAGGCGGTACAGCCGGTGGCTAATATCGAGATTATGGCGCCTAATCAGGTGGCGGAATTAACAGCCATTGATAAGGGGTATGAACTCGTTTTGAGCCCTGGTGAAGGTTCTGACGATACACGTACGCTAAAAACGCGCTTGCTGATTCTTTCCGACGGTATTCACTCGAATTTGAAGCAGAAGCTGGGCATTGCCGTAGACAGCACCGATTACCACTCAACGGCAATCATCAGTAATGTTGAATTCAGTCAGGCACATCAAGGTGTCGCCTACGAGCGCTTCACCTCAACCGGGCCAATGGCGATTTTGCCGCGCGGCGAAAGCACGCGTGCTAATCAAGGCGCATTGATTTGGACGTTACCACCCGATAAGGCTAAAGATATCGCCGAATTAGACGAAACAGCGTTTCTAGCGTGTTTACAAAAAAGCTTTGGCGATCGCGTCGGCCGCTTTACTCGCGTTGGCAGTCGGCATCTTTATCCGCTAAAACTGGTACAGGTTAAGGAGCAGATTCGCTCTCATTTGGCGGTTATGGGCAATGCTGCTCACGCGTTGCATCCCGTAGCTGGCCAAGGCTTTAATCTTTCAATGCGTGATTGTGCGCTGATGACCGAAGTATTAAACCAAGCGTGGCGCGAGGCGCCGGACTCTTTTGGTTGCCTTAAACAGCTGCAAACCTATATGGATTTGCGCAGTCGAGATCAATTCACCACCATTCAATTCAGCCATTGGTTGCCCAAACTATTCTCTACCAGTCAACTCGCCTCGGCAGCATTCCGTGGTTTGGGCTTGCTGGGTTTAGAGCTGTTTCCGGTGGGCAAAAAACAATTGGCGTTACAAAGCATGGGTAAAGTTGGCCGCAGCGCGCGTTTGTAGGTGCGAGCCGAGTCTGCTTTTTAAAAAGGTTTTATCGTGGATACAGAACACAACGAACAGCCCAACAACACGCTCTACGATGTGATTATTGTCGGTGCAGGATTGGTCGGCGCTTGCTTTGCGTCGCTGCTAAAATCGGCGCGGGGTAAAAATGGCCAGCGTTTAAACATTGCCGTGGTTGAGGCTGGCGCACCGCCCAAACCGGTGGATTTATCCAGCGATAGCGCGGTGAGCGAGAGCGGTTTTGACCCTCGTGTAGTCGCGTTAACTCGCAGTTCTCAAGACACGCTAGCGAGTATTGGTGCTTGGAAGAGGGTAGAAGCTTTACGCTGTTGTCCTTACACCGATATGCACGTTTGGGACGGCGACGGCACCGGCAGTATTCATTTCAACAGTTTTGATATTGGCGAAACCGATCTTGGTCATATTGTAGAAAACTCGGTGGCTTTGCACGGTGTGCTGCAAACCTTAGCGAACGCTAGCAACGTAGAAATGATCTACGGCGATGGTGTTGAGCAGCTTGGCGGTGACCAACAGCAACGCTCATTAATTTTGTCGTCGGGCCGCGTGTTAAGCGCGCCGTTAATTGTTGCCGCCGATGGCAGTCGCTCAAAAATTCGAGAGCTCGCCGCCATAGCAGTGCGCCAGTGGAGTTACGGTCATCAAGCCATTGTGACCACCGTGCAAACCGAGCGTAGCCACCAATTTACGGCGTGGCAGCGATTTTTATCCACAGGGCCATTGGCCTTTTTACCTCTGCACGAAGCCACCAAAGGCCAAAACGCCAGTCACTTTTGTTCCATTGTTTGGTCGTTGGATACCGACGTTGCCGAACAAATGATGGCGCTTTCTGACGACGAATTTAAACAGGAGCTGGGCCGTGCCTTTGAGCATCGCTTAGGCGATATTGTTGCGGTGGATAAACGCTACAGTTTGCCGCTGTGGCAACGTCACGCGCGCGAATACATTCAGCCGGGTTTGGCCTTAATTGGCGATGCTGCGCACAGTATTCATCCGTTGGCGGGCCAAGGTGTGAATCTTGGATTTTTAGATGCCAAGGTGTTGGCCGAAGAAGTGATTCGTGCCCACAAAAGCGGATTAAACCTCAACGATTTTAGCCTGTTAAGACGCTTTCAACGGCGCCGCAAAGGTCATAATCTTGCGGTTATGGCGATTATGGAAGGCTTTAAACGTTTATTTGGTGCGCGCAATTTAACGGTTCGTTTGTTGCGCAATATAGGAATTAAACAAGTGGATCGCCTGCCGCTTATCAAACACACCATTGCCCGTGAAATTCTCAGCAGCGGCAAAAATTAATCCATGCGAATTCTTCCGTTATTCATTTGTGCCTGTATTTTATTTACCGCTGCTAAAGCGTTTGCTTGCTCTTGTATGTACAGTGATGAACCGCTTGCAGATCAAGTGAAAAGTGCTTTTATTGAAGCGCCTGCGGTTGTGTTAGCGAAAGCGGAATCTGTTGAGGGTATTGATCCTTATAGTCTTACTGAAACAACCGAAGACGGTGAAAAGCAGACTGTTGATTACTTTGCCACAGAAATAACGGAATTTGTTGCTTTGCAGTCGTGGAAAGGTGAGCACGGCAAGCGTTTTTACACCAAAATCCAAGTGAGCTGTTGTTTGTGTGGTTACAGTTTTCAAGAAGGTGTTACTTATTTGTTGTATTTATATGGCCCTAGTGAAGACGGTTATTACAGCACCAGTTCCTGTACTCGCACGCAACAAGTAAGAGCGCAAACTCAGCAAGAAATCGATATTTTAAATACGCTTGATGCTTTATCGCTTATCGAAGACGCCAAGCCAACTCATTCAGATCAGTAGCTCAAGACACGTTAAATACCTATGAAAAAAATGCCTATTTTATTTTTGTTAAATGCTTTTTACATGATCGCGCTAGTGGCGGGCTCCGTTGCTTGGTTTGCGTCTAAAGATACCGTTGGTGTGGTTTTTGGCTTAGCGCTGCTGGTGTGCGCGGTGTTAATTTTTAAAGGCATTCGCTTGGGTTATATCTTTGCGGCGGTGTTATCGGTGGGCATGTTAAAACTGTCCATCGATAAATACTCGGGTGTTTATGAAGAAAGCATCAAACACACGGTGAGCTCATTGGCACTCATCAGCGTTGTGCTGGCGATTGTATTGCACGAAACCTACGCAAAAAAAATACGCAACCAAGACGGTGATTCAGAAGCTGAGAGTTAATCAGAGCAGAGAAATGGAGAATATGGCCTCTCATTTCTTATCCACTTAAGGAACCTCTGATTAACTCATCCATGATTTAATCAGAGGACAGAAATTGAAAATGCGATTTCCAATTTCTTCACAATTTCAATCACTTATAGTTCTTGAAATTGGCGACACATCCTTGTGTCGCCGGAAACTCTAGGTTAATCAGAGTTTCCTTAAATCATTTTGTAGATTTTGATCGTTAATTTCCTCCTTAAAGTGATTATTACCGACAACGTAATGCTCTATGTTTTCGCAAAGTTATACAAAGTTGAATGATCACTTAGGCGGCCTATTCGTTTTGCTTTAGTATCGGCCAGCGGTGTGACAAGGCTTTAGAAAATATTATTAATTACGGCTTAATCTAATCAAGGTTTTCGGTAATCTTAACGTGTTAAGAACTAGGTCTTCACGCCGATTAGCCGTTTATTTAGGCATCAAACAATTGCAAAAGTGGAAGGTAGGCAGTGGTTAACAAGAAGCGTGTATTCCGTAAAATCAGTAGTGTCTTTAAAAAATCGTTACTCGCGCCAAGTCTTATTGGTGGTGCGCTGCTAACTCAGGCTCTAATGATTCCCACCGCAACCGCATTTGCCACGCCTGAAACACCCGTACAATATATTCCACTGACGGGTCCTCTCGCGAAGGGCGAATCCGAAATGTCGGCGTTAACTTGGTGTGATGATACGTTGGTGATTTTTCCGCAATACCCCGATTTTCAAGGCCGCAAAAACGCTTCGGTTTACACGCTAAAAAAATCCGATATTCTCGATTTTCTACGTAATCAAAACTCAATTTCCATCACAGCCGAACCCAGCACCGATGTTAAAACCAATAATTTTGGTATTACGAAAAATACATTCACTGCACTAACACCCAAAGCGTTAAAAGTAAAAGGTAATAAATTACTGCGCTCGGCATCGGGTTACGAAGGTGTCGAAGCTGCCGTGTGTGAAAATAACCAACTCACACTGGCGTTAGAGCTGGATCGCTTAGGTGGCAGCGAAGCGACCCAATTAGTAAAAGCGCATTTAGAAGACAATAAACTGGTGATTGATGCTTTGGGGCAGACTTTACCGAGCCCATCGGGCATTGGCAATAAAGGCAATGAAGCCTTAGTGAAAACAGCAAACGGTCTGTTAAGTATTCACGAAGTGAATGATTTTGATGTGATGAATAACGATCCTATCGCATTTTATTTAGAAAGTTTTGACGCGAACTACATAGAAATTCCCTTCGTAAATTTAAGCTACCGAATTACCGATGCCACCACCTTAGATGCCGAGAATAAATTTTGGGTTATTAATTACCAGTACCAAGGCGACAAGACTTTATCGAAAACCAACGACGATTACGGCAAAAAATACGGCAAAGGGCTTAGTCACCAAAAACGCAATTACGTTGAGCGCTTGGTTGAGCTGCAACTCAGAGAATCAGGTGTGATATTTACCAACACCGCACCCATTCAATTACAACTTACCGGCAAAGATGGCCGCAACTGGGAAGGTATCGTTCGTTTGGATGATATTGGCTTTTTGCTAGTGACCGACAAACATCCCCAGTCTTTGCTGGGCTTTGTGCCTTTTAATAAAGACTTAAACTACTAAATTTCAGAAAAATTATTGATTAGCAATTTCTTCACGTTGATTTAAGTTGGTTACAAATACATTTTTATGTTGATTGATAACTTCAAAACGAGTAGAGATTGCAAAAGATTATGGACGGCAATAGAGTAGTCTGGCTGATGGAGTTTATTGTTCGAAACGATTCATTTTCTACGGTTAATTTTATAAACTCGTTTTAGCTTTCTAGGATCTACAATTGGGGCGTCTGGATCACTATTGGCTCTCTGTTGCGTTTCGTTTTCACTTATAGCGAGAACCCTTCTTACGTTAAATTCTGGAGCTTTTTTTGAGCCTTTTACATGAATTTTTATAAATGATTTATTCATTCTTGTGCCTTCTTCTGATTTTTATTTTTTTAAGTTCTTCTTCCGTAAATGGTAAAGAATCCGGATCGTTTTTGGCTCTCTCTAAAATTTCTTCTTCTGTTAACTTGTCGGAATTTGTAAAGTCGATATCGTCGATGTCTAAAGGTTTTTCTTTAGAATGTTCTTTTTCAATTATTTTGTTCACAATTAATACCTTGATGTTTCGTAAAGCTTCCGCTCCGATTTGACTGCCCTACGTACAGAAATCAGGCGTGTTATGCCTCTAGCTTTGATTGTGTAAACAACATACAAAAGCTTGGTGCGATTGTCCATGCCAATAAGAATGTATCGCTCTTCATTATAATTAAATCTATTATCTTCAAATTCAATTGCGTTTATATCATCAAATACGGGAATACCCGCTTTAAGTGGCATTTCGTGTTTTTGCTGATTGATTCTGTCTTTCTCTTCATCCCATTCGAAGAGCATAATATTCCTTAAAGTCGGATCAAAATGCTAATGACTAGTCATGCTGAAAGTGTCAGTCTAAAAAATTACCAGTTCGGTGAGTATAATGATTGAATGGGTTTTACGGTGATGCTTGAATCACATAAATATAGAGTCATTTGTATCTATAAATTTTAAGAGATAGGCTGTCTTAACATTGTGAGGTATAACGACTTTTGTGGTTAAATGTTCAAGAGTTTAGACGTGACTCTAAAATCTGCATTTGATATTTTTTATTGATTAGGACGCTACTCTGAACACATTTTCTATTAATTCTGCAACCGATATTTTGTGGCATTTTCTCGCAGGTTTTTCTGTGGCTAATGTTAATCCACACAATGCGAGTGTTATGGTGGTGTATGGTTGCAATGATGTCAGAGTAGCTTCAGCCGCTGTAAATGCGTATTTTGATGGCGGTGAACCTTGGGTAATTATTAGCGGCGGTTTTGGGCGTTTAAGTCGGCAGGAGTTTGTTTTATCGGAAGCGGAAACTTTTGCGGAGCAAATGCAGGCTGAGGGTGTCCCTTCTGAGAAACTGGTATTAGAAAATCACGCAACAAATACTGGTGAAAATACCTTGTTTTCTAAACACATTATTGAGCAATCAGGTTTTGATACGCGCAATATTTTACTGGTTTGCAAAAATATTATGCGGCCCAGAGTTTGGGCGAGCGCCCAAAAATTCTGGTTTGATGACGATTTTTCGGAACGATCATTACCTCTGCGTGACCGGTTTGCCGATTACGTGCAATCTGGTAGTAGAATTCAAATTCAGCTATTAAGCCCAACGCTCAATTGGTTGGAGTTTAATCAGCAGTCTAGGCTCAGCAAGGCGGAGTTTATCGCTAATGTAGAGCACAATCGTGCAATGATGGTCGGTGAGATCGATCGCCTTGTGCAATATCCGCGTTTGGGTCATCAAATATCGCTAAAAATTCCCGAAACTGTATTACATGCTCAGCAGTTTCTTGTTAAAAAGGGCTATGGAAAATATTTGTTGAGCTCATAATGGCCGAAAGTTTAAAAGACGTATATTCAAAAGATTATATTGAATCCCTCGCAACTGCCGTATTTGATACCTATCCGCAGTTTAATCGCAAAAAATTCATTGCCACTATTTTTGATAAAAGCTGGCCTGAGAAGCCTCTAAAGGCGCGTATGCAGCATATTGCCTGTAGTCTTAGGCTTTTTTTGCCGGATAATTATCGCGCCTGCTTGGAAGTGTTAAAAACCATAGCTCCGGAGTTTGCCGGTGGCGAACAAGGCGGTTATTCGGGCATGTTTTTACCTGAATACGTATCATTATTTGGCTTGCACGATTACACGTCGTCGATAAACGCATTGGAGTGGTTTACGCGCTTTTCGAGCAGCGAGTTCGCCATTCGTCCGTTCATTGTCAAACATCCAGAACGTACTATGACGCAAATGCTTAAGTGGTGTGAACACGAAAATTACCACGTTAGACGTTTGGCGTCAGAGGGTTGCAGGCCTCGCCTACCTTGGGCGAGCGCGCTCAATTTGTTCAAAAAAGATCCAAGTCCTATTTTGCCGATTCTGGAAACACTCAAACACGACGAGAGTCTGTATGTGCGGCGAAGTGTGGCTAACAATCTCAACGATATTTCTAAAGATCATCCACAGATAGTGGAGAAAATCGCCCACGATTGGCTGCAAGAAAACAATCCTCATAGCGAATGGATTGTGAAACACGGTTGCAGAGGATTATTAAAGGCAAGTTCGCCTGAAATGTTGGCGCTATTTGGTTTTACGCCGCCGAGCAACATGACACTGGTAAACTGGCAGTGCAGTCCATCAGTGCCTTTTAGTGGCGAATTGACGTTCGAATTTGATATCAATGGCGCCGCTGGTAAAAATAACCCCTTGCCGCTTGGTAACCTGCGCCTAGAATACGCGTTGTCGTTTATGAAGGCCAATGGCAAGCTGTCACGAAAAGTCTTTAAAATCTCCGAATCAGAGGTTAAATCGAACACCAAAAGTGTTTCTAAAAGACATTCTTTTAAGCCGATTAGCACCAGAACCTATTATCCCGGCGAGCATCATCTAGAGATTATTGTTAATGGTGTGAGTTTGATGAAGGATATCTTTATACTGCAAGAAAAATAGCAGCCGGCCGACGCTGAGTTCTTAACACGCGAGGCTAGGTTTACTCGGATGCTAAATTCACACAAATGACAGTTAAGGCGCGGAATTTCCGTGAATATTAATTTATGAAATTGACGATGAAAAAGACCATTACATTGGCATTGTTGTCGAGTGTAATGATGGCAGCAAACGCCGACGAAACCTTGGTCGGCAGCAACGGACGTAAAGTTATTCTTAAAGACGACGGTAGTTGGGAATACGCATCGGAAAGTATCTTTGTGGATACCAAAAGCGGTCGTCGCGCAGAACTAAAAGTTGATGGTAGCTGGGAATACGTTGGTTTGGCGCCGGTTCAAGAAGACACCCAATATCGTGAATTGGACATAGACGTTTCTGTGGTTTCTGCCGATATTGAAGAGTATCTAGAAAAAGTGGGTTCCGGTAAAAATACTCGACGCGAAGCCTACACAAATTTTCATCTTGATGTGACCGTTGCGCAAACGTCGGATCTTAAATTGGTGATTTCCGAATTTAATAAAGACGGAATCCGCATTCGCGATAACAAAGGTAAAATCTATCCGGTTATTGCTATCGAATCGGAAAGCTCACAGTTAAAAGCCGGTGATACCGCTCGTTTGTTGGTGAAGGCTAAGGGCGCGCCGGGTGGTTTGGTAAAAACCAAATATCTTCGCATCAATATTGATGAAGACGTATTTAAAACCGAGCAACCCATTGAGTTAGAAATTGAATACGACGATTTAGACATTAGCCGTACTCGAAAATAAAAAGTTTTTTAACCTGAGTTTCTTATACAATTAAACAAGCACGGTTAAGCGAGAATGGTCTCGTTTAATTGTGCTTTTAAGTTCTTCTACATTTCTACCCTTATCTGATCCCTACCCGCTTCTTTAGCTCGATAGAGCGCCGCGTCTGCCCTTGCTACAACCACTTTTAAACTCTGCGACGGTAATTCTTGGCGTTTAAATTTTGTGATGCCACCGGAAATGGTTACCGATGGTAATTGCTCGCCGGTTTTGGTGTTTTTCCAGCGTAAATTTTTAACGGCGGTTCGTATTTTGTCGGCAACAATTTGTGTGCCGTTAATATCGGTATCCATCAGTAATACCAAAAATTCCTCGCCGCCATAGCGCACACATAAATCTTGCCCGCGAACCTTAGATTGAATTTCTTTGGCAACATGCTTAATTACGTGATCGCCAAAAACATGGCCGTAGCAATCGTTAACTTGTTTGAAGTGATCAATGTCGAAGAGAAGTAGCGTAATATTAAAACCGGTATTTAAGTCGATAGATTCAGTAATTTTAGTTAATTTTTTATCAAGACCGTGGCGGTTTAATAATCCCGATAAAGGATCAAGTGTAGCTTCTTCTTCAAGTTTGGCCAGATTAGCTCGTAAAGACTTTGTCTCTTGTTCGGCTTCTATTAATTTATTTTTTAAATGTTCTTGTTCTTTACGGAATTGTTTTGTGGCCGAATAAAGGGCAGTAATCAGTTTTTGCGCGGAGCTTTTGTCTTGGTTTAGTAAAATTTTTTCGCTCGACAATAATTTGTTTTCGTAGCTAGTAACGCTTTCTTGAGATTTTCCTAATTCGGTTAGTGTGCCGTTAATTATTTGCGACAAAGGCTCGGCAAAACTCAGCTCTAATTCTTTAGAGCCGTGAATGCAGTTAAAATATAAATCCTGCAAGACAAAGTCATTGATGTCGGAGTTTTCCGACGTTAACTTATTGTAAGCACTGATTAATTCTTGATTTGAACCAGAAAAAATTTCATAGGTGACAGAATAATTAAGCGGAATAGGTTTAATTTTATGTTGTTCAAAAAAGCCTAAACATTGATTAAATATAAGCTTAGACTGATCAATGGTGTGCTTGTAGATCATTGGTCGAGATTCCGGTCAGTTACAGATCTTTAAAACTGAATTAACAGTCTAATTCAATTTTTGAGAATTCCCAGTTTTTAAAAATAACTATTTAAGGCTCTAATTAGCTCATCCATGATTTAATCAGATGACAAAAAATGAAAATACGATTTCCAATTTCTTAATAACTTCAATCACTTACTGTTATTGAAGTTGGCGACAGATCCTTATGTTGCAAGAAACAGTAGGTTAATTAGAGTTTCCTATAATTCCACATTGTAAAAATGCCTGTTCGAATAATAAGGCGAGTTTTTTATTCTGGTAGATAGTCTTGAACAAAAATTACCATATTTCCAGTCAGTATCGATTCCAATATAAAAACAAATTGTTTTTCATAATTGAATTATTGGCAGCTAATGTTTGAAAGAAAAAATTAGAAAGGAATTAACAAAATAAATAAGAATTTTAATGCGGCTTGGTTTCGGATAATAAGTGCAATTTTCTTGAAAAGAGGCCAGCTGGTATAGTCGGCCATTTTTCTCGCCAAAGG
>NZ_BAAGIE010000047.1:0-17447 GCF_054658275.1 Sessilibacter sp. MAH3 | reverse complement strand
TAGTGTGCAAGACATAATATGACCCACACAAGAATCTTGGCATTGCGTACTCATAATTAACGTTACCTAGTATCGAAGTCCATTTTGTTTAGGTGCAGGTTTATGAATTTAAATCGCAGAAGAATAGAGTTATAGATTGAGATTAAAATCACATTACAGAATTTTTTATGAGCAATTAGGGGTATATTTTTGGTATTCAATCGGAAAGTAGTAAAAATAACTAATTTTAAAGAACTGCTTTCAAAAAATTCTTATAAAATGATATTGATAAGTTAATTTATGATTGTTATTGATTCAACCCAATCACTCTAAACTGCCCTTGTACTAACAGCTGAATCGACACCGGTTGAGTGCTTTCGTTTTTCCAATACCAGCCGTGTGAGCCGGTAAAGGGCGCGGTAAAGCTGCCTTTCATGGTGTCTGCTGTGGCGATGGTGTAGCTTTCAAAATAGCCGGTGGTGTCGCTTTCGGGTTCGCCGTGCAGGTCAAAATACAGGGGCAGGCCGTTGGTTTGCCATTGGTAGTTGAGTTTTTCAAATTGAGTCATTTTAAATTTGTATTCAATACCGCTTTTGGGTGGTACGACTACTTCAACCAGTTTTTTTCCGGGTGTATTTGTGTCTTTTTCTTCGTTATTTAATTCATCGGTATTTATTTCGTCGGCAACCTCTGATTGACTGCCATCGCTTGATAAAACCGTTAAACCCAGTTTATGACCAACTCCCGTTGGGTCGATATTGTATTCGGCGGGTAATACCACAAGAGTTGTAATTATTGCGGCAAACAGAGCAGCGCCAATTACTGATTTTACTAATGTGGTGCTTGAAACTAATTCTGGCGTTTGTAGATTGTTATTGTTGGTCATAATCAATACATTAAATTTGGCGGTTTATTAGGTATTTAACGCGGCTTGAAAATTGTTGCTAAGCAACAAAAAAGCCGGTCATTTGGTAGGCCATTAAAATAAGCCCGGCAGACATTAAAGCGCTGTTTGTGGTTACGGTTACACCTTGGTAGGCGGGCATTCTTCGTAAAAAATTCAGCAGTAATACAATAAAGATTAACGCGCTAAATTGGCCAAGTTCTACGCCAATATTAAAGGCAATTAAATTGGGTAGCAGGCTGTCTGCGGGTAATTGAAATTCTTGTAATTTGGTGGCCAAACCAAAACCGTGAAATAAACCAAAAATAAAAACGGCAATTTTGGTGTTGGGTTGAAAGCCCAATAATTTTTTAAAACCGCCAAGGTTATCAAAACCTTTATAAAATACCGATAAACCAATAATGGCATCAATTAAATAGGCGTTTACGCTTAAATCAAACGCAACTCCGGCGAGTAGGGTAAGACTGTGGCCCAAGGTAAAGGTGGTTACGTAAATCAATACATCTTTGTTGTTGTATAAGAAAAAAATCAAACCCACCAAAAATAAGAGATGGTCGTAGCCGGTAAACATGTGTTTTGCACCTATGTATAAAAAAGGTACAAATTGCACACCGGTATTTTCGGTTAAAAAGCGTCGAGTCGAGTCGTCTACGCCATGGGCACTGGCAAACATAGAAACCATTAAAAAAATTAAGCCGGTTGCGATTGTCAGCAATGTAAGAGGGCGGTTTATAAGCGGCCGTATAAGGTTGATTGAGCAATCCATTTTGTAATTACCGTGGTTAATACATGACTCATCGTGTTGCCACACTTTAACAAACAGCTGAGTCCGGTCAATTCGTCAAAAGAACCAAAATTTAATCCTAATTACCGATTTGTACTGGTAAAAGTGTCACTTTGTGTCTATGGATTAGTAGGGGCTTTTATTAAGAAAAGAGTGATCTATAAACCGCCTAAAAACTGATCGGCTACAACGCATGGCTTAAATTCACTGTATTTGTACATTAAATGTTCGGTTTTGAGCGTTTTGGGTGGTTTTATTCATATTTTTTTGTAGTAAAACTACAAAAAGCGTTGGTTTTCTTGGTTCTTAACTACAAAAAACCTAATTGAGTGGCGTTATTTAAGATATGTAGTAAATCTACAACGCTTTATTACATCTTATTATTTATGAGGTTTTTGGCGCTAAATTACTGTAGGCGTCTCTATGTATGACGGTTTTGTGTCAGTTGAATACCTCCAAAGTCGGTATAACGTCAAAAAGTATTAAAACTAAGTTTATAAAAACTTGCTGTTTCATCGCAAAATCTTTATCTTTATGTAGTATTACTACAAAATAAAACAATTGTTGTATTCTGTGGGCTCAAGCTTTGATTTTCTCTGACAAAAGCTGAACTTGTTAAGGGTTCTAGGGCCGTAATTAAAGAAGTTTCGTTCGTAGTGAGTAGCCGGTTTGCTGTTGTCAATGGCTGCTCGAATAAAAAACGACCCAACACAAGCGCTCATGGGTCGTAAATACAGCGCACACAATGGCAAATACTCCAACAAGGCCAAGTAAATTCCGTTAATAAAAGAACCTATCTGTTAACGCAGGTAGGCTAATAATCAAGGAGACAATAGATGCAAGAGGATATCGATTCTCTGGAAACCCGCGAATGGGTCGATGCACTTCACTCGGTAATTCGCCATGCTGGTCCAGAGCGCGCCGCCGAGCTGCTGCGAGAGTTAGAAAAACGCGCTAGCGCTGCCGGTGTAGATTTACCTCCCGCAATCACCACTCCATACCGCAATACCATTCCAACTCACAAAGAACGACGTATGCCCGGCGACATGTTTATGGAGCGCCGTATTCGTTCGTTAATCCGTTGGAACGCTATGGCAATGGTGATGCGTGCAAATGATAACAACGAAGGTTTGGGTGGTCATATTGCGACCTTCCAATCGGCCGCGACCTTATACGATGTAGGTTTTAACTACTTCTTCCGCGGCAACGACGGTGATCACTTGGGTGATCTCATTTACTTCCAAGGACACGCGGCACCGGGCATGTACGCGCGTTCGTATTTGGAAGGCCGTTTTGATGAAGAGCACCTTGATAATTTCCGCCGTGAAGTAGACGGCAAGGGTCTTTCTTCTTATCCGCATCCTTGGTTGATGCCAGATTACTGGCAGTTCCCAACGGTATCGATGGGCTTAGGTCCAATCAATGCTATCTATCAAGCGCACGTGATGCGCTATCTTTCGGCCCGTGAACAAGTTAAACGTGCAGACCGTAAAGTGTGGGCTTTTTTGGGTGATGGCGAGTGTGATGAGCCAGAAACTCTAGGTGCCATTTCTTTGGCCGGTCGCGAAGGTCTAGAAAACCTAATTTTTGTGGTGAACTGTAACCTGCAACGGTTGGATGGCCCAGTTCGTGGTAACGGTAAAATTATTCAAGAGTTAGAAGGCGTTTTCCGCGGTGCTGGCTGGAACGTTATTAAAGTACTTTGGGGCCGTTTGTGGGACCCATTGTTAGAGAAAGACGAAAAAGGCTTACTGCAAAAACGTATGGACGAGGTCGTCGATGGCGAGTTGCAAAACTGCAAGGCTAACGGTGGCGCTTATACTCGTGAGCATTTCTTCGGTAAATACCCTGAGCTTCTCGAAATGGTTAAAGACCTTTCTGATGAAGACATTATGTATTTAAACCGTGGTGGCCACGATCCATTCAAAGTTTATGCAGCTTACGCCGAGGCTGTTGCTCACAAAGGTCAACCAACCGTCATTCTTGCGCAAACCGTTAAAGGTTACGGCATGGGTGCATCGGGTGAGGCTATCAACGAAACTCACTCGGTTAAAAAACTGGGTAAAGACGATCTTAAACGCTTCCGAGATCGCTTTGGAATTCCATTAACCGATGAGCAACTAGAGACTGTTCCGTATTACCGTCCGTCTCCAGACAGCCCAGAAATGCAATACATGAATAAGCGCCGCAAGGAGCTTAAAGGGCCAATTCCATCGCGTCGTGTTGAGTTCCCAGTACTGACTGCTCCAAAGTTAGATGACTTTAAAGCGCAACTTGCCGGTACCGGTGAGCGTGAAGTGTCTTCAACCATGGCCTTTGTTCGTGTGCTTTCTACCTTGGTTAAAGACAAGAACATTGGTGGCCGAGTGGTGCCAATTGTTCCTGATGAGGCACGTACCTTTGGTATGGAAGGTATGTTCCGTCAGCTCGGTATTTATTCTTCTGCCGGTCAAAAGTATACGCCGCACGATTCCGGCCAAATCATGTACTACAAAGAAGATAAAAAAGGCCAAATTTTAGAAGAAGGTATTAACGAAGCCGGTGCAATGTCCGCTTGGATTGCTTTGGCAACGTCTTACACCAACAACGCCTTCCCAATGATTCCGTTTTACATCTTTTACTCGATGTTTGGTTTCCAGCGTATTGGTGATTTGGCTTGGTTGGCCGGTGATATTCAGGCGCGCGGTTTCTTAATTGGTGCTACTGCTGGTCGAACCACACTAAACGGTGAAGGTTTGCAGCACGAAGATGGTCACAGCTTAATCTTGGCGAACACCATTCCTAACTGTAAGAGCTACGATCCTTGTTATGCGTTTGAGTTGGCTGTGATCATTCAAGACGGTATCAAGCGTATGTACGAAGACCAAGAAAACTGCTTCTACTACGTGACCGCCATGAACGAAAACTACGTTCATCCCGAAATGCCACCGGGCGTTGAAGCAGACATTATTAAAGGTATGTATCTGCTTAAAGAAGGTAAGAAAAAGTCCAGCAAAAAGGTGCAGCTATTAGGTGGCGGTACAATTTTGCGTGAAGTTGAAGCAGCCGCTGAAATTCTTCGCAATGACTACGATGTTGATGCCGATGTTTGGAGCTTAACCAGCGTTAACGAGCTTGCTCGTGAAGGTCAGGCGATCAATCGTTGGAATCTGTTGCACCCAGAAGACGACAAGAAAATTGCCTACGTTACCGAAAAACTTGCCGGTACCAAGGGCCCTGTTATCGCCGCAACCGATTACATCAAAGCCTACGCCGAACAGCTTCGCCCTTATATTCCGCGTGAATACACCGTATTGGGCACCGACGGTTTTGGTCGCAGTGATACCCGCACTAAGTTGCGTCGCTTCTTTGAAGTAGACCGTGGTTTTGTGGTTGTAGCCGCACTAAGTGCGCTTGCTAAAGAAGGCAAAGTAAAACCAGAGGACGTAACTAAAGCTATTAAAGACTTTGGTATCGATCCAGAAAAACAAAACCCAATGACGTGCTAAACGCCAAGACTGCCTCGCAAACCACAAGTGAGCGGGGCGTAACGACCAAAAATTAGCGACAAAATTTAAGGAGATACAGTGTCTACTCAAAAAATCACTGTTCCAGATATTGGTGGCGCAGAGGGTGTAGAAGTCATTGAGATTTGCGTTGCTGTCGGTGACACCGTAGAAGAAGAGCAGTCTCTGATTGTAATCGAAACCGATAAAGCAACCGTCGAAGTGCCATGTCCTGCGGCTGGTAAAATTACAGAACTGAAATTAAAAGCTGGCGATAAAGTTAGCGAAGGCGATGAAATTGGCACTTTAGAAACTGGTGCCGAAACCGCTGCCGCCCCTGTTGCTGAAGCAAAGGCAGAAGAACCTGCTCCTGCGGCGCCTAAAGCAGAAGCAGCGCCTGCGCCAGTGGCTGCTGCGGCTGCTACTCAAGCCGGAACCACCGTAGTACCAGAAGGTGTAGAAGACGCAGAAGTTATCGAAGTTTCTATTGCAGTTGGTGATGTGATTGCCGAGGGCGATACGGTTGCCGTGTTAGAAACCGATAAAGCCACCGTTGATGTACCTGCAACCAGCGCCGGTAAAGTAACCAAAGTAGTTATCAGTGTTGGCGATAAGATATCTTCTGACACGGTTGTTGCTGAGTTAGAAGTGAGTGGTGGTGCCGCGCCTGCGGCTACGGAATCTGCACCAGCACCAGTTGCTCCGGCGGCAAACCCAGCGCCAGAAGCGACTGCGCCTGCTCCAAGTGGCGAGCCTGTTGCGTTAAATTCTACCGTGCCGGATGGCGCCGAAGACGCAGAAGTTATCGAGATTTTAGTGGCAGTTGGTGATGTCATTAAAGAAGGCGATGATCTAGCAGTTTTAGAAACCGACAAAGCTACTGTTGAAGTTCCTGCCAATGCCAGCGGTAAAGTAACAGCCGTTAAAATTAAAGTTGGCGACAAAATCAGCTCTGGCGATATTGTGGTTGAACTTGAAGGCACTGCACCGGCTGCGGCGCAAGCACCAGCAAGTGCACCCAAAGCAGAGGCGGCACCAGCTGTACCTGCGGCGAAAAAAGTAGATCCAGCGCCAGAACACGCAGGTGTTAAAAACGAACTCTTCAGTAAATCTACCGAAGTGTACGCAGGCCCAGCCGTGCGTACTCACGCCCGTGATTTAGGCGTTGATTTAAGCGAAGTAAAAGCCAGTGGTCCACGCGGGCGTATTCTTAAAGAAGACGTTGATAATTACGTTAAAAACGTAATTAAAACCGCAAAAGCCGGTGGTGGTGCCTCGCCAGCTAAGGTTACCGATGGCGCCGGTATTCCGCCAATGCCACAACACGACTTCAGCAAATTTGGTGAAGTTGAAACCGTGACCATGACCAAAATCCAAAAACTCACGGCCATGAACATGCACCGTAACTGGTTGCATATTCCTGCGGTTACACAGTTTGACGATGCGGATATCACCGATCTTGAAGCCTTCCGTAAAGATCTTAAGGCAGAAGCAGAAAAACGTGGTGTTAAATTAACGCCTTTACCATTCTTGCTAAAAGCTTGTGCGGCAGCGCTAAAAGAAGAGAAAAAATTCAACTGCTCTTTGGGTAACGACGGCGCATCGGTTGTTTACAAAAAATACGTAAACATTGGTATTGCCGCTGATACCCCAGTTGGTCTTTTGGTACCGGTAATTAAAGACGTTGATAAAAAAGGTCTTTGGGAACTGGCCGACGAAGCCAACGCGTTGATCAAAAAAGCTCGTGACGGCAAACTCTCGCCAAGCGACATGCAGGGCGGTTGTTTTACCATCTCTAGCCTTGGTGCAATGGGCGGTAACGGCTTTACACCAATCGTTAATGCGCCAGAAGTTGCGATCTTAGGTGTTTCAAAAGCACAAATGAAACCCATCTGGAACGGCAAAGAATTTGTACCACGTAACATGCTGCCATTGTGCTTAAGTTACGATCACCGAGTAATTAACGGTGCCGACTGTGGTCGATTCTTTACTTACCTAGTCAGTGTAATGTCAGACGTAAGACGTTTGTTGCTCTAACTATTTAAAGTTAACGTTAAATAATTAACCTAAAAGCCGCGATGAAAATCGCGGCTTTTTTGCTTAATCTAAGTATTAACGTAAAGAGCAGCTTGCGGTAATTCGTAATAAAATAACGCTGCCAACTTTTCAAATAACCCATCAATTTTAGATTCGATAATACTGTTCGCGAAGAATGTGAACCAAATATTTTAGATTTGATAGTCTTATAGAATTAGCTCTAAACAGTTCAAGGTGAGATTATGTTGTGGTTAGTATTACTAGCGTTTGGTGTTCCGCTCGTGCTTGCTATTAATAAAGCCATCAAAAATAAAAAGCAGAATTGTCGATTGAGTGAAATTCAGAGGTGCATTTCCGCAGTTCAGTACTGGCAGGTATTATTACTTTAGGAACCTCTGATTAACTCATCCCTGATTTAATCAGAGGACAGAAATTGAAAATGCGATTTCCAATTTCTTCACAATTTCAATCACTTGCAGTTCTTGAAATTGGCGACACATCCTTGTGTCGCTGGAAACTCTAGGTTAATCAGAGTTTCCTTTAACCATACCTATGCTTTCGGTGCTAAATCCACCACCCGTAGCAATTCCGTAGGCTTGCAAGTTGTCGGTATTAGAATTTTTTTATTCTCTATTTGCTGAATGTAGACAATTAGGTAGTAATGAGCATCTTTGTTGTTAACTAACTGAGTTATTATTTTGCCGTTAAAAATAATTCTTAACATTTAGCTGGTGATGACCTTGATTCTAACGCTGAGCAGTATTCGGTAAGTATTTATATATCCTTAAATATCTCATTGTTTTTTGTCTGAATTAAAACACTATCGGAGAAAACTTCATTTAATTGGATGATTTTGTAATTTGTTGCAGTATTATTGTATCTCTAAACTTTAATATCACGGTTTAAAATTAAATATGGATTACGAATTAGCTCAAGTAAATATCGCCAAGTTTCGATTACCGCAAAATCATCCTGTCAATTCAGATTTTGTAAACAATTTAGATCATGTTAATGCAATTGCGGAGTCGCAACCGGGATTTGTCTGGCGGTTTAAGGGCGAGGGCAATGATGCTTTAGATGTTCAGGTATTTGACGATTCAAATATCGCTATTAATATGTCAGTTTGGTCAGATGTGGAATCATTGTTCGCTTTTACGTACAAAAATTCAGACCATGTTGCAATGATGCGTCGACGTAAAGAATGGTTTGAGAAAATTGAATTTTACATGGTGCTCTGGTGGATTGAAGCAGGACGAAAACCATCTTTAGACGAAGCCAAACTTCGATTAGCTTTATTACAGAGTTGTGGTCCAACATATTCAGCATTTTCATTTAAAAAGCCATTTCCAAAACCCAGTAACTAAATTTGCAGGGTTTTAATGATAAGAGGCTTTCTCTATGAATTTGATGAATAGAAGGTAAACTAAAGCATTAATTTGCTGGTTTATTGTTCAGTTCTTTTGTAAAGATTTAGATTATCTTTCACTTATACAAATAATTACTTTAATGTTAGGTATGTTACGACATATAAACGTGAATTATGTCTATTTTACGTGATGTTTTAGTCCAAGTAATTATTTAGTGTGAATAGGTGTAGGATTTTTATGTTTTCGAAAAAGGCTGTTCTAGTATTCGGTCTCTTTAGTTGTTTATCATTTGTATGTGCCGCAAATAAAATCCCGGAGCCTTGGGTAGTTGAAGTTTCAAATATACAAGAAACTACATTGCCAATTTTACCTATTGAGAAAAATCTTGCCATAATTCCCATCGAAATTGACGGCAATAAAAACCTAAGATTTTTATTTTCAACGTCTGGATATGAAACTATATTGGTGGCCAATAAAAGAACCAAGAATATTAGTTGGCAATCTATTAACTATATAAGTGCGATCGGTTTAATTCCTAGAGTCGATAAGTTTTTAAAATTCGTGATCACAAAAGGCAAAACGTTAAATATTGGTGGAGTTTCTTTTGCCAATGTTAATCTATTTAGAGTGCATGTTAATGAATTTATTAAAAAAGAAGTGATTAAGGATTATCCAATTGATGGGTTTATAGGTAATATTCTACTGTCGGGCTTTATTATTGATGTTGACAGAAAAAATAATGTTTTTACATTGCATCCAAAAAATACTGATTTAACACTATTGCTGAAGCAGCACGATAATGTAATTACTGTACCTTTGATAATAGATAACGGCGTAATGTTTACCAAATTGCAACTGCAATTAAATGAAGGTGATACACCGCAACCTTATTTATTTAAAATTGATTCAAGTGATTCTGCCGGATTAATTCTACCAGCAACGTTTGATAATCTCTCCGTAGAAAAAGAAACACATAAAGTTTATAACCGTAGTGAAAGTAGCAAAATTCAATCTATAATTTACCGTACAGTAAATAAAATAAGCTTTGATGATTCCTCGATCGATAATGTAAATGCATCTTTTTTTAAATTCAAAGACGAATATATTAAAAATAATTCCAATCAATTACGTGAGTATGGAATTTTTGGCGCTGCATTTTTAGCAAAATTCCGTAACATATATGACTTAGCTAATAACGTTTTATACCTCATTCCTGATGAAACCTCATTCGAGTCATCCATAAGTAATGCGTTTCTACCGTTCACTGTTATGTTCATTGGTGATAATTTCTCTGAAATATTGGTGTCGGGTGTTGATACTTCATTTGAAAAGAATCTGAAAGTGGGTGATAAAATTCTTTCTATCAACAAACAGTCGGCAAAAGAACTGTCTGAAACCGGTTTAACTCAAATTCTTGCAGGGAAAAAAGAAGGCGATTTAATAGAGGTTTGTAAAGTCTATAAAAAAGATCAGAAGTGTTTTATGACAGCACTTTATTAACGACAAACGAGTCGTTACCTAATGTCTAGTGATGTTATACAGGATTAAAATTTCTTACGAAGAATAAAAAACTCTGGCTTAACCAGAGTTTTTTGTAGGCAACTGCAAACCAATATCCGCCATTGCCCGTGACTATTCTTAGTGGTGATGATGCCCGCCAACCCCGTGAGCATGACCGTGGCTGATTTCATCTTCGGTCGCATCGCGAACGTCTACTACGTCAACTTCAAACGTTAGGGTTTTACCAGCGTAGGGGTGGTTGGTGTCTAAGTCTACGTTTTTAAGGCCAACTTTAACTACGCGGGCGGCAACCGGGCCGTCGGTGGTGTTAACGTCAACAATCATTCCTGGGGTTAGTTTGCCTTTGGTAATGATGTGTTTACGCGGTACTCGACGTGGTTCGGTTTCGGTAATTTCGCCGTAGGCATCTTTAGGGTCTAGGGTTACTTTGAAGTTATCGCCGGTTGTCTTGCCTTCTAACTCTTTTTCTAGCGCTTCTAGCATGTTGTTATGGCCATGAAGATACAAAACTGGCTCACCAGAATGGGTAGATTCTAGTTCGGTTTCGCCCTCAAAAACCTTGTAGTTAAATTGCACAACTTTGTTGTTGGTGATGTTCATTATTACTTCTCTTACTTGTTCTTTTTTGTCTGTTTGTATTTACGTTTTGTGCATTTGTTCTAATTGATGGTCTACACTATCTAAACAAACGCTAATATTCATTGCTGCGATACGCGGCAAAATCGGGATGTTACAGCAAAATAACGTGAGTACGAATGCGAAATCTTCATATAGCGATTAATAAGCGACTCTATCTGAAAAACTTGCACGAATGTGACGCAGAGTCTTTGTTTGCATTGGTTGATCATAACCGGGAGCACCTTAGAGTTTGGTTACCATGGGTCGATGGCAACACGCACGTTGAGCATTCTTTAGAGTTTATTCGTATCGCACAGCTACAAATGGAGCGTGGACTAGGGCCAATTTGTGGTGTCTTCTTTGACAATGAGCTGTGCGGAGTTTGTGGCTTTCATCCGTACGACAATCTTAACCACTCCATTACTCTAGGTTATTGGTTGGCTAAATCTGCCTGTGGCAAAGGCATAGCCACGGAATGCACCAAAACCATGGTGAATTTTGCCTTTGAGACTTTACAGGTCAATAAGGTGTGTATTTCTGCGGCGATTAAAAATGTCGCAAGTCGCAGAATTCCCACCAAATTGATGATGGTTAATGATGGAATCAACAGAGACGGTGAGTTTTTAAACGGTCGTTATCACGATCTTGTTGTGTACACTTTACTTAAAGATGAATGGCAAGCAATAAAATCGACAGTTTTCAAATAGGCTTTTAAAATAATTGCTGCGTTTTTCGGCGCCTAGACCCTTTTTTACCCGCGGAGTAGAGACTTCGGTTAATGGATTGCTGTGCTGACTCTTCAGTTCATCGCCCTTAACAATACTTAACTTGTCTGAATGGTTTTTGTTTGAAAATCACTCGCTATTGAATACAAAAATGTGTTTAATGGATTCCTTATAAAGCGTTAAACAGATCACATTTTTTTACAATGATTTGTGACATAGCTTAGATCTATATTAAAACCAGAATGAGCAAGTTATTCTATAAGAATATACATAAGCTCAAATAACACAATTTTGTTTATAAAAGCATTCAAAATTACGGTTTTTAAGCATGACCAGAACACACAGCCGACAGTTTTTACGGCCGTTACAAATCTGAGTATGGTCAGGCGTAATAACTACCAAACAAGTAAAATTTGCTCAAATAAGTTATCTAGTCTTTTAATGACTGATCTTAATAAACATTCAATCGAGTTATTTATAAAGGATTATAGTTAATGAATCAGCAGAGTAAGTACGTTGAAGTAACAGATATTTCATTCATAGAATTTTCTGGCCCTAATCCAAAATTACTCGATGACCTGTTTAAGCAAATGGGTTTTAGTGCTCATCAGAGCGCTGATCAAACTTTTTACAACATTTCTGATATTAATTTCATTTCTAATCCTACAAGCGGCGGTAGCGCAGCAGTCTTTCGCGCAAAACATGTGCGTGGCGCAAGCGCAATGGGATTTAAAGTTGCAAATTCTCAGCAAGCGTTTGAGCTAGCGGTTTCGTTAGGTGCAGAACCGGTCGAAAACGCAGACTTGGGCATTCCTGCCATCAAAGGTGTGGGCGCTGCGCTTATTTACCTTGTTGATGATGAACATGAAGCAAAATTATTTGCTCAATACGGATATGTAAAAAGTCGAGATCAATTTTCAAATTGCAGTTTAAGCCGCGTTGATCATCTAACACACAATTTACACATTGGTGGCGTGGCTAGAATGATCCATTTTTACGAGACCATTTTTGGTTTTAGTCGAATCCGTAAATTCGATATTAACGGTAAAAAGACCGGTCTTATCAGCGAAGTGGTTTCCAGTCCCAATGGTCGAGTGGTTATTCCTCTGAATGAATCAAAGGACGACAAGTCGCAAATTGCAGAATATTTAGACGAGTACAATGGTGAAGGCATTCAACATATAGCACTATTAACGGATGATATTTTCGACACCGTTACAACACTTAAATCTAATGGAATTCCATTTCAAGATACATTAGATACATATTACGAACAAATCGATGAACGTTTACCAGGTCACGGTGAAGACGTTGCCGCATTGCATAAAGAAAAAATATTAATTGATGGTGGTGAATCACAAGGCGGTGGTTTGTTACTGCAAATTTTCACCAAAAACAGCATTGGACCAATATTCTTTGAGTTTATTGAACGCAAAGGAAATAAAGGCTTTGGCGAGGGTAATTTCCAAGCCTTGTTTGATTCCATAGAATTGGATCAAGAACGCAGAGGTGTTATTTAATTTCTCTGCTTTAGAGCTTTTTTGATTTTAACCGTTGTCTTTAAAACCCGGTATATCCGGGTTTTTTTACGTATAAATTATGCAAATTAAGTTGTGTTGATAGAGATTAGTTGTTTTCTAAAACAGTTAAATAATGAACTAAATCGTGCTTAATGCTCTTTAGTTCATTGTTAATTAAATTGAGCATTGAATTACAACGGTTTATGGTCGCCTCGACGGAAGAGAAGTCGGTGCTATTTATAACAGCATGATCAGCGTTGAGAATGGATTCCAAATACACATTCAGTTTGTGAGCTAAATTTTCGGTGAATTCATTGGCAATTAGCTCAATGTTTTTTGTTACGTCATTGACATAGATTTCTGCAACTCCATGGGTTTCTGTTGATCTTTGATTAATTAAGTTCTCAAGTGTTGCGTCGATTTCTTCAACAGTTTCTCGGCTTTTATTGGCTAAAGATCTGACCTCGTCAGCGACTACCGCAAAACCACGACCTTCATCACCAGCCCTGGCAGCTTCAATTGCGGCGTTTAAGGCAACTAAATTAATTTGTTCGGTTAATTCGTAAATACCTTCGAACATGGATTGATGGTCTGTATTTTTCGTGTCGTCAGAGTCGTGTAACTTTTCTTGCAATGACCTCAAAGAGGTAAATATTTGTTCTTTTGTTGTATTTGCCATCGTTAATAACTGATCGGGCAATTGCTCTAGGAGCTCGAATGGATTTTTATGAGTTTGTTCTTTAAGACCTTTTAACAAAACTTCAGTGGAATTAAGTTGTTTAATCGCCGAGTCTAGTATCGGTTCAAGATCTGTTATTTTGTTGTCAGTTGATGATAGATTTTGACGAAATTCGTTAAATTGTTGATGGGTTTTCTCATTATTTAACGCCAAGGTGTTGTTAATAGATTCAAAGACGTCAGCGTAATTTAAGGGTTTACGCAAAGTATTATAATTATCAGACGAGGTAAGGTTGGTAAACAGGTCTTTTATGTACTTGTCGATAGTATCTATTTTTGAACGTGTTTTAATTAATTTTATAAAAATAAAAGCGAATAAGCTTACAAAAACAAAAGATGTTACCGCAAGAATAATGAACCAAATTCTTGATGGAGCATTGTTAGAAACGTCTGTTGAAATATTTTCAACCAATACTGAGTGGTTATTAATATTTGACTGGCGTTCGTTAACATCAATTAGTGTCGTTGCAGTGTTGATGTCGGTGGGTTGCGCGTCTAAAGGTGTGGATTTTTCTGAAGTAATTGAAGTGTCTAAATCATTACTTGTTGTTTTTACATCTACTTCTGGTATCCAGTAATTTTCTGGTGACAGCGACAACAGTTGCGTTTCCGTCTGAATTATATTCTGAGTAATAACAATCCACTCTGTGAATGAAGGGTAGTTAGAGCCATATGAGACAGGCTCTTTTGATAATATTTGACTCATAACTGCATCGTATAACCGAGTGACTTCTGTATAGGATGCTAGCGAGTCTTGATCTAGTCGATTTACCGATTTGAGCGACAAAGAATCATCGATAGTATTTAGTTGAGCAATACCATTTTTTAGATGCGTAATATGTTCCTGAATTTGATGGATTCGGAATTGATCAAAAACGGTGAGTTTTCTTAACAAAAAAGCTTCACTTAAAATTGAATTTAATAACAGCTTTTGATTGATAATTTCCATCTGCTCTAATGAAGAATAGAGTTCGGCAGTGTGAGTGGTTGGATTTTTAATAGCATTGCTTTTTAAATGCTGTAGTAATAGTTGAATGCTTTTGTAATATGCAGCGTTTAGCACATTTATATTATTAAACGTTTTTTCGTCTTTAAATTCAGTATCATTTTCGGACTGGAGCTGAAGTAGGGTGCTGATAGATCCGTAAAAAACCGTTCTTTGTTGATTTAAGTTTTCTAACTCAATAGCAGCAAGAGATGCGTAATTTGGCAAAAAGTGGTTAAGTTCTTCAAGGCTTTGAGAGTTTATGCTGTATTTATTTTTGTAACGCTGCATTAAGGTTAACAGAGTGTTCTTGTTGTCTTTTGCTTGTTCTAAGCCAAATCGATAAAATAAATCGGAAGAATTATGAATGCTTACTGAGTCTGCAACGTTTTTGGTGTCGAAGATAAACCGCGTAATGTCGCTATTATTTAAACCTTGAAAGTTGGTGGTTATAGAGAATTCTTGAAGTAAAATTGGAAGCGTTTGATACACCAATAATAGTTCTTCTGGTGAACTATGGTGGTTGCTAATAGATGGGTTTTGGGTATTAGATTGTTCTAAAGTTTGGCCGTAAGCAATTGCTGAAATACTAATAATAATTGAAATGAAAATACAAGATGCCATTTTAAATGACATAAAAATTACTCATTTATCAGATTATTCACGGCTTTTTATTGTTTGCCACGAATACACTGTTTTTATTAAATTCCCAACGTGGAGTTACTAAATATTCGATACACCAATGCAGGAATGGCTTGTTCTACTTTTAAAATGCGGGTGCCCAAATTAATAGATTGACAACCCATTTTGTTAAGTAGTTGTATCTCGTAATCAATAAATCCGCCCTCGGGGCCAACAACAAGAGTAATTGGTTCTGTTACGTTCTGTGGACAAGCTTTTTGTGTATTTGGGTGTGCAACAAAGGTTTGTCTACCTTCGTTCATCGCATTAAATTCATCTTCTATAAAAGGTTTAAATCTTTTTTTAAGATAAACTTTTGGCAAGATAGTATCTTTACCTTGCTCTAGCCCTAAAACCAACTGTTGCTGAATATTTTCATCCGATAAGTGTGGGCTTTGCCAATAGCTTTTTTCTACTTTGTAGGAGTTGACCAATACTAAATTTTTTATACCTACAGTCGCAACGGTTTGTAAAATTCGGTTGAGCATTTTGGGCCTAGGGAGCGCCAACACTAAATTCAAAGGTGTTTCGTTGGGACTATTTTCTATTAAGGTAATTTTTAACCGAATTTTGTCGTTATAAATCTCACAAACTTCACCAGTGCCCACTTTTTGATTAATTAAACCTACTTTTATCGTCTGATTTTTAGTCACCTTGTGAATAGTCATTAAATGCTGAAAGCGATAATCGTAAATTTCAACGCAATCTTCAGAGATGTAATCAGCGGGGTGAAGGAGTAGGAGGTTCATTGGCGCGAAATAATTCAAATGTAGGGTAAACTGGCCTCCCCACCAGGGCTCGAACCTGGATCTAGGGCTTAGGAGGCCCTCGTTCTGTCCTGTTGAACTATGGGGAGACGTTCGCTGGATTATAACCTCAAGTACTTCTATTAATAAATACTGATTTACGCTCTTATTAGGTTTTGCGATGTGTGGTTGTGAACTGATTTTCCCTGGGCGGTGTAGGCGGTAGGGGTCGATGATTTTCCAAACAACATTTCTTCAACGCGACGAGCACGCTGTTTTCTATAACCAATTAATCGTCCATTAATTAAATTAAGTCGTCTACAGACAAGGATATGTTGCTCCACCTTCTGCCAGAGGCGAGTTAAATCGGCGTGTTCTGCCAAAATACTATCCCAGATTTTCTCACTTTTGGCTCGGCTTAGTGTCTGATCATGATGTGCAGATTGAGACGGTATTTTATCTCTATTTTCTAGAATCCATTGGTCGCGTATTTTGGCGTTGTTTTCGAGTTGATTGATGAATATTTGTTTTTGCTCTACAACGGTGTTGAGCTCTTCTATAATTTTTTGATCTCTATCGGTCAACAATTGATTTTCAGCGTCTAATAATCTCGCCAAATTTAAGGCACTGTTTAACTCTTCTAAGATATGTTGTTTTAATTGTTCATAGTTAATTTCTAAAGTGCCAACCAGATTCATACTGAGCTCCGTTAAATAAACGCTGTAACGTTGACTTACAATAACAAAAGAATAGTCGAAAATTTGCCGTTTTCGTGTTTAAAACGTTACTTTGCAAATAGGTTGCCAAGGCTAATTAGAAATAGAAAATCGCGAGAAATATAACTAACCAACGTACAAAATTAAATTTTTAACGAAAATCGTTCAAACAAAGTACAATTATTCGAAGTAGATGGGATATTCATTATTGAAATGAAAATTTTTTGGAATATTTTGAATAGTTTACACGGTAGATTTAGGAAGTTATTTAGATACATACGGCAATAGGTATCATAAATATTGCGCAAATAATCGATATTCAAAAACAGAATACAATTTAAATACGGCGCTTAAGTAACGAACGTTATTAGCGATATCTATTGTGTATTTGTTAACCCAGAGAGCAATAGACTAATGACGTTAAAGACTGCGTATACAAAGTTAAATACCATCTATAACGCGGTCTAGATTTTAGTCGATTAATACATCGAACTTAATTGGATTTACTGAGTAACTGTATATTTCGATAATTTGCGTTCTGCTTCGAGAGTAGCTCAATATTTCTATAGGAACCTCTGATTAACCTCCGAGATCTGCCATAATATCTCGTCTGCAAATAAAACGGTTTGATCATGAAACAA
>NZ_BAAGIE010000046.1:0-21677 GCF_054658275.1 Sessilibacter sp. MAH3 | reverse complement strand
CTTGGTCGGGAGAGGTGCTGACTCTACCAGCTGGCCTCTCAACTACCAATTGCACTTATTATCTGAAACCGCGTTATATTAGAAATTTCAAACCAAAAGTAAATTGACGACACTGAGTTTAAATTATGTGAAGTAATTCCAGCCTACATAACTGACTTGAATAGAATAGGTTGTGCTAATATTTTCTTTTTTAACGAGAAAACCAATGAAATATTTAACGTTTGTTATTTTTATTCTTGCTGCGAGCGGCTGTGCCAATAATTCACATATTAAAGAGTCAAACACCGCCATTTCATACAGCCCATATTTCAAGATTAATATTCCAACCCAGAAATTAGATAGTGCGATATTTTTTCAATCCGACTCTGTGTCAGTGAGGTTTGCAAATGGCAGCGTTTTATCTGGCTTAATAATAGACCAATATGTCGAAAAATTACCGCCTAGCTTTAATCTTTCTGAATACCCTGAATATTTATTGGGATTAAAATCTACAGAAGAATTAACGGAACCTTATGCAAGTCTTTTCTCAAACTCATGGGAAGAAACCAAAAGAACACTTAAAAATCCTGAAATAAATAAAACTGAAACAAGCGACTATGTTATTTACACAGCTTGTGGAGAAGAGTCCTACATATCCTTCTTGGTTAATAAAGACGAAACCGATCATATTTTGATGTTATCTGGATCAGGTTTTAACAAAAACGACTATAAAGAACTATTAAAAGGTTTTTAATATGTTAAATAAATCAGAGAAAGAAGATCTTTACAAACTCATTGTTGCCATAATTGGAGAAGACACAACCATAAAAATCTATAAGAATAACTTCAATGAAAGAACTGTGGATATAGTAGAAGAAATGTTATCTACGGATTCCAAATGCAACGCCAATATAAAAGAGCTTCTAACAGATCTATCAAAAGGTGGTAGTATTGTTACTAAAGGATGGCTTAAGAAGCTTCTAAAAACCAGCAACAAAAAACTTAAAAACATTGAGCTCAAAGGATATGGCTGTTTAGTTTCGGTAAAATCCAGATGGAAATCAGCAATTATTAACAGCGCTTTATAAATAAAAAAATGCGAGACTAAAAATACTTTTTTGAACCATGTAAGGTATCCGCTTGAGGCCTACCCAACATTGGGCCTTTTAATTTTAACTCTTCAACCGCTTGACGGACTTTTAATTGAGTGAATTCATCTTGCTCTAAAAACCAACTAGCATATTCTTCGGTTTGTATAATTTCCCAGCTCATGAATCTTCTCCGTAATCCTCATCAGCGTGGGGATTACCGGTATATTCCCATCCCATATCTTCGAAGGTATGCTCGATTTCATAATAGTAAGTTTCCGGTGTATTCCTCACGTTTGGCTGACCATTGACGATTGAAAAAGCATGTTGTGGTTTAGGACAACCTGGTGTAAAACCTATTTTTGCAAGGTCTGCCAGAACCCGCTTTCGTCTCATTTTCGCGATAACAATATGCTCACCATCAGTAAGATACCCATCTGGGTTATCACTGATTTCTTGTTCACTCATGAAGTACTGATTTTCGGCCAATAAAGCTTGGTCAAAATCATCTATTTTTTCAAATTTAATTTTATATTTTTCATCAATAGTGAAAAGTACGCCACTACTCATAAATATTTCTCTTACATTTTTACTGGCGGTAGAATAGCGTTGGTTTTATATAAGGTGAATACCAAATTTTGATTCTAATTGTCTTTATAGCGATGAGCATTATAAAAATAGACTTAAATCACACCAAAAATCTACCAATCCAAATAATTGGGAAAATAAATCAGAAACTAAAGTGTTAAGCATCTCTCCAAAAGGAGAACTTTTCGAATTTATACCAATCAATTTGCTGAAATTTGGCTTTTGCACTGTGTATAACTCATCCACCATTTATCAAAGTCGTTTAAAAAGTAGGTTTTTCTAAACCCTACTTCCAACCAGTTTCAGCTGTTTACAAACACCTCTGTAACGTTAATGTGCTATTTAAAAATTAGCATCAACCAAAAAATCTTTAATCCTAAAAATTTACGAACAAAAATGTCGCCGTAATACTTCGGCCAAATGCACAGGTTTATTGCGCGAATAATTTTTGATTTGTTGTCGACACGAGAATCCATTAGCAACCACCCATTGCTCTGGATTTGTATCTAAGGCGGGAATTAAACTTTGCCGCGCCATTTTTTCGCTCAGTTCTTGATGTTCCGATTCCAAACCAAAAGTACCTGCCATTCCGCAGCAACTGGAATCAATATTCGTAAATGTTTGCTGATCTAAAAGCTTTAACACGCGGCGCACAGATTTCATGGCGCCCGTAGCTTTTTGATGACAATGCCCGTGAACAAAATAGTCACCGGCCAAATTATTACCTTGCAAACGAAAGCGTTTGGCTTTAATTTCGCGAAAAATAAATTCTTCTAATAAAAAGGTTTTTTCGGCTACGGTTTTTATTTTTTGTTTAATATCAGCATCAGAAAATAACGCCAAGGCATCGTCACGTAAACCTAATACGCAAGATGCTTCTAACCCAATAACAGAGATACCCGCATTCACTTTTTCGTACAAAGTATCAACCAATGCAAGAGCCTTTGTTTGAGCCTCGTTAATCATGCCTTGCGCTAGGTAAGTTCTACCGCAACATAAATTCTCATGTTTTGCAGCATTGACCAAACTGACTTTATAGCCCGCCTGCGATAAAACAGTTACAGCGTCTAAAACAATATTAGGTTCAAAGTTTTTACAAAAAGTATCAACAAATAAACAGACTTCAGTCACAACTGGCTCGACAGTTTTTATTGAATAACTGGACAATAAAATTTCTAAAGGTGAATCACTGCTTGAAACTGGTTCGGGTAAATTTATTTTGTGAGAAATACCCACTAGCTTCTCAGCCCAGAGAGCAATGAATTTCGATGAATTACGAAGCCGAACGGCCGAATTTAACCAGCGAGAAGAACTCATTAAATCAGGAATTTTCGCGAATACTTTAGAGCGAAAAGACATTTTTTTAAGTTGATTTCTTTGTGCTAAAAATTCCGATTTAATCAACGCCATATCGACGTTATTTTCGCATTCGCGCTTACAACCTTTACAACTTACACAAAGCTCTAAAGCGTTTTGTAAGTCAATCTCTAAAAATTGAGCGTTATTTTCATCTAAATTATTCAATGCGTGCTTTAAAAGCTGTACCCGCCCACCGGTTGATAAATTTTTATTACCGGTAACACGAAAGCTCGGGCACATTACCTGTTTGTCGTGTTCCTCACATTGTCGGCTATTAATACATACTGCAACAGCCTTAGCATAATCGCCGCCGTTTTTAGGAATATCCGCGTAGGCATCGCCCATTCCCGCGTCTTTGTATGCCGACCAATCCAGAAAAGTTTTTAACATAAAACAACCTACATTAAACGCGAGGCTTCACTACCTGAACCTCGCCATCAAGGTTGGTAATTTTCGCCTCTAGTAACTGACCTTGGTCGTCGTAGGAATATTCGTGCCGTAACTCAACCTCACCGTAGACCTTTTTAACCACCTGCAGCAAAAGACCGGAATCATTAAAGCTTGCCACAAAATAGGTATTTCGATTCTCGATACTTTCACTTTCAATGGGTGAAACCAACTTTAATGGCAGTCGAACACCGGAATAACTCAGAAAATACTTCTCTTCACACACTTCGCTCACAACCTGCTCCTAAGGGCTAATGCTAATAATCAAGAGCCCTCAGAAAGCTTTGTACCAAAAATGAAGAGTCTTAAAGATAATTGAAAAGAATTTGATTTTTATCAGAACATATCACCAACATGTTACTCAGCAGTCAGTATTAGCGACGCATCTGGCAACAACAGTACTTTCAAAATAAGGGGCTGAAGTAGCTAAGAGTAGCCATAAAGGCTACTCTTAGCTCATGTACATAAGAAAAATCCGGTTAACGCCTAGGCAATAAAGTAGACTTATTGAATATTTTGTCGTGGGTCGGCGGCTGAAATACTTGGAATACAACCCAATACAGCCATTCGCGTTTTTATGCGATTGAGACAGCTGATAGCCAATAAATTGCCGAGATACGATTTATCCGGTAAAGTCGAAATCGATGGAAGCCATTTTGGAGGAGTACGTAAAGGCAATAGAGGTCGAGGCGTAAAAGGTAAAATAACAGTTTTTAGCCTATTAAAAATAGGGCGAAAGGTTTTTTCCGTTATTATCCCCAATGCCAAAACTGAAACACTGTTGCCTATTATCAATGAGAAAGTTGCACCTGATAGCTTTATCTACACCGATACATTTAAATCTTACAACGCTTTGGATGTGAGTGATTTTCATCATCAGCGGATTAATCATTCGAAATTATTTGCTGATAATACAAATCACATTAATGAAATCGAGAATTTTTTGGAATCAGGCTAGACGCCGTTTACGAAAGTTTAATGGAATTAAACAAGATGATTTTTATTGATTTCTTAAAGAGAGCGAATGGCGCCTCAATGGAGGAGATCACCAAACGCTACTAAAACAGCTAAAATGCTGGTATAAAACTACAAAATACTAGTTCTTAGCTACTTCAGACCTTTAAATAAAGTAACGGCATTATATAATGCTTATTTTTTTAGTTTTTCTAACAAAGCGTCTTTTATATTCACCGATGGAGGCAACTCATCCAAAATACTAAGCATATGTTTATAAGCTTCTAATTGAACTTGAGGTACATCATAATCTTTGTACCCATCTTCGCCATGAAATCGTATGATCACTTTATCAAATTGCGTAATCAGTGGATTGATTTTAAGATAATAATCTTGATAGTTTATCAATGTTTCGTCCCAGATTAGACCACGCTTGGGTTTACTCCTTAAAAATAGAAGGTCAGGTGAATGCCAAGATTGATCCCCAGCTATAATTTCAAAAGATTTAACCAGTAAATCATTGTCCCCACCATACCCCACTTTTAATCTTGGTACATAGTTATTACCTAACACACTCAAAGAGAGATCAATACCCCCATAAGAAGGCCTGTACTTTTCAGCTGAAATTCCATCTTCGCTGGTCTTAAAAAACAATGATTCATCTGCTTCTATGCTATATGTGCCGGATTTTCTTTCTCGTATACTTGTTTTAACAAGAAGATCTGCCAACTCAGTGTTCTCACCAAACAATTCATACGTATGTCTAATCTTATTCAAATGCTCTTGCACTAACCTATTACCATCGCTGAGGACATAGACTTCATACCCTGATTGAATCTCCACAGCTATCAGCATTATTTTAGAGCCTTTAACAAGTGGCTCAGGTTTAAATGCTTTTATATCAACGTAACGTTCCATGGGGATAATACTTGATAAGGAGTATTTATCTCTTTTACTTGCGCTCTCTAGAAAATAGTAGTTTTGGCCGTTTTCTAATACAACCAAATGAAATTTATTCCCGAATTTATCTATGGTGGTTGGACTTTGCGACGAAAAATAGCCTTTAGCTTCTGAATACTGTTCATAGGGTAATTTTTTAGAACATTTCTTAATAGATGCTTTGGTACAAAATCCGTCAAAACCATATTCCTTTGTAAACTCTCTATCACTATATATTACAAATTGCTCTTTACCTTCAGGTTCATAGATTTCAGAGGCTAAAGATGTATTTCCTCCTGAAGCTAAAAAAACAGCAAGTAATGTCGAGTTCAATTTGCCAATCCGAGTCTTCATTAGGAACTTTTTCTCGAAATCCCATTTAATGAATAAATTATTTACATCTAGTTTCATTAGTCAAATCTTCTTCTAAAATATTATTAAAATAAAATACCTGTTAAAATCAAAAAAATGCCCCGCTTTTCCCTAAAACATTTTTAAAAACATCAAATTCAAAACTTCATAACATACCCCAAAAGCATCCAGTTAATATCGAATATAATTGACGTGTATTTAATCACCAATGTTACTCTGTAACCATAACTCCATTAATTACCATGGTATTGGTGCAGCCTACTCAACAATTATCTCGGACTAAATACTCTTCAATTTTTCTCAGAGACTAAAGCCATCATTACAAATTGTCCCTAATTACACGACCTCAGAACAATTTTTATACGACCAACAAATAATATTAAACCTAACCTTTTTGAAATTCCGCATAAACTTCTATATTCACTTGGTCACTTACAAAATCTTTGTATTTATCCATACCAAAATCGGAGCGATTAAACTGACCAACGGCACTTACGCCGATTGTGTATTTTCCGGTGAGCCAATTATTTGCACCGCCATTGAAGGTAACGATGAATTGAACCGGATTGGTGTAACCTCGCCAATTTAATTGGCCGTTAAATTGATATTTTTGGCTGGATGCTTCGGAGCTAGTAATTTTCTGGATACTTTTACTGGTAAATTCCGCTTGTGGGTATTCGTTCGAATTTAACCAACCCTTACCGGCAAGTTGTTCTTCAAAATTGGTGTTGTTGACATCAAGAGATGTTATATCAATTAATGCGTGCAGCTGCGTAGATTCAATATTATTCGGATCAAAATCCAGAGCAACAGAAAACCTATCAAAGCTACCAACAAAATCCGATAAGCCCAAATGCTTAACTTTAAACAGTAGTGTGGCGTGGTCTGGGTCCAGCTCGTAGGCTCCGGGTTTGAGCTGCGTAACATTTTGTTCAACTTTGGGCACCAACCAACTCACACACCCTTGTAAAAATACAGAAATGGTTATTATAAAAGTGATAAGCAAAAGTTTTGTCTTTTTCGGGTTATAATTTATCAACATTGAATACGTCTCTTTTTTATGTTTTTGTTGCCTGGGGTTAAACCGCTTTAATTAACTAGCCTCAACCGGCAATACTATTTTTAAAGAAGCTCTTTTTAAAGAAGCCCTGATGATCTCGTCCATGTTTTAATCGGAAGTTCTTAACGTTACGCTAACTAGTACCTTAATCAGATGAAAATATTTACATGAAACCATCAAACACAAAATCTCTAGAAAGTTTGTATCAACGCCTGGCCGATGAAGAAGACGCGAGAGTTTGCAAAGATATTCCCGAGTCGGCCTGTAGGGTGGTTCCGGGTAATTTTTTCAGAATATTGATCGCTCAGTTTCTTAATTCTATCGCCGATACGCTCTCTAGCGCTAAGCTTATCTTACCTTGGCTTATGGCGAGTGCTGGGGTGCCTGCGTTTTTCAGTGGTTTGTTGGTTCCCATTCGTGAATCGGGCTCTTTATTACCTCAATTAATATTTGCAGGCTATATTCGCAACTTTGCAAAACGAAAATGGTTTTTCGCTTTCGGTGCCGCTGCGCAAGGGATTGGCGCCTTGTGTTTGGCTTGGGTGGCGTTTTCTCTGGACGGATTTAGTGCCGGTCTTGCCATCGTCAGTTTACTGGTTGTTATTAGCCTCGCGCGCGGCATCTGCTCGGTAGCGTCTAAAGATGTTCTGGGTAAAACCATTCCCAAAACCCGTCGCGGATTGGTGTCTGGTTACAGTTCTAGCAGTGCCGGATTTATTACGCTTATTTTGGGTATTGCGCTCTATTTAAACTGGACGCAGCAATTAAATAACTACGCGATTTTATTGTTTATAGCTGCAGTTCTTTATCTTCTTGCCGGTATTTTTTACGGCACAATCGACGAGCAAGAAGGCGAAACCGATGGCGGCGCTAATGCCTTTAGTTCGGCAATGAAAAGCGCGAGCTTATTAAAAACCGACAAAAATTTCAGGCGCTTTGTTATTACGCGCGCATTAATGATGAGCTCGGGTTTAAGTGCACCGTTTTTTATTACCTTGGCACACAGCAGCATGGCCGAAGCCAGTCAATCGGCTTTGGGTTTATTTATTTTGGTGGGCGGTTTGGCGAGCTTATTAAGCGCCGTGGTTTGGGGTAAGTTTGCCGATCGCTCCAGCCGAAAAGTCATGCTCACCACCGCCGGGCTTACGGCGTTATTTTGCACTGGTGCTTGTGTGGTTTCTCTAATGGCCGAAACACCCAGTTTTTACATCATGTTAGTTTTGTACTTTTTATTAGCCATCACTCACGAAGGCGTGCGTTTAGGTCGCAAAACCTATGTTATTGATCTCGCCGGTGGCAATCGCCGAACCGATTACGTTGCCGTTAGCAATACTGCAATCGGAGTTTTACTGCTGGTTTGGGGATTAATTAGCGCGGCCATCGCGCAATTATCGATAAGTTTGGTATTGGGTTTATTTGCCGCTTCGGCAATTCTGGCGGTATTTATGAGCCTAAAATTGCCGGAAGCTCAAGATTAAAATTAGGCACCGTCAAGTTTAAACGGCAAAACCTCAGCAATATTGCTAACGCCCAGTTTTAACATCAACATGCGATCAACACCCATGGCAATGCCCGAACATTCCGGTAAGCCATGTTCAAGGGCCGCGAGAATACGTTCATCGTAATTTAACGCGCGCGCACCTATGTTTTGGCGCTGAATTAAATCGGCTTCAAAGCGTTCGCGTTGTTCTTTAGCATCGGTTAATTCCCAATAGCCGTTACCCATTTCAATGCCATCGCAATAGAGCTCAAACCGTTTTGCGACCTTCTCGCCGTGTTCATTGTGGGCTTTTTTTGCCAAGGCGCCTTGCGATTCTGGGTAGTCGTAAATAAATACCCAATGGCGCAAATTAGGCTCAATTAGGTGCGTAAATAATATGTCCAGCCATAGGTCTTTATGATCGCTTTCGAAAGAACAATCGATATGTTGTCGGGCGAGGTGTTCTATTTGTTTTGCGGTTGCCGTGTGCGGATTAATAGCGAGCGTTTCTAAAAATATATCTCGATAACTGACTTTACGCAGAGGCACATTTTTTACCTGCGAAAGAACCAGTTCGCTCACTTCTTCCATTAAATCCTGATCGGTAAATCCCTCTCGATACCACTCCAGCATGGTGAATTCTGGGCTGTGTTTGCGTCCACGTTCGTTATCTCTAAACACTTTTCCCAGATAATAAATATCACCGCTACCAGCGGCTAATAATCGCTTCATAAAGTATTCGGGCGACGTTTGTAAATAGGCGTTGCCGTCGTTACAAATCACCTGCACCGATTCGATATTGGGATCGCTGACGGTCGTCGATGACAATACCGGTACATCAACTTCCAATACGTTTTTATCAGCAAAAAACCGTCGTAACTGCGCAAGAAATTCTGCACGCTCACGCAAAGAGGCAATGGATGCGCTTGGTCGCCAGTCGGACATTTTTGTACTCATTTTTCAAAAAGATATGTTCTGTAAAAACAAAAAAACCAAGCATAAGCTTGGTTTTTTTGATCATTGAAATCAGCTGATTTATTCTGCTTTTTCAAGGAAATGTCGTTCAATATTCATTGAACGAATGCACCGGATGCTTATTTAGCGCCAGTAGCACGACCTAGGTATTCCCCAGTACGCGTATCAACACGCACGATTTCACCAATCGACATAAATAAAGGTACCTTGATTACCGCACCGGTAACAAGAGTCGCAGGCTTAGTACCACCGGTGGCGGTATCGCCTTTGATACCTGGATCGGTTTCAACAATTTCTAGCTCTACGTGGTTAGGCGGGGTAACCGCAAGAGGTGAACCGTTGTACAAGGTTACGGTACAAAGGTCTTGCTCTTTTAACCATTTAATAGAATCACCTACGGTTTTCTCGTCAGCGGCGTGCTGCTCGAAGCTGGCAGGGTTCATGAAATGCCAAAACTCACCATCGGAGTATAGGTATTCCATCTCTTGATCGACAACATCTGCCGAATCCAATGAGTCTCCAGACTTGAAGGTTTTTTCTAGAACACGGCCAGTTGCCAAGTTACGTAATTTAACGCGGTTGAATGCTTGGCCTTTACCGGGTTTAACAAATTCGTTTTCTAGAATGGAACATGGGTCTCCGTCTAGCATTACCTTCATGCCGCCGCGAAACTCATTGGTGGAATAGCTTGCCATAAAATCCTCGAATCAAACTGACTGAACTAATAATCAACTGACACAGCCAGTATCCCGAGAATGTGACCCACTTTCACAAAAAGTCATTAATTTACAAACATTTTGCTACGAAAGTCAGTAGAATCACCGGCCCGTTAAAACTGGAACTGCGTTTGGTTTACAAAAAGTGCACATAATACCTCAGCTCGACCTTTCTGGGCAGACCGAAGACTGGCAAAGTGAATTCAATCATCTAATTACCAGCGGCCAGCAGCTCTTAGAGGCTGTTGGACTCGGCTGCGACACAGCACTTTTAGAACAAGCGGCCCAGGCCGAGAAATTATTTCCGGTGCGGGCACCTTGGCCTTTGGTGCGAAAAATCAAACCGGGCGATGCAAACGACCCTATTTTAAAGCAATTGTTGGCCAGTGGTCCTGAGCTTTTAGACGTTGCCGGTTATGTTGCCGATCCTTTGGAAGAGACCGCCGCAACCCAAACTCCGGGATTGATCCACAAATATCACGGCAGAGTGCTACTAACCTTTGCCAGCCAATGCGTCACTAATTGCCGCTACTGTTTTCGCCGACATTTTGATTACGAAAGTAATCGGCTCAACCAGCAGAAACTTCGACAGATTAGCGAATATCTCGCAAGTGATACTTCGATTAAAGAGATCATCCTAAGTGGAGGTGATCCGTTAAGTGTCGGTAATGGTCAGTTTCAGCGCTTTTTTGACGCTTTAGAAAAAGTTGAACACATAGATAAAGTAAGGATTCACACACGCGTTCCGGCTGTAATTCCGGCAAGAATCGACAAGGAATTCGTCAATATACTCGCCAGGAGTAAACACAAAATTGTGGTAGTGGTTCACGTTAATCACGCACAGGAGCTTGATGAGCACTTTGATTTTGCTATGCAACAACTGCGACAACAGGGTGTGACCTTGTTAAATCAAAGCGTTCTATTAAAAGGAGTCAATGACTCTGCCGACGCACTAATAAACTTAAGTGAGCGCTTATTTACGGCGGGAGTATTACCTTATTACCTGCACCTATTAGATCAGGTGAGCGGCGCTGCTCATTTTTACGTATCACAGAAATTGGCTACAAATCTGCATAAGCAGATGCAGTCGAAATTACCAGGATATCTAGTACCGCGCTTGGTTAGAGAGATTGCTCAAGAAAAATCCAAAACTTGGATACTTTGATAAGACTAAAACAAGCCCAACACACTATTTGCTGAATTTTAATCAATTCCGCAAAACCCAAACACGTTCTAGCCTTGTGGAATATGGCCACCCTGCTAGTGAGTGTAATAGAAATATCAAAAGCATTGTGGCATCTTTGTTTAGGTAAGACTTAAGTAGGTTTTACCTAAATTAAAAATATTGAAGAACCTAAAGCACCTTTGATTAACTGCATAATGATTTAGTCAGAGAACAGAAATTGACGGGGAGTTTCCAATTTCTTTGCAATTTCAATAACTTAACGTTATTGAAATTGGCGACACACCCTTGTGCTTTAGTGGTTGGCGACTCTGAGTTAGTTGGAGTTTGGTTAACTTGAGCTCTATGTATAACGATTTCGTGAAATCCAACATCTAATTGATAAAATAAAGAAAATAACGTCGATCGGTTTGGTAAATCCAACCAGCGAAAGCAAGCAACTAGAGACTAAAATAACTATAGAGATCGAAGAAACTCACACAAGAGATGCAATCCCATAAAGCAGCGTTGGCTATAACAACGTTAGTCACTACGTATTTTGCATCTGAGAGTGATAACTACTAATTACGACTGATTCTTATTGAGTGATTTATGCTTTTTGGTCGCGCGTCATCCAAACTGACTACCTGCAACTACGTTAAAGCCCTTCAGCTGCCCGAAGCAAACGAAACCAAGTTTAGCTTTTGCGCATCCGCTAAGCCTGCTCGCGTGAAAATTTGGATTGATGAGCTGCCGGTCACGAATGCTGCGAACACCAGTGCCTTGTTGTACAAAGCCTTGCCAGAGTTTGCCAAAGTCCAGATGACCCCAGCAACCCGCGCGGAGCTATTGGAATATGTGCGTCAACCTATTGTTAACTGCAACGAAACCATTTTAACGCCACTGGCGCAGTCTCCGCTTAATCTGTCGGAGACTCAAAAGAAAGCCGTGGTTATTGCTCAGGCACTACAAAAATACATGGTCATAGCCTATTGCCGCTGCGCCATTGATTTAAGTCTTGAAAAGAAGCCCAACCCCGCAGTACTAGCGAGCTATCTGCATCGCGCCATGACGGGCCTGTGCGCATTGATGAAAAGTAACTATCAGTTCTACACGCCGGTGCCATCAGAGCTTTGGGCCATGACCAATGCCCTGTTTCGCATAGCCATGAACGCGCAAGTTAAAGATATCAATGTTGTTGATCCCATAAATCACAAGGCTTCCGGCACAGTCGCTCACGCTTACGGCGCCACCTTGGCGCTGGCCTGCGCAAATCCATTCCAGTTACGCCCGGTTGAAATTAATCAGGTCTACAACATTCTTTTGGAATGGTCTAAGTTCATCGATATTCATGTCCACCAAGACGGTGAAAAATCGTTATTTTCGGTACTGAGCTGTTCAGACCAAGAACCGGATTACAGCTCAACCTTTGACCCACAAAACCTCAGCGACGACGGTTTGACCATTGATTTTTCAAACCTGATCAACTTACTGAATAAGAGCGATGACGCCGAGTTCTCGACCCAGCGCAACCGAACCCTTACTCTACGCACAAGCCTGAAAGACCACCTCAGCCACTGTTGGGGACAGCGCATTCAACGCCTGCAACAGCGGGAAGAATGCGATAAGAATATTGAGGTCTGCTTGGGCATTTCTCGTATTCATAGCCTGCTGTTAAACGGCGCCAGTTTTGATTCGTTTATCTATGGATCGAACGACGAAGCCGATGTCTATTCAACCAGCTGGGTCGATAATCAAGATAAGGGCAATCGCTTTGAGACGCCCGATCTTTATCTTATGGAAATGACCAATACCGGCGATAACGGTTTTCAGCTCAGATGTAATGATTCAATCCCGCCCAATCTACAAGCGGGCGAACTGATTGCGTACCGAGAGCCCGGCAAGCGGAATTGGCACGTAGGTGCAGTGCGCTGGGTTAGACGTAGCGATAAAAGCGGTGTGCAGTTTGGTGTACAGACCTTAGCCGAAAAAGTAGAAGCTCTTGGAGCCTGTACCGTCACCGACAACGGTAACGAATCCGACTTTATGCGCGTGTTAATGGTTAGAAACTCACTGACCGATGGCACGGAAAGTCTCGTTATACCGCATCTGCCATTCAGTGAGCGCTACCCAATAACTTTGGCTAAACGCGGCCAGCAACGCAAAGTACAGCTCGGTCAAATGGTTATGGCCACTGGCGCCTTTAGTCAATTCTTCTTTCGAGAACTTAAATAGCGACAAATTCTGTTGAATCTTCAGACAAATCTCTCAAATAAACACCGAATGTAGGGTTTTATGAGAGATTTCCTTTAAAAGCAGTTCACGGTCTCTACACTTTTGCCTAAAATAAACTTTCAAATGGAAAAAGTTGTAAAAACACCACCCTTTATACTTAATTTTCGTCATAACTTATTGTGCAATGACACCTTTTCGAGATCGCTCAAGGATAGCTTGTCTCAGTAGTTGATCAAACCTCGTCAAATAAGCACAAAAATGACAAGTTTTGTTAAATCTTGCTACGCATTTATTAGGTTTGAATCAATAAATCTATTAGGATTAAGACTTTACCGATACAGCTTAAAGCAAAACTCAAAGAGCAGTTGTCTTAGCAAAACGGCCGTTAGGATTCTGCCATCGCAGGTCAACGCATATGTAAGCACACTCTCTTTTTTGGTCTGCTTAATACCGTCGTAAAACACGACTTAAAATTAAACCCACGAATCTGACTCTGGGTTTACATTTACTCAAACTGCGCTACAAGATTTATATGAGCCGAAGCGATACCATAAAACTGTTAATACTGAACGATTCTCGATCTGAAGTTGAGCGTCTTGCCAGCATGTTAAGAAACTCAGGTGTCAGTGTTCGAGCTCAACACGCTGAATCCCAAGAAGCATTGTCTAAGTTGTTGCAAGAACAATCGTGGGATCTGCTTATCGGTCACGACCAAACTGCCAACCTTCCTCTGGTCAATGCAATCAAAGAAATTCGTAAACTCAATCTCGATCTTCCTGTCATTGCTGTTACCGAAGAAGAAGGATCAAAACCGGTAGTAGAAGGAATTAGAGCGGGTTGCCGGGACGTGATCTTACTCGACGACGACCAGCATTTACTGTTGATTATCGAGCGTGAAGTTGCCAACCGTAATCACCGCCAATCCCAACGCCAGGCAGAGCGCAAGCGCCGCGAAGCAGAACAACGCGCCATGCGACTTTTAGATAGCTCACGCGATGCCATCGCCTATGTGCAAGACGGTATGTTCTTATACTGCAACGAGACTTTTGCCGAAATACTGGGTTACGAAGATAAAGATGACCTGGAGGCTATGCCGTTTATCGATGTCATTGCCGACGCCGACCAAACGCTTTGCAAAGAAGTTTTGAAAAAATTCAACTTCAAAGGTCAGCAAGCTCAGGCACAAAAAATCACCCTGAACATGCCCGGCCTTCAAGGCAATTCTCAACCTGTTGAGATCGAAGTTAGCCAGGCCACCTTTGAAAACGAAGCCTGCATTAATTTTCACGCGCCCTATCAAGCGCTTAAAAGTCTAATGACCGCAACCGCTCCGGCAGCAAGCACAGCAGCGGCTGCAGGTCCTTCGGCGGAAGAAGTTGCCGCGGAAAAAGCCAAGGACAACGCCGCCAAACTGCGCGACAGCACTACCGGCTTGTACAATCGTAATGCTCTTTATCAGCAAATAGAAAAAGCCTTAGATGGCTCCGCCGACCATCAATCAACCCATGCACTGTTGTTAATTCACATCGCCGACTTCAATCAACGCATTATTAATGTTTTAGGCTATCGCCAAGCCGATATGGCCATGCGCGAAATTTCCAACAACATACGTACTTGGTTGAATGGCAAAGAATTCTTCGCGCGCTTTAACGACTCAACCTTTGCGGTCTTGCTGCCAAATTGCTCAGCAACACCCGCGCAAGAACGCGCCGGTAAATTGGTTGAGCAGGTTAATGAGCACGTATTTGAGGTTAAAAGTAAGACCATTCTAGTGAGATTGCAGATTGGTGTCAGTTTGATTACCGAAACCAGCCAAAATAGCGACCAATGTATTGAACGAGCACGCATGGCCATGGAAGCGTTGCGTAATGAAGACATTGATAACGACGGCGGTTACAAACTGTATGAAGAAAAAGAGAAATCGTCTGTTGGCGACGCAACCATGGCGGCCAAGCTTTCTCAGGCTGTAGAAAACGACAACATTTATTTGCTGTATCAACCCATTATTGGCCTTCGCGGCTCGGAAGAAGAACAGTACGAAGTGTTGGCGCGCATCAGAGACGAAGACGGCCACGAACTGGCCAATACCGATGTTTTCAAAGAGGTCTCCGATCCTGATGTATTGAACAAGTTTGATCGTTGGGTGGTGTTAGAGGCCGCTAAGCAATTGTCAAAACACCGTCAAAAAGGCAACAACACGCGTTTAGTCGTTAACCTTAGCCAAGCGATTTTTGAAGATACCAACATTTCATCTTGGTTAAAAATTGCACTCAAAGCCGCCGAGCTACCACCAGACGCAATTATTTTCCAATTGCGCGAGGTCGATGTCACCACGCACATTTCCAAAGCCAAGCTGTTTACCGAATCGGTTGCGGCTAATGGCACTCCTATTTCGCTCACCAACTTTGGCTGTGTGTTAAATCCGTTGAATACGCTCAAACATGTTCACGCCGATTATATTAAGTTGGATCGCTCCTATACTCAGGAGCTGCAAGAGAATCCTGAATCAACAAGCCTAACCAACTTAGTACGTGAGCTGCACAGTGTGAAAAAGATTACCATCGTGCCGTTTATTGAAAATGCCTCGGCGCTTTCTAAGCTTTGGCAGGCCGGAGTGCACTACATTCAGGGCCACTATCTGCAAGAACCTCACGCCATGATGAACTACGACTTTAACGCTGATCCTAATTAACGTAATGACTCAGCCAGTAAAGTGCTTAATACCATCCTTCACAAAATCTAAGTCGCGATGCCAATAAACGTGATACCAATAAAAAAAGGGCGATTAATTCGCCCTTTTTTACGTCTTCAAATTTCGCTTCGCAAAGACTAATCACGATAACCAATCAAATACAGGATCGCGTCCAAGCCGAGCGTTGAAATCGACTGCTTAGCTTTCTCGCGCACAATGGGTTTGGCTCTAAATGCCACCCCCAAACCGGCTGCCGATAACATAGGAATATCATTAGCCCCATCGCCAACAGCAATCACTTGCTCAGGCAGAATTCCTTCTTGTTGAGCGATCTGGCGCAACAAGAACTCTTTGCGCTCGCCGTTAACCACTTCGCCCACCACACGACCGGTAACCTTGCCATTTTCAATTTCAAGTTCGTTGGCGTAAACGTAATCGAAGCCCATTTTTTGCTGAAGATAACGTGCAAAATAGTTAAAACCACCAGAGAGAATCGCGGTTTTGTAGCCCATCTTCTTCAGGGTACTAACCAGTCTTTCTGCGCCTTCGGTAATGGGTAAGTTTGCAGCGATTTCCGCTAAAACGGATTCATCAAGACCCTTTAAGGTACCCAGGCGATTGGCAAAGCTTTCGTTGAAATCCAGCTCGCCACGCATTGCAGCTTCGGTGATTGCGGCAACCTGCTCACCAACACCGGCGGCTTTTGCGAGCTCGTCAATGACCTCAACCTTGATTAGGGTTGAGTCCATATCAAAACACACAAGCTTGCGGGTACGGCGATAAATATCTTCGGCTTGCACGGCAATATCAATCGCTTGTTCACTGGCCAACGACAACAAATCTGAACGCAGCGTTGCTAGATCACTGACATCGCCAGAGGCAAGGATTTCAAGGGATTCAAAAGCGTCCGCAGCAGGCTCCTGCAACGAAATACGTCCGCTTAAACGCTGCATGTTTTCGACGCTGAGATTATGACCTTGCAGAACAACACACACTTGGCTCAGTTGCTGTGCGGTGATTTCGCTGGCCAAAACGGTAACGACAAACTTAGGACGGCCCGCTTCGGCAACCCAGTTTTCGTAGTCGGCAGAAGCCAGTTCACTGGTGTTCACGGCGATACTCATTCCTAGACAGGTCTTCACCAGCGAATCTAGGTTTTTCGAATCGTCGTGCAAAGCAACAATGGCCAGTTGCAGCTGGTCGAGGGTCACCGAATGATCGACATCCAATATCTTCGAGGTAAGGTTAGCCATTTCTGCAAGAATTTTTGGCAAAGCGGAGGGATTGTCTTTTCCGACAAAAGAAAACAAACGTAAAGCAGACACGGCAGCCTCTTAACTTGGAGTGATTAAACGGGGTTGGGGCGCTGAGTTTTCGCAGTTGACAGAAATACTGAGCAATAAAACCGAGCGCTATTATAGCTTCTCAATGGGATTACTCTACAATACCCCTAAAGTAACCGGTGTTTAGACGTTCGTGCATGCAAGCTTTTCTGTCCAATTCATTTGCTAATATTTTACATCACTCCAGGCTTCACAACTTGCGGGTCGCCGCCGTTGCGACCGTGTTAGGAATTCTTATTGGATCGGCCATTTGCTATCTGCTTTTATTTCAATCTGTAACCTCAGAGCGTAGCCAATCGGCTCAAGACGTCACCAATGAAATCGCTTCATTAGCCGCCAAAGAAAGCTCCGGGCCACTGTTTAATAACGACCTCTTAAGTCTTAGAGTCACGCTTGCAAAAATCGCCGAATTAAAATCCATTCACGGAATTACCGTTCACGATGTGGAGAATCGCCTGTTAACTCAAGTGGGCGATGTCGAACCTCATCCACAATCGATTATTGCCACCACTGAAATCACCCAAAACAGCAATATTGCGGGCTACTTATCGGTATACGCTCTACCCATTAAATCCACTCAGCACCTCAATATTTGGATGGCGGTATTTTTGTGTTTGGTGTGCGTACCCTTGGTAATTATTCTCATCAAACAGGCACCGTCAGACTTTTTAGAGGTTTTAACCTACGATCCAAAATCCGAAGTTGAAGCCATTCTTGATGACGATTCCGAAGAGTATATCGAGCCGCAAAAACAGCTCAGCAACCAACACGCCGTGGCCCTGTCATTAAAATCTGCCGAACTCGATACCCTTGCCAGCGTATTGAGCGAAACCAGTTACCAAGCCATGGTTGAGAATCTGTGCGAACAAATCGACTCGGTGGCAAAGCTCTATAATGCCGATGTGCTGTATTACGGCTCGTCGTTGCCGTCGCTGCTGTTTTGTCATGCGAGCCTCGAAGACAACAGCTTTTCGGCACTGTGTTGCGGACAATTGTTACTGTCCTTAGCCTTTCGCCACCAGAGCGAGCTGAACCTGCGCGCACAAGTCGATTATGCTTTTAAAAGTCCTGTGCTTGCCGACACTGTATCGAGAACTCGCGACCAAAACCCCGGTGGTTACTTATTTGTGAACCAGAATCTTTTGCCAGTACTCGACGGCAAGGTGCATTTTAAAGACAGCGAAAATTATTGGCGTGAAGCCGATGATTTTGATGCAGGCTTACAAAAACTGCTTGATAACCAACTCGATCAGCTTTTAATAGCACGCAACAAAAAAACCGCACCCGAGCCGCAAGCCACTACCGAAGAAACGTCTTAAAATTTACAGATTTCTCATCCATTCAAGTTGCAATACAACTTAACCAAAATACGCCTCGAAATAAGTCACGCTTATCGACCGTAAATTCAAACAATCTGAGTGCTTAATCAGAGCGTTTGATGATTTATTTTTGAATCATTTTTAGTCACACAACTGACACACTCTATTCACGTTAGTGTCACGATCCGGTTCTATTCTCCGTCAATTAACGAATGACCGAGCAGAACATGATCGATATAGAAAGAGCCGCCAACAACCAAATTCCGATGTTTGCCCAGCAACCCGAGATTTTGAAAAAGCCTGCTTTATCGCTGCTTCGCAAGCTCACCCACGAACAAGAGGTCAATCAATTTCTGCTCAGCCATAAAGAGCTGGGGGCGATTGATTTTATCGACCAAGTCTTTGACTATTTCAACATTACCTACCGAGTTTCTGCGAGAGATCGACGTAACATTCCGGCTCAAGGACGAGCACTGATTATCGCCAATCACCCAATCGGCTCCATGGATGGCTTGGCCATTTTAAGCTTAATATTAGAAGTGCGCCGCGATGTGAAAATTGTCGCCGATGATTTTTTAGCGGGAATCGAGAACATCGCCTCTTACGTAATAATCTCGAACAATCAAAAAGAGTCTTCAGTACAAATCAAAAAAGCGCTGGAACAAGATCAAGCGGTGATTTTATTCCCTGCTCATCGCGTGTCTAAATCAAGACCCGGTGTTAAAGATTCTCGTTGGAAACCGTCGCTATTGAATTACGCTCGCACTGCCGAAGCGCCCATTCTGCCGGTGTTTATGCAAGCTAAAAATTCGCTGCTCTTAACGTCGGCCCAGCTGTTGTTAAAACCTTTGGCAGAAATTTTAGTTACGCGCAAAATTTACGATAAGCGCCCAAGTGTTATTGAATTTCGTATCGGTGAAGCTATCGATAGCCATGCGCTGCACAGCCCACAGCTTAACGACCGAGCGCTTCTCACTCGGTTGCGTAAACATCTGTACAAGTTAAAGCGTGATTACAAGCCGCAATTTGAAACCGTAAAAACCATCGCTCATCCCGAAGATCGCAGCGATCTAAAAGCCGAGTTGAAAAAAGCGCTGTTATTAGGCGAAACCCGCGATCAGAACTCGATTTTCTTAGCCAACTACGAACAACAAGCCTTAATGCGTGAAATTGGTCGGTTACGGGAATTCACCTTTCGCAAAGTGGGCGAAGGCACGGGTTCGCGCAGAGATCTCGATAAATTCGACTGCGACTACGATCATTTGATTCTGTGGAATCACGATCAGCTCGAAATTGCTGGCAGTTACCGAATTGGTAACACCAAAGAAATTACCGAACACAAAGGCAGCAAAGGCTTATACACATCCTCGTTGTTTGAATTTAGTGAGCACTTTGAAAAATTACTGTCGCAATCCATGGAATTAGGACGCAGCTTTGTGCACCCAAAATATTGGGGTAAAAATAGCTTAGATTACTTGTGGCAAGGCATTGGCGCTTACATTCGCCACAACCCAGACATTCGCTACGTATTTGGCCCGGTTACCATGAGCGCCACCTATACTAAGGAATTAACCGAAGAATTGGTGTTTTATTACGAGCACTATTACGGCAGCGAACAAGTTTTGGCGACGGGGAAAATGCCTTTTATTATTCGCCCTGCAACCAAAACTCAGTTGCTTGAAAAATACCAAGGCCACGACAAAGAATCTGGCATTAAATTACTTCAGCAGGCTTTTAGCGACCAAAACTGCAAAATGCCAGTGCTGTTTCGACAATACGCCTCTTTGTACGAAGACGGCGGCTTTAAGCTGCTAGCGTTTAATGTGGACCCAGATTTCTCTGATTGCATTGATGGCTTGTTTATCGCCGATCTACACACGCTAAAAGAAGCGAAACGCAAACGCTATATCGGTTAACACAATCCCTCCTCAAAGACTTCAACGAGTAATCGTTTGGAGTCTTTTTGCCTCGCTAAATATCTCGTCTTAAATACCCTACTTTGTACACTTCTTAGATTTCTACCAGCACCCCAGTGAATATAGGAACTTCTGATTAATTTCCTATAATGATCTCAAGGGCTAGGCTTTAGCGTACACAGGCAAGCACTTCTCTATTTGAGGTCATGCAAGCAAGGATTTTTTCATGAAAACACGATTATCACGCTTTTTATTCACCGCACTGCTGGCAGCATTACTCTGTAGCTGTACCAACGTTCCTGAAAACGTTGTTCCGGTTAAAAACTTTAACGTCGATCGATATCTCGGAAAATGGTACGAAATCGCCCGACTTGATCATCCTTTCGAGCGAGGCTCAGAAAAGATCAACGCCCAATACAGTCTTCGCGACGACGGCGGCATTAATGTCACCAATCGCGGTTTTAATGTTAAAGATCAAGAGTGGGACGAAGCCCTAGGCAGAGCCTATTTTGTTAAAGACACCAACATAGGCTTTTTAAAAGTATCTTTTTTCGGGCCTTTTTACAGTTCGTATATCATTGCGTATTTAGACGATGACTACCAAACCGCGTTGATTTCTGGGCCGAAAAAAAACTATTTTTGGATTCTATCGAGAACACCCAATATCGATGATGCAAAACTAAAATCACTTATCAGCCGCGGTAAAGAATTGGGATTTAAAACAGACGAGTTGATTTTCGTTCGCCACGAATTATAAAAGCGTAGAAGTTGAAGTACAGAAACGAAGTGAAAACTCTGATCAACCTAGAATCTGCTAAGACGCAGCATGTATCGCTAATTTCAAGAGCTGTGAGTGATTGAGCGTGTGAAAAAATTAGAAACTTCAATTTTGGCACTGCGATTAATTCAAGGATAAGTTAATCAGAAGCTCCTACAAAAAACCCAAGTACTCACGCACTTGGGTTTTTAAATAAACAATAGGAAACTCTGATTAACCTAGAGTTTCTCGCGACACAAGGATGTGTCGCCAATTTCAAGAACGGTAAGTGATTG
>NZ_BAAGIE010000045.1:0-22065 GCF_054658275.1 Sessilibacter sp. MAH3 | reverse complement strand
AGGTCTACGCTTCGCAATCCGCGAAGGTGGCCGTACCGTTGGTGCCGGTGTTGTTGCTAAAATTATCGAGTAATTTGTAATTTTTTGTAGTGCGCCTCGCTGTTGCGAGGCGTTTGTGTTTATCTCTCCAGATTTAGGCCAGTAGTTCAATTGGTAGAGCATCGGTCTCCAAAACCGAAAGTTGGGGGTTCGAGTCCCTCCTGGCCTGCCATTATTCTCTCAATTAGAGCAAGGCGTGTTTATGAGCAGCAAGGCGGAAGCGCAAGAACCTCGTTTTGATGCGCTCAAGTGGATAGTTGTTATAGCTATCGTTGCTCTTTGTGTGGTAGGAAATTCTTACTATTCAGAAGCTTCCCTATTATTAAGGGTTGTAGCTATTTCTGTTGCGGCTGCTATTGCAGTATTTGTTGCCGTACAGACTGAAAAGGGAGCTGCGGTTTGGGGTTTATTGAAAGACGCTCAAACAGAAGTTAAGAAAGTTGTCTGGCCGACACCAAAAGAGACAAATCAGACGACTTTGATCGTAGTTGCAGTGGTGCTAATCATGTCTCTTGTATTATGGGGATTGGATTCATTATTTGGTTGGATTGCATCTCTAATAATTGGCTAGGGGTCAAGCATGGCTAAGCGATGGTATGTTGTACATGCCTATTCTGGTTATGAAAAGAAGGTTGCTAACTCTCTAAGAGAGCGAGTTGAGCTTCACCAGATGCAAGATTTGTTCGGTGAGATCTTGGTTCCAACTGAAGAAGTTGTTGAAATGAGAGCCGGGCAAAAACGTAAGAGTGAAAGGAAATTTTTCCCAGGTTACGTTCTGGTTCAAATGGAACTTAATGACGATACTTGGCACTTGGTTAAAGACACACCTCGTGTGATGGGCTTTATCGGAGGCAAGGCAGATAAGCCGGCCCCAATTACAGAGAAAGAAGCTCAAGCTATTTTACAGCGAGTTGATGATTCAACTGAAAAACCGAAACCAAAAACAGTGTTTGAGCCAGGTGAAATGGTTCGAGTTGTGGACGGTCCATTCAATGACTTTAATGGTGTCGTTGAGTCAGTTGATTACGATAAGAATCGTCTTCAGGTCGCAGTGTTGATTTTTGGTCGTTCTACTCCGGTTGAGTTAGAGTTCGGTCAAGTCGAAAAGATTTAATCTTTAACGTCATACAGACATTAAAGTTTTACGAAACCGGCTTTGTTTGCTCATCGCCGGTTTCTACTTATATACCCGTTAGTGTTTCTAACAAATAGTAATCTCGGGGAGCCTGTGATCGCATATGTGCGTGAGGCGTTTGTACCCATAATCGGAGTCAATCATGGCTAAGAAAATAGAGGCTTATGTAAAGCTACAGGTTTCTGCCGGTCAGGCAAACCCAAGTCCTCCAGTTGGTCCAGCTTTGGGTCAACGTGGTGTTAACATCATGGAATTCTGTAAAGCGTTCAATGCCCAAACTCAGGGTATGGAGCCAGGTTCACCGGTACCAGTTGTAATTTCTGTATACAGTGACCGTAGCTTTACTTTCACGATGAAAACTCCTCCAGCTTCTTTCTTGTTGAAGAAAGCTGCGAAAATCAAGTCTGGTAGTGCGCGTCCAAATACTCAAAAGGTTGGTAAATTGACTCGTGAGCAATTAGAAGAAATTGCGACAGTTAAAATGCCAGACTTAACAGCAGCTGATATGGATGCTGCGGTTAGAACAATTGCGGGCTCTGCTCGAGCAATGGGACTTGAGACGGAGATCTAAGGCAATGGCAAAATTATCTAAGCGTCAAAAATTAATTCGTGAAAAAGTAGATAGCACAAAAGCATACTCAATTGATGAAGCTATTGCTTTGTTGAAAGAATTGTCTACTGTTAAGTTTCCAGAGACTGTAGATGCTGCTATTAACTTAGGTATCGATCCTCGTAAATCTGATCAAGCGGTTCGTGGTGCTTCAAGTTTGCCCCATGGTACTGGTAAAGATGTACGCGTCGCAGTATTTACACAAGGTGCTGCTGCAGAAGCGGCTAAAGAAGCCGGTGCAGATATCGTTGGTATGGAAGATCTAGCCGCTGAAGTAAAAGCTGGCAAGATGGACTTCGATGTAGTTATTGCAGATCCTGCAGCAATGCGCGTTGTTGGCCAATTGGGTCAAATTCTTGGTCCACGTGGTCTTATGCCAAACCCTAAGACTGGTACTGTGACTCCAGACGTTGCAACTGCCGTTCGCAATGCTAAAGCTGGTCAGGTTCGTTACCGTGCCGACAAAGGCGGTATCATTCATGGCGGCATCGGTCGTATTTCTTTTGAACCAAATGCAATTAAAGAGAACCTAGAAGCATTAGTGGCGGACCTTAAAAAGGCCAAACCATCTACTTCTAAAGGTGTTTACTTGAAGAAAATTTCTTTGAGCACCACTATGGGTCCTGGTATTACTTTGGATCAGTCTACTCTAGACATTTAATTCCTTTTATTGGGTGCTGATTTTAGTACCCAATAAAAAACTTTGGAGTCTTGGGTAAAACCTTGGCTATCAAAGACCGTAGGTACTTTGTCGTTTTAGGATGACGGGTTTAATTTCAGAGTTAGATATTAATTTAATTCTGAGACCTACGCAGATGGTGACTCCTGAATCGCTTATTTAACTTCGTGTTAGGCAAGCCTGGTTCGGTCACCGAAAAGTTTTCGGAATTTCTTCACCTCGGTGATTAATCCGAAAATATCGAAACCAAGAAAGTTGAGTTCGCTCTCTTTCTAATCCAGGAGATATATCGTGGCATTAGGACTCGAAGACAAAAAGGCTATTGTTGCCGATGTTAACGAGACCGCTATGAGCGCCCTGTCTTTGGTTGTTGCAGATGCACGTGGTGTAGATGTAGCGAGCATGACAGCTTTGCGTAAATTGGCCCGCGAAAATAATGTCAGCCTGAGAGTTGTTCGAAACACCTTAGCTCGCCGTGCCTTTCAAGGTACTGAGTATGAGTGTGTTAACGATTCGCTTGTTGGTCCTTCTTTGTTTGGATTTTCTATGGAAGATCCAGGCGCAGCAGCACGAATCTTCAAAGATTTTGCTAAGGCAAATGATAAATTTGAAGTGAAAGTGCTGTCTGTGGGTGGAAAACAGCTTGCTGCTTCTCAGTTAGACGTATTGGCGAAATTGCCAACTCGCGACCAAGCATTGGCGACTTTGGCGGCAACTCTTATCGCACCTGTTACCAAGTTGGCTCGTACTTTCAACGAGATTCCGACAAAAGTTACTCGTGTGGTTGCTGCAGTTCGCGATCAAAAGCAAGACGCAGCTTAATATTAAGCTCGTTCTTAGCTGCGTAATTAGTGGTTTTTTAAAGATTTATTTTATTGGAGATTTGAGTCATGGCTCTGTCTAACGAAGACATTTTAAATGCAATCGCAGAAATGAGTGTAATGGATGTTGTTGCACTTGTTGAAGCAATGGAAGAAAAATTTGGCGTTTCTGCCGCTGCTGCAGTAGCTGTTGCTGCTCCTGCTGGCGATGCAGGCCCAGCTGTTGAAGAGAAAACTGACTTCGACGTTATCTTAAGCAGTGCTGGCGACAAGAAAGTTAACGTAATCAAGGTTGTTCGTGCAATCACTGGTCTTGGCTTGAAAGAAGCTAAAGAATTGGTTGAAAGCGCTCCTAAAGCAATCAAAGAAGGCGTTGCTAAAGACGAAGCTGAAGATCTTAAGAAGCAGCTTGAAGAAGCTGGTGCTATTGTCGAAGTTAAGTAATTACTTACTTGCAAAACTTCGCAATCAACTAGCAATAGTTGATGCAAGGCTGGCGGGTTTAACTCGCCGGCCTTTTTCCGTTTTCGGTTGACGGAACAATATCTGCTTGTGCGAGTCGTTATTCGCACAGTTGTATCTACAAGGCTGGCAGAGGCCGCTCTGATAAAACCGACCCGATCGATGGGTGAAACGAAATTTCGTGAACCACACGCAAGAGCGCGTCCCGTGCGTAAAGGCTGAGACTGCCCTCTCCGAAGACAAGCTGGGGTATATAGATGGCTTACTCATATACTGAGAAAAAACGCATCCGTAAGGATTTTAGCAAGCTGCCGCAGGTAATGGATGTACCTTATCTTCTAGCAATCCAACTAGATTCCTATCAGAAGTTTACACAAGCGAATAAATCGCCAGAAGACCGTTTGGATATGGGCCTTCATGCGGCATTTAAATCGGTATTTCCGATTGTAAGCTACTCTGGAAACGCAGCTTTAGAGTACGTGAGCTACCAATTAGGTAAAGCTGTATTTGATGTAAATGAATGTATTCTGCGTGGTGTTACCTATGCGGTACCCCTACGTGTGAAAGTTCGGTTGATTATTTACGATAAAGAATCATCGAACAAAACGATTAAAGATATTAAAGAACAAGAAGTTTACATGGGCGAAATTCCGCTCATGACCGACAACGGTACATTTGTTATCAACGGTACCGAGCGGGTTATCGTGTCTCAGTTACACCGTTCACCTGGTGTGTTCTTTGATCATGACAAAGGTAAAACGCACTCTTCCGGTAAGCTACTCTATTCTGCTCGAGTTATTCCTTACCGTGGTTCATGGTTGGATTTCGAATTCGATCCAAAAGACTTGGTATACGTACGTATCGATCGTCGTCGTAAATTACCTGCGACCATTTTGCTTCGCGCGTTAGGCTATAGCTCACAAGAAATGTTGTCGATGTTCTTTGACACCGACATGTTCTCCATGCTTTACGATGGTCAGTACAAGCTGAAGCTGATCCCTTCACGTCTACGTGGTGATATTTCTTCATTCGACATTAAAGACGCTAGCGGCAAAGTTATTGTTGAAGAAGGTCGTCGTATTACCGCTCGTCACATTCGACAATTGGAAAAAGCTAACGTTGAAGAGTTGACCGTTCCAGCAGAATATTTAATGGGACGTTCGTTAGCGACTGATATTGTTAATGAGATCACCGGCGAAATCATTTTTGAATGTAATACCGAGATCACAGCTGAAGTTTTAACCAAGTTAGCTGAGAACAAAATCTCTGATTTCACGACGCTTTACACCAACGAACTAGACTGTGGTGCATTCGTTTCTGACACTCTACGTGCCGATCCAACTCGCACCGAACTTGAGGCGCTTGTTGAAATTTATCGCATGATGCGTCCTGGTGAACCGCCAACCAAAGAGTCTGCGGAAGGTCTGTTCCAGAACTTGTTCTTCAGCCAAGAGCGTTACGATCTTTCTGCTGTTGGTCGCATGAAGTTCAACCGTCGTTTAGGTCGCGATGAAGATACTGGCGAAGGCACTCTTTCTCCAGAAGATATCGTTGATGTATTAAAAACATTGATTGATATCCGAAACGGTAATGGTGTCGTCGATGATATCGACCACTTGGGTAACCGCCGTATTCGTTCCGTGGGTGAAATGGCAGAAAACCAATTCCGTGTGGGCTTGGTTCGTGTTGAGCGTGCAGTAAAAGAACGTCTATCGATGGCAGAAAGCGAAGGTTTGATGCCTCAAGACTTGATTAACGCTAAGCCTGTTGCGGCGGCGGTTAAAGAGTTCTTCGGTTCGTCCCAGCTTTCTCAGTTTATGGACCAAAACAACCCGCTTTCTGAGGTAACTCACAAGCGTCGTGTTTCTGCATTAGGCCCAGGCGGTTTAACCCGTGAGCGTGCAGGTTTCGAGGTTCGAGACGTGCATCCGACACATTACGGTCGCGTATGTCCTATCGAAACGCCTGAAGGTCCAAACATTGGTTTGATTAACTCACTAGCAACCTACGCTCGTACTAACAGCTACGGTTTCCTAGAGAGCCCATATCGAAGAGTTATCGACGGTAAGGTTACTGATCAAATCGAATACTTGTCTGCAATTAATGAATCGCAACACATCATTGCACAGGCAGCGGCCAAAGTAGGTGACAACGGTGAGTTAACCGAAGATCTAGTTTCGGTTCGAGCTGGTGGCGACTTTACATTGAAGCCAAAAGAAGACGTTCAGTACATGGACGTTTCGCCTCGCCAAGTTGTATCGGTTGCAGCTTCTTTGATTCCATTCCTTGAGCACGATGACGCTAACCGTGCATTGATGGGATCGAACATGCAACGACAGGCCGTACCAACCTTGCGTGCTCAAAAGCCGCTCGTAGGTACTGGTATGGAGCGTTTTGTTGCGCGCGACTCCGGCGTGTGTGTGGTTGCTACCCGCGGTGGTGTTGTTGATCGCGTTGACGCAGGCCGCATCGTTGTTAAAGTCAGTAACGATGAAGTGGTTGCTGGTGAAGCTGGTGTGGATATTTACAACCTCATCAAATACACCCGTTCTAACCAAAATACCTGTATTAACCAGCGTCCAATTGTGACTCCTGGAGCAAAAATTCAACGTGGTGATATCCTAGCGGATGGCCCATCGGTTGATTTGGGCGAACTTGCGCTTGGTCAAAATATGCGCATCGCCTTTATGCCTTGGAATGGTTATAACTTCGAAGACTCGATCCTTGTTTCTGAACGTGTTGTACAAGAAGACCGTTTCACCACCATCCACATTCAAGAGCTAACCTGTATCGCTCGTGATACTAAGTTAGGTAGCGAAGAAATCAGTGCGGACATCCCGAACGTAGGTGAAAGTGCTCTTTCTAAATTGGATGAGTCGGGCATTGTGTACATTGGCGCCGAAGTTGGTCCCGGTGACATTCTGGTTGGTAAGGTAACTCCGAAAGGTGAAACCCAATTAACTCCAGAAGAAAAATTGCTTCGCGCTATCTTTGGTGAAAAAGCGTCTGACGTTAAAGATACTTCTTTACGCGTACCGACCAGCACCAAGGGAACAGTTATCGACGTTCAGGTGTTCACTCGCGATGGTCTTGAAAAAGATCAACGTTCACGTGAAATTGAAACTGAACAACTTAACCAAGTTCGTAAAGACCTTAACGAAGAGTTCCGTATCGTTGAAACCGCTACCTTCGAGCGTTTACGTCATGCGTTGGTTGGTCAAGTTGTTTCGGGTGGCAAGGCCGTTAAGAAAGGCGAGGTAATTACCAACGAGATTCTGGACGAGCTCGACAAGGGCGATTGGTTCAAAATTCGTATGGATATCGATGCCCTTAACGAACAGATCGACGCCGCTGAAACTCAATTGATTGAGCGTCGTAAAGAGCTTGATGAGCGCTTTGAAGACAAAAAACGCAAGTTACAAACTGGCGACGATTTGGCTCCTGGTGTTCTTAAGATTGTTAAGGTCTATCTAGCGATCAAACGTCGCATCCAGCCAGGTGACAAGATGGCGGGTCGTCACGGTAACAAGGGTGTAATTTCCGTAATTATGCCTGTTGAAGATATGCCATACGACGACAACGGCGAGCCTGTAGATATCGTACTAAACCCATTGGGCGTACCTTCGCGGATGAACGTAGGTCAGATCCTTGAAATGCACTTGGGTATGGCTGCGAAAGGTCTTGGTGACAAGATCGACGCAATGATGAAACAGCAAAAAGCCGTTGCAGAATTGCGTAACTTCCTTGAAGAAATCTACAACGTTACCGGTGAGTCTTATAACAAAGAAGCACTTGATACTTTCTCTGATCAAGAAATCATCGATCTCGCTAACAATCTTCGCGATGGCGTGCCTATGGCAACACAGGTATTCGACGGTGCGAAAGAAAGTGAAATCAAGGCGCTATTAAGACTTGCTGATCTCGACGACTCTGGTCAAAGAACTCTACATGACGGCCGTACCGGTGATGCCTTCCAGCGTCCTGTGACTGTTGGTTACATGTACATGCTCAAACTCAACCACTTGGTTGATGACAAAATGCATGCTCGTTCGACCGGTTCTTACAGTCTGGTTACGCAACAGCCGCTGGGTGGTAAAGCTCAGTTCGGTGGTCAGCGATTCGGTGAGATGGAGGTGTGGGCACTTGAAGCATACGGTGCTGCATACACACTTCAAGAAATGCTTACCGTTAAATCCGATGACGTTGCCGGTCGTACCAAACTGTATAAAAACATCGTTGACGGTGACCACCGTATGGAGCCGGGAATGCCAGAATCCTTTAACGTATTGTTAAAAGAGATTCGCTCACTCGGTATCAATATGGAATTGGATCACGACGCCTAGTAACTGGGTTCCCAGGTGGAGGTTCGCCTCCACCACGAGCGACAAGCATCAGCTTGTAACAGGTGCAAAAAGCGTAACTCGCGGACGCGCTGGAGGAAAACTTGAAAGACTTACTCAATTTACTTAAGTCCCAGGGTCAAAGTGAAGAATTTGACTCGATTCGCATCGGTTTGGCGTCGCCAGACATGATCCGGTCTTGGTCGTTTGGCGAAGTGAAAAAGCCAGAGACCATCAACTACCGAACCTTCAAACCAGAACGCGAAGGCTTGTTCTGTGCGAAGATTTTCGGCCCAGTAAAAGATTACGAATGCTTGTGTGGTAAATACAAGCGCATGAAACACCGCGGCATTATCTGCGAAAAATGCGGCGTTGAAGTTACCTTGGCAAAAGTTCGTCGTGAACGAATGGGTCACATCGAGCTTGCCAGCCCTGTTGCGCATATTTGGTTCTTAAAATCGCTACCAAGTCGTATCGGTTTGTTGCTTGATATGACCTTGCGTAACATCGAGCGCGTTTTGTACTTTGAATCATATGTCGTAACCGATCCAGGTATGACCACCCTTGAGCGTGGTCAGCTGTTGACCGACGAGCAATACTTCGAGGCGATGGAAGAATTCGGTGATGAGTTCGACGCGAAGATGGGTGCTGAAGCAATTCAGGAACTCATGCGCGATATCGACATCGAGCAAGAAGTGCAAACATTGCGTGAAGAGATTCCAACCACCAACTCTGAAACCAAAGTTAAGAAGCTTTCTAAGCGCTTGAAATTGTTAGAGGCCTTCTACAACTCAGGTAACAAGCCTGAGTGGATGGTGTTGGAAGCTCTACCAGTATTGCCACCAGATTTGCGTCCTTTGGTGCCACTTGAAGGTGGTCGCTTCGCAACGTCTGACCTCAACGATTTATACCGTCGCGTTATCAACCGTAATAACCGTTTGAAGCGTCTTCTCGACTTAAATGCGCCAGATATTATTGTGCGTAACGAGAAGCGTATGCTTCAAGAATCTGTTGATGCGTTACTTGATAACGGTCGTCGTGGTCGTGCGATTACCGGTTCTAACAAGCGTCCTCTAAAATCTTTGGCAGATATGATCAAAGGTAAGCAAGGTCGTTTCCGTCAAAACCTTTTGGGTAAGCGTGTTGACTACTCGGGTCGTTCGGTGATTGTGACCGGTCCAACGTTAAAACTGCATCAATGTGGTTTGCCTAAGAAAATGGCGTTGGAGCTGTTCAAACCGTTTATTTTCAGCAAGCTTGAATTGCGTGGTTTAGCGACCACCATTAAAGCCGCTAAAAAAATGGTCGAGCGTGAAGAGCCAGTGGTTTGGGATATCCTAGACGACGTTATTCGCGAGCATCCCGTTTTACTTAACCGTGCGCCAACCCTTCACCGTTTGGGTATTCAAGCGTTTGAACCTGTATTGATTGAAGGTAAGGCCATTCAGCTTCACCCGTTGGTTTGTGCGGCGTACAACGCCGACTTCGACGGTGACCAGATGGCGGTGCACGTTCCATTGACTATCGAAGCTCAGCTTGAAGCTCGTGCTTTAATGATGTCAACCAACAACATCTTATCGCCTGCCTCTGGTGAGCCGATCATCGTTCCATCTCAGGACGTGGTATTGGGTCTTTACTGGATGTCGCGTGAGCGTATTAACGCCGAAGGTGAAGGCATGATCTTCGCCGATGCTTCAGAAGTGAACCGTGCTTACAACGCTGGCAAAGTAGATTTGCAAGCGCGCATTAAGTGCCGTATCACAGAAGCGTCCATTCGCGAAGATGGCGAAAAGGAATACACAACATTCATCGCTGATACCACCGTTGGTCGTGTACTTCTTTGGGAAATCGTTCCAGAAGGTATGCCATTTGAGTCTGTTAACCGCTCAATGGTTAAAAAAGCCATTTCTGGTTTGATTAACCACTGTTACCGCACTGTTGGTTTGAAAGCGAGTGTTATTTTCGCCGACAAATTGATGTACACCGGTTATGCGTACTCAACGCGTTCAGGTTCATCTATCGGTGTAAACGATTTCGAAATTCCTGCTGAGAAGGCCATCATTGTAGGTAAGGCCGAATCTGAAGTTGCTGAAATTGAAGCGCAATACGCTTCTGGTTTGGTAACTCAAGGTGAGAAATACAACAAGGTTATCGATATTTGGTCTCGCGCCAACGACTTGGTTGCGAAATCGATGATGGAAGGTATTTCTAAAGAAACCGTTATCAACCGCGATGGTGTTGAAGAACAACAAGCGTCATTTAACTCAGTTTACATGTACGCCGATTCCGGTGCTCGTGGTAGCCCGGCGCAGATTCGCCAGCTTGCGGGTATGCGTGGTTTGATGGCCAAGCCTGACGGCTCGATCATCGAGACGCCGATTACCGCAAACTTCCGTGAAGGTTTGAACGTTGGTCAGTACTTCATCTCAACCCACGGTGCGCGTAAAGGTCTTGCGGATACCGCACTGAAAACTGCGAACTCGGGTTATCTAACTCGTCGTTTGGTGGATGTTGCACAAGACGTGGTAATTACAGAGGTCGATTGTGGTACCGACAATGGTTTGACCATGTCTCCGGTGATCGAAGGTGGTGACATTATTGAATCTCTGGGTGATCGTATTCTCGGTCGTGTAGTTGCGCAGGATGTATTGCGTGAAGGCGCCGACGAGATATTGATTCCAGCGGGTACCATGATGGACGAAGCGTGGATCGTTCGCATCGAAGAGCTTGGTATCGACGAAATTTTGGTTCGCTCGCCAATTACCTGTGAAACTCGTCATGGTATTTGTGCCCAGTGTTACGGCCGTGATTTGGCGCGTGGTCACCGTGCTAACAAAGGCGAATCCGTGGGTGTTATTGCGGCGCAATCTATCGGTGAGCCTGGTACTCAGCTTACCATGCGTACTTTCCACATCGGTGGTGCGGCGAGCCGTGCGTCTGCGGCCGACAGTATTCAAGTTAAGCAAGAAGGTACTGTTCGTCTACACAATGTGAAGGTGGTTGAGCGTGAAGACGGCGTACTGGTAGCGGCTTCTCGTTCCGGTGAACTTGCTGTTGCAGATGCCAATGGCCGTGAGCGTGAGCGCTATAAGATTCCATACGGCGCCAACATTACTGTATCTGATGGTAATAAAGTTAATGGCGGTCAGATCGTAGCGAAATGGGATCCGCATACGCACCCAATTATTACTGAAGTAGGTGGTACAGCAAGATTTTCGGGCATGGAAGATGGTCTTTCAATCCGTCGCCAAACAGACGATCTTACTGGTTTGACTTCTATCGAAGTTCTAGACCCAGCAGAGCGTCCTGCGGCAGGTAAAGATTTGAAACCAGCCATTACGCTTTACGACGCACAAGGTAACGAAGTTTTATTACCGAACTCTAATCAGCCAGCTCATTACATGTTGCCACCAAAGGCCTTGTTGAGCATGAATGATAATGAGGTCGTTAAAGCGGGTGATGTAATCGCGCGTATTCCTCAAGAATCTGGTGGTACTAAGGATATTACCGGTGGTCTTCCACGAGTTGCTGACTTGTTCGAAGCCCGTAAGCCAAAAGAGCCGTCAATTCTTGCAGAAATCAGCGGTACGATTTCGTTTGGTAAAGAAACAAAAGGCAAGCGTCGCCTGATCATCACACCAAAAGATGGTCAAGTTCTGCCAAATGGTGAGACACACTACGAAGAGTTGATTCCAAAACACCGTCAATTGACTGTGTTCGAAGGTGAGAGTGTGGCTAAGGGTGAGGTTGTTTCCGACGGCCCAAGTAACCCGCACGACATTCTTCGTCTTCAAGGTGTGGAGATGTTAGCTCGCTACATCACCGCAGAGATTCAAGACGTTTACCGTTTACAAGGTGTAAAAATCAACGATAAGCACATTGAGACCATTGTTCGTCAAATGTTGCGTAAAGTTGAAATTCTCGAAATGGGCGACTCTTCATTCGTGAAGGGCGAACAAGTCGAATACACCGCGGTGCTTGAAGAGAACGAGCGTTTACGTGCCGAAGGTTTGCAGCCTGCAACCTACGAGCGTCAATTGCTGGGTATCACTAAAGCATCATTGGCTACTGAATCGTTTATTTCAGCTGCGTCATTCCAGGAAACCACTCGTGTTCTTACCGAAGCGGCGGTTACTGGTAAAGTCGATACTTTACGTGGTCTGAAAGAAAACGTTGTTGTGGGTCGTTTGATCCCAGCCGGTACCGGCCTTGCTTATCACGATGATCGTCGTCGTAAGCGCGCCAAAGAAACCGTTGAAGTAGAAGGGCCAAGTGCAGCAGAAGTTGAAGCGGCACTTACCGAAGCTCTTAAATCTAGCGCAAGCTAAGATTAATTACTTCAAGAAAAAAGCCTCCCTTGGGAGGCTTTTTTTATGCTTGCAGTTTGCTCAATAACAGGTTTGATCCGCGAATGAGTTAGGCCTTTTGTAGGTTTACCTCTTCAGTGTGACGAGACGAAGGGTTTTTTAAGTACAAGGCGAGAGCGAAAGTTGTAATAAAAACGAGTATAGAACCAAAGACAACGCCTTCCCAGAACCGCCATTCCCAGAAATAACTCAAATAAATACCGCCGGTACTGGCCCCAACATAATAGAACAGCAAATATAAAGAGCTGGCCGCACCTTTGGAATGTTGTGCATTGCGACTTACCCAACTGCTGGCACTTGAATGTGCCAAGAAGAATCCGAAAGCATTTATAAAAAAGCCCAATACGATCAGTATTAAAGAGTCGAACAAGGTAACCAAAGTGCCAAAAATAAGAATGATTGATCCTGCCATCATGCATTGTGGCTGACCAAATTTTTTACCAAATTTCCCAGAAAACGTAGAGCCTAATGTTCCGGTTAAATAGGTTAAAAACAGCAAACCAAGAAACTTAGGGGTGAGCGAATAAGGTTCGGCTTCTAATACAAAGGTGATATAGCTGTATTGATTAACGAAGGCGAAAAAATTCAAACCACCCAAAAGATAGGCCGGAATTAATTTGCGATTACCAAGATGACCGACCATGCTTTTGGCAATTTCGCTAAAGTTGAGACTTCTGGGTTGAAAGTATTGTTGTTTTGGCAGCAGTACAAACACAACCAAAGTGAGTACGGCGCTTAATATCGCCACCACCAGAAACGATTTTTCCCAGCCGAGTTGCTCGGCGGTAATTCCGCTAATCAAGCGACCAGAGATTCCCCCTAAAGAGTTGGCGGCAATATACAAACCTACCGCAGACATCAGTGCTTCGGGCGTAAATTCGTCTGCCATATAGGCAACTGCAATGGCAGGAAGGCCAGCTAATAAAATACCCTGCAAAGCTCTCAAAATAAGCAGCGTGCTGTAGTCGCGCACAAACGACAAGGCAAAACCAACGGCTACAACACCACACATGCTCAGAAGAATGAGTACGCGTCGTCCAATTGCGTCAGAAATCGAGCCATAAAAAATTAACGCAATTCCTAGGGTCAAGGTGCTGATGGTTAATGTGTAGCTGGCCTGAAGTGGGCTGACCGAAAATTCAGCAGCGAGGGTAGGTAACAGAGGCTGGGTGACATAAAGATTTGAGAAAATCATAAACGAACCCAAGCACAGCGCTAGAGTGATTTTCCACCAACTTGCAGAGCCATAAGAAATCATAATCAACTCGATACGTACAGATATAAAACAATGCTAAATCCAGGCTATGAATAATAAAAATATATATGTAGTATCTAACTCATAATTTTTTTTGATGCTAAGAAGCACCATTTGGACGTTGCTGTGGATTACAAAGCTCTTAAATATTTTCACGAAGTTGCCAAGCTGCAAAGCTTCACCCGCGCAGCTGAATCCTTGAAGATTGCCCAGCCAGCGGTGAGTATGGCCATTAAGCGTCTAGAGCAAGACTTAGGATTAATGCTGTTTCACCGTCGAGATCGACAAATCACGCTTACCGATGAAGGTAGTCGTTTGTACGAGCAAGCCCAGAAGATTCTGCAAACTATGGCCGACGCCGAATTGGAAATGGCAGAGTTACGTGGTTTAGAAAAAGGCGTTGTACAGTTGGGAACACCAAGCATGCTGGGCTCTTATCACTTCCCACCACTGATCATGGCCTTTAAACATCGCTACCCCAGTTTGAATCTGTCGGTTCACGAAGGTGGTGCTTGGCAGCTTCAACAAATGCTAGAGCGTGGCGAGTTAGATCTTGCGATCATTGAGTCTGGAGATATTCCCTCAAGCTTAGAGGCAAGACCCATTCTAAGAGAAGAAATGCTCGTTGTGGTGGGGTCAGAGCATCCCTTTGCGGAAAAACCCACTGTTAACGCCGAAGAGTTTTTTTCAGAAGAACTGGTGATTTTCAGACCCGGTTATTTTCACCGCAGGATATTGGATCAAATCGCCGAACGTGCTGGTATCGAACCTAAAATAAGCTTTGAGACCAACTTGTTGCCGCTGATTCGCGCAATTGTGAAGCAAGGTTTTGGTATTTCGACGCTACTGAAGATGGCGGTTGAAAACGATCCCGATCTAAGAACTCTATCATTCGAACCGCCTATCATGCTGGAGCTATGTATCGCCTGGCGTAAAGACGGTTATCTCTCAAAAGCCAATCAAGCGTTTGTAGACTTTATTCTGGAAAATTCTACGCTGTAATAAAAAGTATTTATCAGTGTTGTTGCCTCATCTCGCTAAAATAACCAATTGGCCGTGTTGTTTTAACATCACTCGCTATAGAATTAACGCATTAATTTTAACCATTTTTTGCTTAAACGCCGACGTGGATTTTCGATTTTGTTGATTAAGTTAAAAAAAATAATCGCTTTTTTGTGTTTTAGCTGTTTTTGTTTTTCGAACTTTTCCTACTCAGAAACCGAGTTGGCAATGTTGCATTCTCCCGAGGTTGCTCAAAAGCATTTATGGCCATCGGCGGTTATCGATTTATCCGAGCGAGATAAATACATACTGGTTGCTGCGCTAACTGACGGTACCCTACAGTTGTTCGAAAACACCGGTAACTCTCTAGATTTAGTACTCGAATTTCCGATGTCTATTGGTAAAGCGGGTTTTGGTAAACAAATCGAAGGCGACAAAAAGACGCCAGTTGGTGTGTACCGAATTACGAGTTTCTTAAATGACAACCAGCTCGATGCCTTTTACGGTCGAGCAGCTTATCCGGTGGATTACCCCAACGTTTGGGATCGGTTGCAAAACCGTACCGGCAGTGGAATATGGCTGCACGCCATGCCCGAAGGTGTAACCAGTCGACCGCCACTTGACAGCGATGGTTGCCTAGTAATTAACAACGAACAAATCGACGTATTAAAACCCTATTTGGACGTCGGTCGAACACGCATAGTTATGACCGATAGTAACCAACGTGTTGATCCTTCCGTGATTTCTCAAAAGCGTGAATTATTAACAAATCAGTTGATGGCTTGGAAAAGTTCTTGGGAATCGCTCAGTCATAAACAATATCTCGATTTTTACAGCACCGAATTTAATAATTTCGATTACGACAAAGCTGCTTGGGACACCTATAAAAAACGCGTTAATGGTAAAAAGAAATTCATTAATATCGGAATTTCTGACCTCGCAATTTTTGAATATCCCGGTGTTGATAACCTAGTGATGGTTGAGTTTTACCAAAGCTACAAAAGTAATGATTACAAATCCAACGGCTGGAAAAAACAGCTGTGGAAAGAAGAGCAAAATGGCTGGAAAATTATTTATGAAGCCGGTGGTTAAACATAATTCGTGATTTATCTACGGCCACTTCTACTGCTGTTAACCTTTGTGGTGCTAGCGCCAATAACCTGCGCGCTGGTGTTAGCCTCAATTTTCAACGGTTTTGAATGGTTGATAAGACTGAGCGACGTATTCGCCGGGGGCGACTTTTTTTCTGTTTTAAATAGCGATTTTCTTCTACTTTTATCCGCAAACGTTGCGTCTATTTACACAGTGTTTTATCTCTGGGCGATGGTAATTAAAACGCTTAATAAACAAGTGATTTGTCTTTCTGCCAAATTTTATTACGCAATTGGCCTTGGCATATACTGCGTGTGTGTATTATTACTTTTTACGAAAAATTCAAACGGTATTGAATTCATACCTATTATCGGAATTGTTCTTTGCTTTGTGATTTGTGCGCGATTGCAGCTTAGTTTTGGCGCACGATTAGAATTGGGTCATTCGATGACTCGTACTGCAATTCATGCCATCGAAAATCAATCCGACTCTTAATAATCTTTAAGCGTCTCCAATATTTCTTAATGCCCGTTCTTTTTGATGGAATCTCAGTATTGGCCTTATTGAGATTCTTCACTTCTCGCCAAGCGTTGTTTTGGCACTTCGGTTTGTAACCACTGAACCAAGTCGGTCCACATTGCCGATATTTCCGAATCCGAAGGCATAATTCCGGCGGAGGCCAGTTCGATGGTAACCACGGGAATATTTTTGCTGACACCGGCGTAATTACCGAGAGATCCGGGGTAGATTCCCAACTCCTGAAAATACAGCTTGCCCAATTTATGCGGTGGTTTTTGTGGGCCGTCGTAATCGACCAATCGATGTGGCGCGTGAACCGCAACAATCGCGTCTGGATTTATTAATTCGATCTGCTCCATAAACCAGCGTGTTTCGGGTTCACTTGCTGCTTCCGGGCCGGGATAACGTCTGGGATTTTCGTAGGTGCGATTGCGCCAATAATCGTGCGCATCCGACGACCAATCAGGAGTGGGAAAATTTCGATTCAAATCCACACCGGCGCTGTTTTGGCGTTGCGATTGCGCCATTAACAATCCGTCTGGATTTAACAAGGGGACTACCGTCCACTCAAACAGTCCTGAATGATGTTTATCTAGCGTTGAAAGCCATTTAAAGACAATTGATACCGATGAGTATTCATCGCCATGAATGCCCCCCATCAAGAGAACCTTTCCTAAAGAGGTTTGCTCGGGAATTGAGTCAAAGTTTTTGAAGACAATCGCACGATTTTCCCGTGAACGACCGCCAGAATCGATAAGGCCGACGTCTAGGCAGTCCCCTATGCTGACACTGCCGAGCTTTTTACCGATCTCTTCACAGAGAAATTCCACCGAACCATTTGAGGTTGGCTTTGTAACTTCTTGTTCATGCTCCGTATTCAAAGAATTGTTGAGTACCGCAGAGGTTGAATCTTGCGCTTGGCTTGCAATGCCTGTGTTACCGGTTTTTATGTCGCTTTCTTCGATACTCGAAACATCATCAACAGGCTCAATTGCCTTGCTCTGCTCGCTAGTGAGAGGGGCTGATTGGTTAGCCGCATGATCCGATTCTTCTATTGCAGATACCTCGGAGTCTTCAAAATTCGCCGTGTCTAAGTGAGCTTGGATTTCCGTTGGATTACTGGATTCAGAGGATTTTTCATCAACTGTTGGATTGGTGATAACACCTACATCGGTGTCTTCGACGGGCGGTTGACCGTGCTTATTAGGTTCAATTTGTGGTTCGGTGCTGAAACAAGCCGTCAAAGCAAGAAGAGCCGAAAGGGCGGCGACACGTCTTAGTGGTCGTAACGGTGAGCGAGTAACAGATGTTTTAGTGAGATTTATCTTCGAGAGCATTTGAACAAGCTTAATGAATCGTGAGCGGTAGTCACAGCAATTAATCGGAATGATTGACAGTTTAAACTCAGATCCAATGACTTTGAAAAGCATTCCTGCAAAGTGGAACACCTTTGATGAAAATTTGCGAGCGCACTGTGTGTTTTTTCGAAGAAAGCAGTTCGATTAGCCGATGCCAAGAGAAGGGCTTGGCTCATTAATATTCGGTATTCAAAGGCATCTAGAAATATTTTAGAAATATCTCGTTGCTTTGCTTGAAATGCGAACAGTAGATCAATATAATTGCGCACCCATTTTTTGTGGGCCTTACAAAAAGGTCAATAAATACAAAAAATTGGGCCTAAAGACTATACGCTTCTAATCAAAGCGTTCATTTATTTGGAGTTATTTTTCATGGCAACGATCAACCAGTTGGTTCGTAAGCCGAGAAAACGTAAAGCAGTTGCAAGCGACGTTCGTGCGCTAGAAGCCTGTCCACAACGGCGTGGCGTTTGTACTCGCGTTTATACGACTACCCCGAAAAAACCTAACTCAGCACTTCGTAAAGTGTGCCGTGTTCGTTTAACCAACGGTTTTGAGGTTTCCTCATACATCGGCGGTGAAGGCCATAACCTTCAAGAGCATAGCGTGGTTTTGATTCGTGGTGGACGTGTAAAAGATTTGCCGGGTGTGCGTTACCACACCGTTCGCGGCGCACTTGATACATCAGGTGTTAATAATCGTAAGCAAGGCCGTTCTAAGTACGGTACCAAGCGACCTAAGTAATTGCTTGAGTGGAAACACTCTGTTTTTTCGGTTGAACCGAGTAAGGCTAAGCGCGCTCATAGTGTACGTCGGCGAATGCAGAAATAAGTTGTGAGAGCGTTGTCTTAGAAATCCCTGAAGAGAGGCTAAAAATGCCAAGAAGACGCGTAGTCGCCAAGCGTGAAGTATTGCCAGATCCTAAGTACGGCAATGTTACTTTGGCGAAATTTATGAATATCGTGATGGTCAGCGGCAAAAAAGCTGTTGCAGAGCGAATCGTATACGGTGCGTTGGATATCGTTGAGCAAAAGCTTAACAAGAATCCGCTAGAAATTTTCGAAGAAGCACTCGAAAATGTTGCACCGTTGGTAGAAGTTAAGTCACGCCGTGTTGGTGGTGCTACTTACCAAGTCCCTGTTGATGTTCGTCCAGCTCGTCGTAATGCGTTAGCAATGCGTTGGTTGGTTGAATACGCTCGTGGTCGTGGTGAGAAGTCAATGGTTCAGCGTTTAGCTGGTGAAATCGTTGACGCATCACAAAGCAAAGGCTCTGCGGTTAAGAAGCGTGAAGACGTTCACCGTATGGCCGAAGCGAACAAAGCGTTCTCGCACTACCGCTTCTAAGTTTAATGTCATTGTTAAACTAGAGCTAAAAAAGGCAGCGTTAAGCTGCCTTTTTTTTATGCTTCACTGATCGATTGCATGGTGTTTTCTCATCCATTCACAAAGCGATTTCTTAGAAAATATTCATCGCTTGTTTTGACGTTTTCTTTTTATTGAAAAGAATTAGTTCAGACCTTTTCAGAACCTACCGGTTAACAACTATTTTCCTATATTGCGTCGAGCTAAACGTATTCGGAACCCTGAGTAAGCTGGCGGTAGGGAGGCAAATTAAGTATTAGGATGAGTGCTCAGTAAAATTGTTGATCAACACCTGAGCCAAAACATGCTAAAGGCTGACAACTTGGCGCGACAATCGTTGAGTTTCAGTGAGCAGATTTTGTATTTGTAAGAACTTGTTTTTTTCACGCTAAGTGATTCTGTAATTTTCCATCAAATTACGCCAAACCCGTGTCAGACTTGAAATTCCTCTTAGAATATGGCTTGACGCTCTATGGACGAGTGCTTAAAATTTCGCACCCTTTAGTTTTGGTTAGTATTCAGCTCGTCAAGCATCGCGAAGTTCAGGCTTCGCATATATCTATGATTCTTTCTAGCCTGAGAAAGTTTGGCGAGAACACCTGTGACGGTATTAAGTAGTGAAAGCAGTTTAATGGCTGCGTATAAATGACATAAGTACTTTTTGCGTAATTAATACGCCTTCTTAATGACTCCACGTTCACATGGTTTTAGAAAAGGCAGCGATACTCGCTGCCTTTTGTGGTTTATAAGAACATAAATATTTTAGAGGAGGTAGCCAGTGGCTCGTAAAACGCCGATTGCACGCTATCGTAATATAGGAATTTGTGCCCATGTGGATGCAGGTAAGACTACAACCACAGAACGCGTACTCTTCTATACAGGTATGTCTCATAAGATTGGTGAGGTGCACGATGGTGCAGCCACCATGGACTGGATGGAACAGGAGCAGGAGCGAGGTATCACCATTACTTCAGCTGCGACAACTTGTTTCTGGGCTGGAATGCAGCAACAGTTCGATCAGCACCGAATTAATATTATTGATACACCCGGACACGTTGATTTCACCATCGAAGTAGAACGCTCTTTACGAGTATTAGATGGGGCCGTTGTGGTTTTGTGTGGCTCTTCGGGTGTGCAACCACAAACTGAAACTGTTTGGCGTCAAGCCAACAAATACGAAGTTCCGCGCATTGTCTTTGTGAATAAAATGGATCGCGCCGGTGCTAACTTCCGAAGTGTGGTTGATCAATTAAAATCGCGTTTGGGGGCGACTCCAGTGCCCTTGCAAATGACCATCGGCGCCGAGGACGAATTCAAAGGCGTTGTTGACCTCGTTAAAATGAAGTCCATTCTCTGGAACGAAGCAGATATGGGCATGACCTTCGAGTACGGTGAAATCCCGGAAGAAATACTCGATGAATGTCAGTCTATGCGCGAAGAATTGGTTGAAGCTGCCGCTGAATCCAACGATGCATTAATGAATAAATACTTAGAAGGCGAAGAGCTTTCGGAAGAAGAAATTAAAGCCGGAATTCGTGCTCGTACTTTGGCGAATGAAATTGTACCGGTTATTGGTGGCTCGGCGTTTAAAAACAAAGGTGTGCAAGCCATGCTTGACGCCGTTGTAGAGTACTTGCCGTCACCAACAGAAGTTAAAGCCATTGAAGGCCATCGCGAAGATAGCGAAGACGTCGAAACTCGCGAAGCCGACGACAACGCACCCTTTGCAGCACTTGCTTTTAAAATTGCTACCGATCCGTTTGTTGGTACCTTAACGTTCTTCCGAGTTTACTCAGGTAAGTTAGAAAGCGGCTCTGCGGTTTACAATTCTGTAAAAGGCAAGCGCGAGCGCATTGGTCGTATGGTGCAAATGCATGCGAACTCACGCGAAGAAATCAAAGAAGTATTAGCCGGTGATATTGCCGCTGCAATTGGTCTTAAAGACGTAACTACCGGTGATACCCTTTGTGCCGAGAACAGCAAAATTGTTCTTGAGCGTATGGAGTTCCCAGAACCCGTAATTTCTGTTGCTGTTGAGCCAAGAACCAAAGCCGACCAAGAAAAAATGGGTGTGGCATTGGGCAAACTTGCTCAAGAAGATCCTTCATTCCGTGTTAACACTGATGAAGAAACCGGACAAACCATCATCTCTGGTATGGGTGAATTACATCTCGATATCATTGTTGATCGTATGCGTCGTGAATTCAGTGTTGAAGCAAATATTGGTAAACCTCAGGTAGCGTATCGCGAGCGTATTACCAATACTTGTGAAATTGAAGGCAAGTTTGTTCGTCAATCTGGCGGTCGTGGTCAGTTTGGTCACGTCTGGATTCGATTCGAACCGGCTGAAGACGAAGGTGCAGAAGGTCTAGAATTTGTTAACGAAATTGTTGGTGGTGTGGTTCCTAAAGAATACATCCCGGCAGTTGAAAAAGGTATTTCCGAACAGATTCGCAACGGTGTACTTGCTGGCTATCCATTGTTGGGGTTAAAAGCAACTGTGTACGACGGTTCTTACCACGATGTCGATTCCAGCGAAATGGCGTTTAAAATCGCTGCATCTATGGCGACCAAAGATCTCGCTAAATTTGGTGGAGCAGTGCTTCTTGAGCCCATCATGGACGTAGAAGTTGTTACACCGGAAGAAAACATGGGTGACGTAGTCGGTGACCTTAACCGACGTCGCGGCATGATTTTAAGTATGGAAGAAAATCCCTCAGGTAAAGTTGTAAAAGCTGAAGTGCCACTGGCAGAAATGTTTGGCTATGCGACTGACCTGCGTTCGGCAACTCAAGGTCGTGCGACATTTACTATGGAATTCTCGAAGTATGCAGAAGCTCCAAAAAATGTCTCTGACGAAATTGTTGCTAAAAACACAACTGGCTGATTAAAGCCACACATTTTTAAATTAACTAGCTAAAAGATAGAGGATATTCCCAGTGGCTAAGGCGACATTTGAACGTAGTAAACCCCACGTAAACGTGGGCACCATCGGTCACGTTGACCATGGTAAAACCACTTT
>NZ_BAAGIE010000044.1:0-22821 GCF_054658275.1 Sessilibacter sp. MAH3 | reverse complement strand
TCCTTTGGCGAGAAAAATGGCCGACTATACCAGCTGGCCTCTTTTCAAGAAAATTGCACTTATTATCCGAAACCAAGACTCATTACTTTTAAATTCGCTGATTTTTCAAGCGAATTAGAGCTCTTATTCATCAAGGTTTATAAAACTTGAATGCATTACTACCAAGCAAAGGAAGTTATTAAAAAATAGAAGTTCTAAGAGTATTGCGCAGACAGCTCTGTTTATTTCAAGACTGCAAATTACTTTGATTTCTGATTACTCTTTACGCTTTTACGTATGAGATAGCTTCATGAAAAGCTGGTTATTATTGGTCACGGCGATTTTTTGCGAAGTACTCGCAACGACCAGTCTAAAACTAAGCGAAGGATTCACCAAAATGCTTCCTTCAAGCTTTGTCATTATTGGTTATGCCGCCAGTTTTTATTTTTTATCTTTGACGTTAAAAACCATACCGGTAAGCACCGCATACGCCATTTGGTCTGGCTTAGGTATTGTGATAGTTGCAAGTATATCTGGGGCGTTTTTTGGTCAAAAACCAGATCTTTGGGGAGTTATTGGTATGACACTAATTATCGCGGCGTATTAATTCTTAATACTCTGTCGAAAACCACGGTAAATTAAGTCAATCGGCCACTCGGCCTTTGCACTTAAAGCAGCAAGCAACTGAAACCGCTAAATCAATAACAACAGATTGGGTCTAATAAAATACGAGCGCCGTTATTAAGACTAATAACAGTGTTAAGTGTCTGGATAGTTCGATGTGATTATCGATGCAAATATATTTAAGTACGATGCTGCTCATGGTTGGTGTGCTGCTTTATCCATATCCAGGCATTGATATAGGCGTAGCGATTTTTACATTATTTGGGTTAAGCAGCATCGATTCTGGAGGGGTTTCTATGTTTATAACTCCGGTTCTGCTATTGCTGGCATTTATATCTTCACTTATCTATGGCGCCATCTTCATATGCAAGAAAAAGAAAGCATGGCAATTTTTGGTGGAGGTAGGAATTTCAGTTATGGCCTTTATGTTATTCCTACGTACTAAAACACTTAACAAGGCCATCAAAATTCACTGATTTTCACGGGCCATTTTTAATCCCGTTGCCATGGCGGTTTTCAACTTCAACGGTTTTATGGGTTTATTTAGCAAGGCAAAACCAAAATCGCGCGCTAAATGACGTAACTCGTTTGAGTAATTCGCCGTCGCCAAAATAACGGGAATGCGTTTAAATTTTGCGTCGCCCAAACTGCACACATGCTCTTTGATCATATCTATGGCTTGCAAACCGGTCGTATTGTCGTCTAAGTGATAATCGGCAATCACAATATCTGGCAGATCTTCGTTATCTCGCAAATACTCGTCTAACTGCTCTAGGGTTTGAATCGTCGTTACCTGACATTCCCAACGACCTAATAGAGACTCCATACCCTGGCAAATTTCCAGGTCGTTATCGATGACTAACGCGTGTGCGTGTTGCAACGACTGGCTTAAATGGTCGATAGGGAAGCTGGCTGCGGTTTGTTGTTGCCGCACACTTCCGTAAGGTACGGTAACGGAGAAGCAAGAGCCAAGCCCCGGTCTTGAACGCACATTAATGGCGTGACCTAGTACTCCGGCAATGCGATCAACAATGGCCAGTCCTAAACCCAAACCTTTATCGAAGCGGCTATTTTTGCCGTCTAGACGTCTAAATTCTTGGAAAATTTCTTCGAGTTTGTCTTCGGCAATGCCAATTCCGGTATCCCAAACCTGAATTTCCAAGCCATCACGCTTACGACGACAACCAACCACCAAACGACCGGTATCGGTATAGCGAATAGCATTAGTGAGCAAATTTCTTAAAATACGCGCGAGTAATTGGCTATCGGACGAAATAATTGCCGAAGAAGGCACGTATCGGAACGCGAGACCTGCTTGCTCGGCCAAGCGACTGAATTCGGCAACTATTTTGCTGAGCAGATCATCAATATTAAACGAGTCTTGAACAGCTTCGACTACGCCCGCTTCTAACTTAGAAATATCGAGCAACGAGTTAATCAAGGTCTCCATATTCTCAAGAGAATAATTTAAGGAACTGACTAGCTGATTGCCTTCACCGGGTAGGTTTAACTCAGACAGCGTGGTCGCAAATAGCCGCGCTGCGTTCATGGGTTGTAAAACATCATGACTGGCAGCGGCCAAGAATTTGGTCTTCGATTCGTTAGCGCGCTCAGCTTCTTTTTTGGCGTTAATGAGACTGATCTCAATTAATTTACGCTCGTCGATTTCTTTGCGCAGCAAACTGTTGATTTCTGAAATCTGCCTAGTGCGCTCCTCAACACGCTGCTCCATATAATGATACGCATGTTCCAACGCTTGGGCGGTTTTACGTTGCTCGGTAATATCGTGAGCCAAACTAAAGAAACCCAGCACCTGACCGTCTTGGTCGTAATCGGGCACATAGGTTTTCTTAGAGATTCTACCCTTGCCCAAACCGTTAATTTGCTCGGCCTCGAAGGTTACCTGCTGACCTTTGAGCACTCGGCGAACGTGAGGCAAGTGAGTTTCATAATCTTCATTTTCGTAAAGATCGCGAAGATGCTTGCCAATAATGTCTTTCTTGCTGATACCAAACCAATCCTCAAAAGACCGGTTTACGAATTCGTACACCAAATTTTTGTTCATGTACGAAATCAACGCAGGCATGGCATCGGTAATCAAGCGAATGCGTTGTTCACTTTCGCGTAATGCCGCTTCTTGCTGGAAGCGCTCGGTAATATCGGTGTAAGTATTTACAAACCCTCCGCCAGCCATAACATTAGGGCGAACCAAAATAACCCGGCCATTCGAAAGATGTTTAATAAACTCACGGTGGCGGCTGTCGGGTTCTTTGCCAGCAAGTGCGTGACGAATGGTCACGTCTTGAAGATCGCTTTCTGCCATAAGGCTCGGAAAGTGATCACCTTGGGCGACATTGCGCGGATCGAGCTTGGCCATTTCGATAAAGCGACGATTCCAAGATTGAATCTTCAAGTCGCTGTTAACCAAAGCCACCCCCAGCGACATGTTTTCTAATGTCGACTGAAGAATATCAGCTTGTTCTTTTAAAGCTTGCTCACGATGTAACTGCTCACTCGCTTTTAGCGCGGTAATATCCGTGTAGACCACAACCAAACCACCTTCGGCGGTGGGTCTTTCAGACATCTGAATCCAACGTCCAGACAAGGTTTTGAAGATCAGAGGCGCGGTGCGGCCATTCGAGCTAGAGGATTTCGTGCTCGACTTAACACTGGTATCGATAACACGCTGTTCAATGGAGCTGTTAAGAATGTCGTTAAAGGTGGTTTCACCGGCTACAAATTGGTCGGCACCGTCACCCCACATTTCTCGAAAGCGAACATTCGCCAAGATCATGCGTCGATCGGCATCGAACAAAACCAGAGATTCAGAAATACTGTCAATGGCGTCTTTTAGGCGTTGGCGAGTCAGTTTTGATTCCGACTGCGATATCGCCAGTTTTTCGTTGCTTTCGGCCAAACGAATATGGGTTTCACGCAATTGATAAAAGTGCTCTTGCACCTTAGCGGCGAGCATAGCGGCGCTTTCAAACGAGCGATAAGCATCGCTGTGATTTCCCCAGCCCATTTCGACTCGGGAAATAAGAACAGAATTGATTTTTTTGAGTTTGGTGTTTTCTTTTTCGAGCTGCGCAACACGAGACTCTAAATCTCGCATTGTGGTTGTGGAATTGTCGCTGAGCAGCGTTTCCATATTATTCATTCGTTATCCTACCGATGGCTACACCAGTAAAAGTATGGTTTAAATGCATTCCATCAAGCTGTTCACCGTAGGTGTTGAAGCCTATTACGTTGTGGCGCTGGTATAGATCGGACATGTCTTGCACCAATTCGAATTTATCGATCTCGATTCGACGATGAATACAGTCGCAGGCAAACAAAAGCTGGGGCACGCCTATAGCACTGGTAATTTCCGAAAATAAAGACTTAGTATGATCAAGTACGCCGGATGTCGTCATTTTGGTCAGCACTATACCCACGTCAATTGCACAAAAAAATGTCAGGCTCAAATCGTCGTGCACCTGCTGAATCGATCGTACATAGATCGAATCACTGAGCTGCACACCCAGCGGATATAACGCAAAGGTCTCTGGACCTAAATCCTGTAATTCAAGATTATTGATGCGGCAGTATTCCAATGCGGCAGGTTCAGCGTTTAGTTCATACACACGCCTTAAGCTTGGCGCCGCGCGTGTGACTACGAGCTTTTCGCGAGTTGCCACCAAGTGATGAGACTGAAACACCCTAAAAGGATGAGCCGTGTTTACCAGCACTAAAATCGCTGCATCACTGTGAAATCTACCGTCGTAGAAAACCTTGGTGTGGTGAAAGTGTAGGTTATCTCCCGCAGAACCACCAACCAAAGGTATGTTATTTAGTGCCGCGCGATAAGCCTTAAGTACTAGCTCTTCGCGAATGGACATTCCATCTTGCAGGGTTAAACCAAAACTGTGCTTACTGATATCGGCGACTGCTTTAACTTCAAGTCGCTCCAACATTTTATCGACTAAAACTTGCGCGTCGTCTTCGGTGAAATCAGCAAGATTGGTTACACAACTGGTTTCTATGGCAAATTCTTGCGGTGCTAAAGCAAATGCCGTTATGGATTGGCGGGTAAGTCCGGTGGGAACAATCTCCCCTGCGGTTGTGCAGCCAATTAACTTACAACCACGGAACAGTCGATTTAACTCTTCGGCCAATAGTGAAAGGTCGTAATCGGCGCAACAGAAGAAGAAAACACAATCGCCAGAACCGGGATTCAAAACTTGATGGATTTCTTTTGCGGCTTCGCTAGCATTGCGGCTATTGGAGCCAGCTTTTCTTAGACTTGAAGTATCGTCGGATGAATTAAGGGAGGAACTGAAAGGTGTCTCGATAAAAGGATGTTCCATGGCAAGACCGTGCACCAAGGCGATAAGATTTAATTGAATTTAACGATTTGCGAAGTCAATGTTATTCGCTTTTTCTATTTATAGAGCTTCAGTGTATGAAAATTAAAACTAAGAGACCAGTCGACTTTGGATGTAGCGAGAAATTAAAAATTATTATTTTTAGACATAAAAAAGGGCCCGTGAACATAGGCCCAAGAAGTTTGCTTTAATCAAGGAGGATAAAGCTTCCTGGTGGGCAACCTTGGAAACTTATAAAGCAAACGAAACGGTACAAATTGGCCGCTAGGATAAATTGACGGATAAAACAATTTATCGCTAGCAGCCCAATTCTGAGTTTTAAACCTAAAGGTTTAAGTGATCAGATTAGAAGAAACCTAATGGGTTAACGTCGTAGCTAACCAACAAGTTTTTGGTTTGTTGGTAATGATCTAGCATCATTTTGTGGTTTTCACGACCGATACCTGATTTCTTGTAACCGCCGAACGCAGCATGTGCTGGGTAGTGGTGGTAACAGTTGGTCCAAACACGGCCAGCTTCGATACCACGACCCATACGGTAAGCACGGTTCATGTCACGAGTCCAAAGACCTGCACCCAAACCGAACTCAGTGCTGTTAGCAATCGCTAAAGCTTCTGCTTCGTCTTTAAAGGTGGTTACACCAACAACTGGGCCAAAAATCTCTTCTTGGAATACGCGCATGTTGTTGTTGCCGCGTAGCAAAGTAGGCTCAATGTAGAAACCGTTAGCGAAACCAGGAACATTAGCTGGGCCACCACCGATCAATACTTCAGCACCTTCTTGGCGACCAATTTCGATGTAGCTCAGGATTTTTTCGTACTGCTCAGAAGACGCTTGCGCACCTACTTGAGTTTCGGTGTCTAGTGGATCGCCACGCTTGATTTGTTTGGTACGGCTGATTACCAAAGAAATGAAGTCGTCGTAAATGCTTTCGTGAATCAATGCACGAGAAGGACAAGTACAAACTTCGCCTTGGTTGAAGAACGCCAACACCATACCTTCAACGGCTTTGCTCAAGTAAGAATCTTCGTAACGAGTAACGTCTTCGAAGTAGATGTTTGGAGACTTACCACCAAGCTCAACAGTCGATGGAATGATGTTTTCAGCAGCACACTTAAGGATGTGAGCACCAACTGGAGTAGAACCGGTAAACGCGATTTTAGCGATACGGGTGCTGGTCGCTAGCGCTTGGCCTGCTTCTGCACCGAAACCGTTAACAACGTTCAACACACCAGGAGGTAATAAATCTTTGATGACATCAACCAATACCAAGATAGAAGCAGGAGTTTGCTCAGCAGGCTTCATAACGATGCAGTTACCTGCCGCCAATGCTGGAGCCAATTTCCATGCAGCCATCAAAATTGGGAAGTTCCAAGGAATGATCTGGCCAACAACGCCGAGTGGCTCGTGGTAGTGGTATGCAACAGTGTTCTCGTCGATTTCGCTTAGGGCGCCTTCTTGAGCACGAATACAACCTGCGAAGTAACGGAAGTGATCTACCGTTAAAGGAATATCAGCGTTTAGGGTTTCGCGAACGGCTTTACCGTTATCCCAAGTTTCAGCAACCGCAATTGCTTCAAGGTTTTGCTCGATACGATCAGCGATTTTCAAAAGAATGTTAGAGCGCTCTGTTGGAGAGGTTTTGCTCCAAGTCACTTTAGCTTTGTGCGCGGCGTCTAACGCAAGGTTGATATCAGCTTCGTCTGAGCGTGGGATTTCACAGAATACTTCGTTGTTTACTGGTGAAGTATTTTCAAAATAACGGCCATTTACCGGTGCCACCCACTCACCGCCGATGAAGTTTTCGTAGCGTTTTTTAAAGGTAACAACTGAACCTTCTCGTCCCGGTGCAGCATAGATCATGATGGTTACTCCGATTTGGTTGTTTGTTTGTTCACTGGCCTGATAGTCAGGGCGCAATAGCTCTTTTTTTGTTATGGGTTTTTATAGGAACCTCTGATTAACTCCAAGGCCACTGTGCACAGCTTTTGTTTAAAGGAAACAAAACTGCTTAAGGTCGAGTAGTCTTGGAGTTAATCCGAGATCCCCAAGTTAAAAAACGCGTGATTAACCCTTTAAAAACCACACGTTAATTCAAAATGAGCTGAATTTGCCTGATAACCAAAAACGCCTTCGCTCAAAAATCCGATTCATCGGCAAGGTGTGAAACCGGCAAACTCAGTTACCGGTCGTGCACACAGATACTTCGTCGTTGTATTAATTCTTAGAAGTTAACAATTGCACCTAATGCAAGTGTTTGAGCCTCTTCCGAAGCAGATCCAAGTGTAATTTCGTTAATGCTGTATTCGGCAACAAAGGTTACGTTACTGTTGTAAGCATGGAACCACGCAAACTGAGTACCTTCGTTTTCCCAACCTAGGTCGATTTCAACGTCGGTTTCGCCGTAAGAAGCAACATAGCGGTTTTTACCGTGCTTGAACGCAACCTGCGCCAAGTAACCATCGCTATCAACTTCTTCGCCGTTTTCGGCTAAAAGATTGGTTAAACCCAAGCCTGCGTCACCGCCTGGGCCAAGTAAGAAGCCAACAGCTTCGCCATCAAAACCAGAAGCGTGTATCGAGAAACCACCTAGGGTTAATTTTGCACCGTAAGAAATGCCGAAGGTATCAACGTCTTCTTGTAAATCAGACTCTGTTGATTGTTGTAAGAAACCCGCAAACGCGTTGATCTTACCGCCGCTGAATTTACCTTCGTAAGTCAACTCACCTTCAAAACGTGGTGTGTTTTCTTCGCTAGTACGGTTTGGACCTCTGTCGTCGGTGGTGTTGCCTGGGTCAACAATACCCAAGGCCAATCTAAAACCACCTTTGGTTGGTGTACGGTAAGTGATTTGTGATGTTGGTAATGGATAGATGTAACCAGAACCAATATTACCGAAAGATACACCAGTGCCATCAACAAGGCCCAAAGTATCGTTTACATTTCCGTAACCTAATAAAATTTCATCTAGGAAAATGTTAGAGCGGCTGAACAAAGTAAAGTCTTTACCGATCAATACTTGTCCCCAATCCCAATCCAATGTCGCGTAAAACTGACGCACATCGATACCGGTTTCTGTAAGGTTACGGTTACTGTCGTTGATGGATACCCAAAACGATGAGCGACCACCAATTTTTACGTTATCTAATTCTTTACTGAAATTAAATCCAACCCAGTTAGGAAGGAAGCCTGAACGAACACGTGACTGATCGCGATCGATGCCAGAAATGTCATTCTCGGTACTGGTTTGCGAAAAGAACGTGTTAAATGAAGCATCAACACTGAAAGTACCAACTTTCTCGTCTTCGTAAACTTTAACGTCCGCAAAAGCACTACCACTTGCCAATGCAACACAGCCTGCCAATAAGATTGGTTTAAAGTTGTTATTATTTATCTTCATTTTTCAAGGTTTCCTGTGGTTTTTATTATTTTTGTAGTATTTGAAATCTGTCTTGAATCCCGAAACCGTATACATCCATGGATCAATTGTTGAGCAATCATTGCGCGAAACACAGTCAAATTCGATTTTCGCTGACAAATTACTACTGGTGACGAGTATTAACCGGTGGGTGCTTGCAAGAAATTCGTCAAAGGAGTTGTTTCTTTAACACTTTGGGGCAGGCCAAAAACAACACTTTAGATTGATCCCTAAGTATTAATCATTGGAATTAGTACTTAAGTTTAAAAAATTGTAGACTAAGGAAGAAGCTAACTGCGGGTTACGGTTATTACAAACGATACAATATAGCGTTATATAATAATGACCAGTTTGCAGGCAAAAAAATTCTATCTCAATTTAAATCATTTTATTAACAATTACTGATAGAGCAATAAATAACAAGTTAATTTATAGGAAACTCTGATTAACCTAGAGTTTCTCTCGACACAAGAATGTGTCGTCAAGTTCAAGAACGGCAAGTGATTGAAATTGTGAAGACATTGGAAATCGCATTGTCAATTTCTGCCCTCTGATTAAATCATGGGTGAGTTAATCAAAGGTTCCTATAGTTTTTGGGAGGACCCTCGCCAGAATGATGATGAGACCATCTTAAAACGTCTGGTTAAAAGCCCGTTACGAATTTAACCATCTGTTTAGTTCAAACAATCACACCCCAATGCCACAAATTCATTGCAATTAACTATTGGAAACTCTAATGAATCCAGAGTTTGCAGCGACATAAGGATGTGTTGCCAATGTCAAAAACGGTAAGTGACGGAAATTGTGAAGAAATTGGTAATCGCATCGTCAATTGCTGTTCTTTGAATAAATCATGGTTGAGTTATTCAGAGGTTCCTATTAGCAATCTAAAAAGATTACGACGGTAGAAAAGTGTCTACAAGACTCTTTTGTTGATCCATCCTCAATTTATTCAGCCAACAAAAATTGGCTCTGTACATTCCGAATTTTTCACACATTTGGTTCTTTAAGACAACAAAAGCATTAAAACTGTATTTGAATGAGAGTTTTAATGCGTTATCACCACTTAACTGACCTCAAGAATTAGATAAATTATCGAAGAATTAAGGCTGTATTGCGACGCATAAAGTGCTAACACTTTTGTTAACATGAAGTTATTAAAGGAAACTAATCTTAAGAGCATCCTTTACAGGCAGTCTTAGGCGAACACAATTTAGACAAAACCATATGGGAATACTATGAAAAAAATACTTTCGGGAATTGTAATTATTGGCGGGATTGCTTTAGCACTACCCTATTACGGCGGTTATAAAGCTGAAAAAACCCTAAGACAAATTGCCGAATCTAACTCCACTCCTGAATATGAACTAACGTGGGAATCTTACGAGCGTGGCTGGTTTAAATCTGAAGCTAAATTAAACCTTCACTACAATGAACGTGAATTATTTGATGAGTCGTTGGATATTCCAGTAAATGTCACGTTAAAACACGGCCCATTACTGTTTAGCAAAATTGCGAGTATTGGCTGGGTTCAATATGAAGCGAATATTGACGAAAACATTCTTCCTGCTGAGCTAAATGAAGTCATTCAACGTGAAGATGAGCAAGACCTGTTCGAAGGTCACGGTTACATGAATTTAGGTGGCGATCTTATCTTCGAAGAAACAGTAGCCGCCTTTTCTATAGAATCTGACGAGATTAGCCTGAATGTTAAGGGTGCCACCGCAAGTGGAACATTAGCATCCAATCAAAAGCTCGATTTAACTATCGTTATTGCACCAATAGCGCTAGATGCCGTGGCAGAATCGAATGAAAACATCACAGTAACAACCGATACGATCACTGTGTTAATGCTGGCAGATTATTCGAAAGTTATCGCTAAAGGATTATTGCCGTATCAATCTATCATCGAAGTTAAGGATATTTCTGTTGAATCTGAGGAAATATCGCTAAAACTGGAAGGCTTTAGGTCTGACTCCGAAGTATTTTTCACTGAATCTAACACTCTATTGCAAATTAACAGCGCCAACACGGTAAAAAAACTCCGTTATCAAGGCGGCGAAGAGCTCTCCGACATAACCCTCAACTTCAGCTACGATAACATTCCTGTAGCTCTCTACAGCGCCTATATCGACGCCTTCACAACAGACGCTCCCGTAGACCCAGATAAGATTCTCAATGAAGATATTATTGAAGCCGCGTTTACTCATAAAGCAGGGTTTAGCATAAGCGAAGCTTCTGTGAAATACGATGGCGCGCCGGTGAGCCTTAATCTTAAAACCTACCTCAAAAAATCAGATAACTTTAGCGCTGCCGCTCTCTTACAAGCACCACCTTTGTTAATTTCTTCGATTGTATTAAATGCAGAAATGGACGCTGATAAATCGGTTGCCCAAAAACTACTTCGCAAACAAATGGAAACCGCGATTGCAGCACAATTAGCGTTAAATGGCGCTGACACAACAATCAGTGATGCCGAACTGGATGTTATTCTTGATCAAACCGTGCAACAAACGTTGCAAAGCAGTTTGGCGTTAGGTTATTTCACCGAAGCGGCCGATGGTTACAAGGCAACTGTTTCATTTGAAGACGGTGTTTTTAAATTAAATGATAATGAACTACCGATTGATGCCTTAATGCAAGCCATTCAATAATCGAATAGATTTTTTTGTCTGCTAATTAAAAACAACAGAAACCTCTAATAAACACGCTCATGTTTACTGAGAGTTTCTCATAAAAAAGCCCCGCAAAGTAATTAACTCTCCGGGGCTTTTTAATTTTTAACTATCCGAATTATTTACAACAGCGGTAAATACCACGGCAGTTAATCTGCCAGCATTTCTTCTGCTAATCGCTTCGCTTTCACAAAATCGGTTTTACCCGATCCAAGTTTTGGTAAGGTTTCAACTTTCAACCAGGTCTGCGGAATTGAAAGACTGTTTAAATTACTGCTCATTAATCCTTGCTTAATGGTATCAACATCCAGTTCTTGATCGTACAAAACCACCAATTTTTCACCTTTTTTATCGTCGGGCAAACTGGTAATCACGGCTTCTTTTTCGGGGTCGGAAATAATTTTAGCAATAGCAGACTCCACCGCGCCAAGACTCACCATTTCACCACCCAATTTGGCAAAGCGAGAATAGCGATCGACCACGTATAAGAATCCGTCGGCGTCTAGATAACCTTTATCACCACTGACGTACCAGCGCGCGTTTTTAAGTTCTTTAATGACGCTTTCGGTTTTTTCCGGTTGTTTTAAATAACCTTTCATCACCTGTGCACCACCAATTAAAATCATCCCCGCTTGGCCGGTTGGCAACTCTTCAAACGTATCAGGATCAACAATCATGCAGCTGGTACCCGGTAACGGCATACCCACAGAGCCCACTTTTGAGCCCCGCTGCAAACTAAAATTACTGATGTCTAATTGGTCGGGCACATTCACAGACGTTACCGGTGTGGTTTCGGTCGCACCATAACCCTCGTAAATAATTTTATTAAACTTTTGCCCAAACGCTTCACGAACATCGGTACTGAGTTTTTCGGCACCAGCAACCACAATTCGTAAGCTGTCTAACATGAGCGGTACAACCTTGCTGTTACGACAATAAAGCCGCAAGAAGGTTGAGGTACCACACATGATGGTAGCATTGTATTTTGCGACGGCTTTTGCACAACCCAAGGCATCGGTTGGATCGGCATGGCAAATCATTGGACAGCCTTCTAACAGTGGTAAAAACTGCGTTACCGTCAAACCAAAAGCGTGGAATAGCGGCAAATTGGCCATGATGGCATCGTCGTCTTCCATATTTAATACATCGGCAATTTGCTTCACGTTTGCCAAGATATTTTTGTGGGTCAGTTTTACGCCCTTAGGTGCGCCCTCGCTGCCACTGGAAAATAATATCGCCGCAACATCGGTAGATTTTTGCTTAAATCCTGAAATTACCGAGCGCAATATTGCGCTAGGAATTAATTTAACGGCAATCAGCGTACTGATTTTTTCAAAATTAGAAATACTCTCGCCCACAGCCTCCATCTCAACCACATCAACGCCCGACAAATCCAGCTCAACACCGCGAGTTTTGAGTTTTGCCAAAAACTTTTTCGAGGTAAACACAGTGCTAATTTCGGCTTGCTCAATGGCAGCTGCGATGGATTCAGGGCTTGCCGTGTAGTTTAAATTTACGATGGTTTTACCGGCCATCAAAATGCCCATGTTCACCAAAGCACCCGCGGCACTGGTGGGCAATAACACACCCACATTTTGTGCGGGAGACAACTTTTTAATTCGGCGCGATAAAATTACCGAAGACGTTAGGGCGCGATTTCCCGAAATAATCACATCCATGGTGTTATCAATAATCGCGTCTTTACGACCGGTTTTTTTAGCACTCTCTATCCATAGGCGATTAATCGTTGGCAGTTCTTCCACGTAGGCTTGCCACGAGTGGATACTCAAATCAAACACCTGACGCTTTACAACATCGGCGGTGCTGTCTTTCGACATAGGCTCGCCAAAAGCAAAAATAATATCGCGCGTTAATATAGAGCTGGTGGCCGACTTTAAGCGCGAAGACGATCGCGAAAACTGGCTCCCCCAAAGACCGCGCATGTAAAACGGTAAGATCACAACCTTATCGTTAACCTTTTCGCAGGCATGTTCAAAACCCTTACGAAACTCAGCCATATGGCCGGTGCGGCTGATACTGCCTTCGGGGAATAAACACACCGCCTCGCCTTGGTTAAGCAGTTCGGTTACCGTTTCTAGAGCGCGACGACTGCGTGGACCTTGATCGATGGGAATACAACCGAACATATCGAAGAACCATTTCAGGAACCATTTTTCGTAGATTCCGCGATCCATAACAAAACGAATACGACGCGGACAGGCGATTTGCACAATTGCCCAATCAATCCAACTGATGTGATTGCCTAACAATAGCACGCCACCCTTGGCCGGAAAGTTATTCAATCCTTGTACTTTAACTTTATAACGGCGAGACAACACGAACGACAATAAAAACCGAGTTAAACTCTGTGGCCATTCGTACACAACATACACACAGCCAATCAGCGCAATCACGGCAATTAACTGTAAAAGTGTTGCGCTGTTCCAACCAAAATAGGCAAAGGTTACCGACAGTACCAAAAACGAAAACATAAAAATGTTTTGCACCCAGTTGTTGGCCGCCAGAATTTTACCCAATTGATTGGCTTGGGCATTAAATTGAATAAGTGCGTTAAGTGGTACAATAAATAATCCACCGCTAAAACCAATTAAAAAGAAATCTAAGGCGAATTCCAGTGACGTATCGAGAAAGGTTAATAAAACCAAACCCAGCGCAATACCCGCAGCACCTATAGGCACCAAACCAATTTCTATGTGGTTTTTAGATAATTTACCGGCAACGGTAGAACCCACCGCAATACCCAAACCCGAACAGGCCAAAATACCTTGTACCAGAATGGTGTTGTCGTTTTCGGTAAGCTGTTTAAAGAACGCCGGAAAAGCCGCCAGCATAACTTGGCCAATGGCCCAAAATACCGACAAGCCAACAATAGAAAGACCAATAGCACGATGGGTTAAAACCGGTTGCAAATCTTTTTTAAACAATCGCCCGGTAAGAAATTGCTTGGTAGAAAAGGTTTCTTCGGTTGGCGTCACCACAGGCGTTGGTAAACGATAGGTTAAAATCAATTCAATGATTGAATTAATGATTAGTATAAAACCAATCGGAGCAATCGCACGAATCACTTCAGATTCGGTTTCTAACGGCTTGCTGGCTTGATAAAAATTCTCAAATAAAATCGAGTAGGCAAAAATACCGGCGAGAATTGCAATAATCGATAAAGACGCGACCACACCATTGGCTTCGCCGAGCCGGGCCTTACCAAACAACTCTTTGATATAACCCATTTTTGCGGGCGAATAAATCGCCGATTGTGCAGCGAGTAAAAAGGTCATGGCAAAGGCCAACCAAAACCAGCCGAGATAATAGAACACAGTGATTAAAACGGTGAAACCAACCGCCGCCCACGCCGATAATCTCATGATGTGAGTTTTACTGAATTTATCGGATAAAAATCCAGCAGGACTCATCAAGACAATAAACGGAAGTAAAATAAGCGCGTTAACAATGGCCGTTAAAATAACCTGTTCTGGGCCGTCGTAGAGTTTATAAACGGTATTTTGAATTGTTATTTTATGCCCAAGATCAACAAACGCGTTCAAAAATACTGCGATGAAAAAGGGAATCGCTCCCTGAAAATGACGCAGCTTCGTCATGGTGGTCGTCCTTATCATAGGTTACTCGGAAGTCCTCACTGTAAATCGATGTATCACACTTGACCACTTTTATAAAAATTGTTGAGTCATTTGCAACCAAAAGTATCACCATGCGATACTTTGATGCATTATCACTCCATCAAGTTGGTCGGTATTATGGCTCAAATCAAAGCGTTAGTTACAGCTTTAAAAAAGCAATTGCGAGCATCTGGGCTCACCTACAAAGACGTCGCCCAAGCACTTGAACTGAGTGAGGCCACCGTAAAACGTCTCTTTGCGGAGGAGAATTTCACGCTAGAGCGCCTCGACGTGATTTTACGGTTAATGAATTTAGATTTTTCCGATTTACTGAATTTAATGACTAGAGATCGGTATCAATTAGAACAACTAACCGAATCCCAAGAGGCACAAATAGCCGGAGACGTGACCCTACTGATCATTACCGTGAGTGTTATTTACGGATTTAGCTTTGAAGAGCTTGAAGATTATTATAATTTTGATCACCATAAATTAATTCAACAACTGGCCACCTTAGATCGACTAAAAATTATCGATTTATTGCCCGGCAATCGCATCAAACTTCGCATTGCACCTAATTTTCGCTGGCTAGCCAACGGCCCCATTCAGCAATTTTTCTTACAGAAAGTGCAACAAGATTTTTTCAATTCTAAGTTTGATCAAGATACCGAGAAGCTTATAGTATTAAATGGTTTGTGTTCGTTTTCGACCAATAAAGAAATACAAAAAAAGATGCAGGCACTTGTGAACGAAATCAGCGAATTAAACAAGCGCGATTCGACACTACCCTTGGGAGAAAAGTTTGGCAATACTCTGGTTGTGGCATTACGTCAGTGGCAATACACCTCTTTTAGTAACTACGTAAAGCAAGATTTCAAAACACAAACCATTAAATCCAGCAGCACCCAAAAACCATAGATAACCCAGAGTTTTCAGCAGCACAAGAATGTGCTGCCAAATTCAAAAACCATACTTGATTGAGATTGCGAAGGCATTGGCAATCGCCTATTCAATGCCTGCCCTCTGATTAAATCAGGAATGAGTTAATCGGAGGTTTCCATAAATTAATCAAAGGTTCTCATCAATTAATCAGAATTTCGTAAAAATACCTTCGATATTCTTAAACGCTAACCAATATTTTTATCGGTTAACCGATATTATTTCACATTAACCATAAGCGCGATTTTTCGCCGTGGTAATTAATTCTACACCGGCTTCTTTTAACGCATCTTCACTGAGAGAGCTCTTTGTTTTTCGGGCCTTCCAAGAATGCACACCCATGGCTACGGTATGTTCTAACTGGAGAGACAATATAGACTGCTCTATGCGAGAAAGCATGCCTTGAGCCTGACGCAAATCGGTTCCGGGCATCAATACCGCTAAGCACACCTCATCGATTCTTGCACAAATATCAATCTTGCGAATATTTGCCTTTAATTCCTGCACCAGTTTCTGCAAGGTTAGATCAATGTCCGATACTTCTGCCTCTACAACCAACATCATACAGGCTAGGTGGCTGTGTTCTCTGCGGGCGCGATCGAGCTCATTGTGCAGTGCTTTTTCAAAATACTGGGCGTTGCCAATTTGCAAAACCGGGTCTTGCAATGATGCTAACCACTGCTGCTCATGGGAAAATGAAAAACGCAAACTTAAACTGGCGACATCGGCGAGATGGTCTAATAAATTGGTATCTTTTGCAGAAATAAATCGTTTTTCATCACTGGAGGCAAAATGCAGACTGCCAAAAATACCATGAGCATTTAACAGTGGTAAAAATGCGGCACTGCCTACTTTAGGTGTTCCGGGAAATAACCGTGTCGCGGTGAGAACATCAATTTCTTGTAACATAACCTGAGGTTTTTCAGGATAAATTTTCTTATAAAAATCGACATTTTTGCGCAGTTGCAAACGATTACTGCGCAAATCAATTTGGCATGCACTGATCATTTCCTCAATGTGGCCATCCGCATCGTGTAAAATCAAACTGCTTGAAGCCAACCGAAAATGTCGGCAAGCGTCATCAAGCAATAGGTTAACGGTTTCACTGAAACTTTGCGAGTGCAGTAATCGCGTTTGAAATTTCTGAAAATGAGCGTGCGTTTTTTGCTGCTCATCAATACGATCTAATAATTGTTGTACGATCTCTCTGAGGCGTCGATTTTCGTTAGCGATACTTATTTCCACGACACTAAATCCTGTATTGACTGTTAAGACTCTTGTAGTTGCCTATAACTAACTGCTTGGCGCATCACTTTTTACAGGTGAGCTGCTTAATTCATGTATCGGCTAGATTGGTCAAAAATAAAAGAATTTTTTTAGTGGTGATAAAGCACCAAATTACGCTTATGGGTGGCAACAACAACGCTAGTAAGATTGCTATTATTAGGAAAAAACCATCGATGTTAATTTAGAATGATTTTATATTAGAATGTTAAGAAGTCTCTGATTGGCCGAGAATATCTACAGGAGTTAATAAATGGCAACCGCCTCACCCCCAAAAAGAATCGTTGTTCTCACCGGAGCCGGTATATCCGCCGAATCTGGATTAAAAACCTTTCGCGACAACAATGGATTATGGGAAAACCATCGGGTTGAAGACGTAGCCACGCCAGAAGCCTTTGCAGCAAATCCAGGACTGGTACAACGTTTCTACAATGCAAGACGCAGCCAACTGGTTGAAGAAACGCAACCCAACCAAGCACACATCGATTTGGCGGAATTCGAAAAAGACTATTCGGGAGAGTTTTTGCTGATTACCCAAAACGTTGACGATCTTCATGAACGCGCTGGCAGTAAAAACCTATTACACATGCACGGCGAATTGTTGAAAGTTCGCTGCGCGAAAACCGATACCATTTACGACCGAACAACACCGGTATATTACGAAGAGCTTTGTGACTGTTGTGGACTACCCGGTAAACTGAGACCGCACATTGTTTGGTTTGGCGAAATTCCACTGTATATGGACAAGATCTACCAAGCACTGGAGCGGTGTGATCTATTTGTGTCTATTGGTACATCTGGCAATGTCTATCCGGCGGCCGGATTTCAGCAAATCGCTCAAGAATACGGTGCCCGCACGGTAGAACTTAATTTAGAAGCGTCAAAAGGCGCGAGTCGTTTCGACGAATGCATACAAGGCCCGGCCACAGAAATAGTGGGTAAATTTTTTAAACATTTATTAGCAACACAATCTTAGCCTAACACCGCAGTTCAAAACCAAGCAGTTCAAAACCAAGCAGCTCAAAACCAAGCAGTTCAAAACCAAGCAGTTCAAAACCAAGCAGTCTAACGAATACTTGCTTCAATATTTAAAAGAGATGATTTCAATGACTTCTGCAAACTCAGCATTACAATCTGTATTGGATGAAATCGATACTCTCAATAAACAAGACCCAAACCAAGAAAATTTTAATGGTGAATGGGTTGCTAAGGAATGGTTGTACGGCGTAAGAATGAGTGAGCGTCTACAACAATTCCAACCCGATGCCGACGAAGTACTGCAAATCGCCGCAAGGGCTCAACATGTACAGCGCTGGGTTATTCCTCGTTCTGATTATCCCATGGATAAATCGGGCTATAAAAAATGGCGATTAGAACTTGGTAAATTCCACGCAGAAACCGCCGCTAAACTCATGCAAAAATACGGTTATAGCAGTGCGGATACCGACAAGGTTGAAATATTATTAACCAAACGAAATTTAAAAAGAGACGAGCAAGTTCAAGCACTTGAAGACGTTATTTGCTTAGTATTTATTGAACACTATTTAGAGCCTTTTGCCGAAAAACACTCCGAAGAAAAGCTCATCGATATTATTCGCAAAACTTGGAATAAAATGTCGGAAAAAGGCCATCAAGCGGCTCTCACCATTCCCCTAAAAGCACATTTGAGCGAATTGGTTGGAAAAGCATTAGCTGAGTAACTACAGAACATCGAGCTTCAGTAAATTTATTCACTGGGCTCGACTTTTACTGAAGGAAACTCTGATTAACCTAGAGTTTCTCGCGACACAAGGATGGTGTCGCCAATTTCAAGAACGGTAAGTGATTGAAATTGTGAAGAAATTGGAAATCACATTTTCAATTTCTTCCCTCTGATTAAATCAAGGATGAGTTAATCAGAGGTTCCTGAAAGTGTTCAACAAAACACGTTTTTGATGCGGCAGAATTCAGGCAATGTCGAATCCACAACGCACGCTCAAAAATCGACGGTGTACTACTGATCAGATTGCGAATCTTCGTTTTTCTTTTTTAACGACAACAACGGTTTTTTCGCTCGGTTACCATTATCTCGGTTGCCAGTATTAGAGTTACTGGAGTTGCCACTGGGCTTTTTAACTACCTTTGCCTGATGCTCACGCCGATTCCCGTAACGAGAATTACCCACATCACCGCTGTCGCGGCTGGCTTTAGCAATAGCCTCAACACCATGACGCAGCAAGCGAACCTGATCTAGCGCAGAAAGATGTTTTGGAAACGGTCCGGGATGCACTACCGAGGGGTTTCTGGGGGAACCTTCAACCGAGATAGTAAAACCACAAGGATGCGTTGCAGAGAGATTCTTGAGATCAATCTCCCAGTCCTCAAAGTCGATACTCACACTCTAACCCCAATAAAGTAATGCAGAAAATGTAATTTTAAACGCCAAAATTTTATCGGAGCAGCCACTTTACATAAATTTACACACGTATGTTAACTTTTTTATAACTAAATCGCAGGATACTACTATTCTGCCCAGATAGATTTTTTGGATGACAAATTCATTTCATTCCCTTATTTAAAAGGATAACTTTAATAGCAGCACGAAATAACGATCGTTCAATAAAGACAGAAAAATGGCAATCTTTAACACAAGAAAACACTTTAACTGCTTGATTAACAAGTCAATTTTTAGTCAGCTTTGACATGGATAAACGCATAAAATGCGTATAGAAGTGATATTTTACGACAAAAGCAGGAGGACAATTCAGAATGAAAAACTGTAAAAAAGGAATTTTGCGACAGATTTTCAAACCTGTCGCGCGCATATATTTAGCCCATACATTTAGGTGACGCAGGAGCAACTTTTTGATTCTGCCACTCTTCTGGCGTGTAAGCATGAATCGCCAAGGCGTGAACACCCGCTTTTAACTCATCAGCTAACACTTTGTAAACATGTTGATGGCGTTGCACAGACCGTTTTCCAGTGAACAAATCACTCACAACCACCACTTTAAAGTGCGACTCCGAGCCTGGGGGAACATTGTGCATATAGCTTTCGTTCTCAACAGAGAAAAAGCTAGGACTGAACGCCTGATCTACTTTCTTTGAAATACTCATCTCAATAGTGTTGCCCACAATACGCCTCTATCTGTCTGCTGTACGTTCGTAATTGATTAATAAAAAACCAAACTTTCATAGGCAGTCACGTGCCTCAATCAGCTTAATAAAAGTCTAAAGGAAACTCTAATTAACCCAAAGTTTCTTACGACAAAAAATTTTGCTCATAATAACTCAATACTAAATTAGATTTAATCAATGCATTAAAAACTCTGATCCATCAAGAGTCTCAAACGCAAGAATGTTGTGTACTAATTTCGATAACTCAAGATGATTGAAATTGTGAAAAATTGGAAATCCCATTACCAATTCCTATCCTATAAACACATCAAGTTATAATTGGCTCTGGTTTTATATTAATCAGAGGCTTATATTAAATTAGAAACCTAGGTTAAACATGGATCGACTGACCAAAAATCTACAATTCAATTAAGGTCTCCCATAAACAAATAATCATAACCTTCTATTTTTTATACGATTTTATATTGATAGAAAAATCTCTGTGTTGAATAGACTTTTCTAGTATCTATAACGCGTAATTTTGTTCATAAAATCAAGCTCTCATTGTACCTGATTGAATTTTCAGTGTTGCCACAACGCAAGGAAAAATATGAACTATACTGATTTTCCGTTAACCCTCACTATTGTTTTAACTAACGAAGTACGAGAATGACTACGGATTCTAAACACAACAAAAACGCCCCTGTATTTGTTAATCGACGCAAAGGTACTGATCGACGCTTAGAGCATGATCGCTGCCAAGATATGCCAATGGATTTATTCCATCGTAAACGCCGAAAAACTGTGGATCGTAGAGCCGGTGATAGAAGCCTTCTTGAAGACTATTTAGCGTTCAGTGAAACCACCATTGGCACAACAATCATGAGCAAAACAGCAGTTAGTGATAAAAAACCCAACTAATTATCTGCTTAATCTATTCGCTTTACACTCGGCGTGTTGGTTTGATCAATTTGAGCGCATAGCATAAATAACCGTATAAACATATAGGAACCTCTAATAAACTTTTTCATGATTTAATCAGAGGTTCTTATTGAAATTAAAATCCTACAATAATCGATGAATTATTCATCCCAGTCTTCGTCATCCATTTCGTCAAAACGTTTATCCGTTTTTGGTGCTTTTTTCAGAAAAATTCGCTGCAACATTGGCGATAATTCCGTATTCATCTCTACTTGCAGTTGTTCAATAACTTCTTCTACATCCGGCCCTTCTTTTACGACAACAGGATGAACACCAATCGTAATAAGTTGCTTGGTAGCAGAACCACCAATAGATCCGCAATACACCAAATCACAACCCAACAACCACGCTAACTTGGGTTTTAATTTATCTTCATTACCGTCTTTTAATTCTTTTGGAAATAATTTATGCGTAACCGATTTAGCACTGTGGCCACTAATCTCATACACAAAAAAACCTCTGGCTGAACCAAAGTGCTGATCAACGCAATCGCCATCCATGCTTGCAAAGGCCACAATTAAAGTATCAGCGCCGACCTCTGTATCTTCGTATAAATCATTAACACAAGTTACTTCAATAATGGGTTCCACGGCTTCCATAATATCAACGCACCTAGGTATTTATTGAACGATAAAAAACTCAATACAAACAACCTAGTCTCATCAAATTGTATGCCCATATCTCACAAACAGCTGTGATTTTTAGTAATAGCGCTAATGGCACAAGGGTTGCCGACAATCAATAAAGAACAACAGACATTAGGTTCTACCGCTAAGTTAACGGCTTGATTTTATTCGTTTTTCTAAGCAAGCTTTTTAAAATTTAAACCTAAATGGTGTTGTCGCAAACCGACAAAATCTAATTTTGTAACAAACACAACAATATCTAGAAAACTCTGATTAAATTGTAAAGGTGTGAATCTCAGGTTTTTATAAGAAGTTTTTCTAGGAAGCTTTGAATAACTCAGTGCTTGCTCAAAATGGCCGCGTAAGATTGTTTCTTCAATAAACATCCCAAATATTGCACTTAAGGAGATCGCTGTGAAATTGACTGAAATCCCTTTTAAAGATGATGCGTTTAAAGCTTGCGTTTTAGCGACCCAAAAAGAAAATGCCGAAGATATTATTGAGTTAAATTGCCGAAAACACAAAATAGAAAGTGTTGAAGGTATAGAATATCTTACCGAACTAAAACTTATCGATTTAACTCGCAACAATCTCACTAAAGTAGACTTATCTAAAAACACCAAACTCGAAGAAATATTTTTAGGTAATAACGCCATCGAAGAATTGGACATCAGCGGTTGTAAAGAACTGAAGCATTTAGAAGTATTTATGAATGATTTAGAGTCTTTAGATATTTCTAATAATGCTTTGATCGAAGAATTATGGGCAGATGTTAACGAAATCTCTGTGCTTAACACCGATAATTTAAGTGAATTGGAAGATTTACGCCTAAACAGTAATAACATTGTTGATATGGATCTTTCTAAAAACGCTAAGCTTAAAAAAATTCAAGTTTTAGAAAACCCGTTATCAGATACTACGCGATCACAACTACAAGCGTTAGCGGCTGCGCAAATAAAAATGTAATTACGACCTATCGACTAACAACTGGTAGCAGTTGATACATTCAGCTGCTACGAATTAAAAACATCAAGCAGCATTAAATACTGAAGCGCTCAAACTTGAATACTTTACGTATGGGAAACTTTGATTAAATCATGGAGGAATTAATCGGAATATCCTATAGGAACCTCTGATTAACTCATCCATGATTTAATCAGAGGACAGAAATTGAAAATGCGATTTCCAATTTCTTCA
>NZ_BAAGIE010000043.1:0-22828 GCF_054658275.1 Sessilibacter sp. MAH3 | reverse complement strand
ACACCAGCTGAAGTTGAGAAAGCATTTAAATGATAAAAACCTCCTACAGGGTGGTATGAAAATAATTGACCACTACAGGGCGCTATCTTTGTTGGGATACAAATTCGTAAGCTCCATATTTATAGTGCCTGCCTTTATATCCATATTTTTAGCTCTATTGTGGGTAAAATTGCTACCTTTGAAGAAATCATAAAAACAAATTTTCCGCAAATGGCGGGGTTAGGCCCATGAGAAACATACGAACCTTTTTGAAATATTCTCTACTAGCTTTATGCACCCTTGGGGCTATTTTTACTGCTTATCCTTTTGTAGCTTCTATGAATCCTTCATACGAAGCTAACGCTAACGTACCATCATTCAAAACTAACTGGATTAACGTTGGGGAAACCAAGAAAACCCCTGATATAGCTTTTCCTGCGGATGTTTTCATAACCCGAATAACCGAAGATGACTTCTTTATATTTGCAGTTGCTTACGATAATCACCGTAATATTTATTGGGTCGCCCCGCCTTACAATCCATGCGATCAAATAGAAGTTAATCTAAAAGAAAATAAAGTCTTCTGTATTTACGGTGGGAGCACATACATAAGTTGGGACTTTGACGGAAAGCCTGATAAAGAGTACTTTGCAGAATTATTAGTCCTCCCATATTCAAAAAATGGAAATACCGTGCGGTACGGTCGAGGAGCCTAACGAGCTGAAATAAAATTTGATGAGCATACTATTCCAGAATCCGATTTAGCTACACCAATAGTCATAAATTACATCTCATACCTGTTTTGCTTGTCTCACTGCAAAATTGATTCAACTACAAAGACTAAATTTCTCCGCGTTTTATTTTGATTTTACTAAAAGAATCACTGCTTAACTCATTCCTGATTTGATCAAAGATTCCTGAACTACAATATTATTGTCCCAGCAGGATTTTTTCGCTTTAAGAAAATTATCTATCAATGTCTAAAATTACCATTATTAAGACGTTAAAATTTAGTAAACTAAAGCATTAAATTATCGCCGCACAATCACTCCAACCCTTAAAATTTCATTAATTACCTTCTGCTTGCCTTCTTTATTTGCGTAAAAACGTGGTAAATTTCGTTGTCATTACTCTGCTTTTTTATGCAAAGTAATTTAACTGGCACCGCTCAGTTTTAACGATGCTTAGCATGTACAACAAGCCGTTTAAACATCAGGCAAAACTTGATTTCTGCCTTGGGCTCACCATTAAATAACACGCTGCTTTGTGCACCTCAGGGTGGAACCATAACGTTTATGCAAGTAATTATTTTACATGTTATTAGCTTTTTACTCGCTATTCTTATTCATGAGATTGGCCACCTAGTCGCAGTTTTGATGGCAGGCCACAAGGTCATTGAGTTTTCAGTGTATCCAATAAGCATAAAGCGATGTGAGAATAAATACACAATAAGCCTACAAAAAAATATATTTTCCGGCTTTGTTGCCTATGAGCGAGAAATTAATAAGACCACATGGGGGAAAGAAGTCGCCATAATAGCCAGTGGAGTTTTGGCTAATATTTTTATTGGTCTGACTTTTATACTTTACCACTACCTAATTTCTGACAATCGCCTCTTGCTTATATTCGGATGGACCTCACTAATAGTCGGCGTATTAAATTGTTTTCCAGCAGAAGTCAAAGAACTTGGACTGGACTGTGACGTAAAAAAATTTTTAACGATGTTAAAATTCAAAAGGTCTATTTCGAAAATCAAGAGATTTAATTTAGAAAAACCTCTGTTTGATATTTCTAGCAAACCCAAAGAGAGAAGCAACTCCAACAAGGCACAAATTGAATTTTTTAATGACGATGTAACCGAAATGGATTTTGTTGTAGATATCTTGAAAACGTATTTATATCTGGATGATTTTTGTTCTGCGAGCACAATGTTAGATATTCACAAGAATGGCAGCGTTAAGATCGGCTGGTTTGACACTGAAGTGGCCATAAAAATAACCGAGCAAATTAAAAACGAAGCAACAAAGAATGGATTTCCTTTTAAATGCAATGTTTTAACATCTCTTTAAAAAAATGTCGCTTTAAAGACCTAGCGAGTGACATAAATCCTGGTTGATATTGATTGTTGCGTGATGTCTTCAGTTACAGAAAATAAAGTGCTGCATGATACCAAAAGAATATCTAGCTAATCCGTTAAATCCGAAATCCATTGACCTATTGCGCACTCAATAACAGAAATAATTATGAGGCGAGATAACTTTGCAAATCATTTTTTTTGCAACGGTTTTTTGCAATGGGTTTTCTGCAATCCCTTCGGTTTTAACTCAACATTCTAATTACTAACGAAGAAAACGAAAATGAGCGAGGATGAATATATTGAAACGGATATCAACAATACCGAAACGATATTAGAATTTGTAAAATCGCTTAAACATCAAAAACAGAGATTGTTCTAACATCCTACGACCAGCAAGTTGGAGCAACATTAACATCCGAACAATATGATTAGTTTTTAGATCATCTGGACGCTCAGCAAAATATTGAAGAGGTTAACTTACGATCTGGTGATATGGACGGAGCACAAAATCTACGTGATTTCAAAAAGGAGTTGGGAATATCTGAAAAGGGAAACAGAAGATAATATATAACGTTGTTCTCCATCGAGGAGCCAAAAAAGACGTTAAAAAATTGCACCCACAAATTAGACCCTGAGTTATTGCTACGTTAGATGAAATCGCAGAAAATCCAAGGTTAAATGGTGCAATTTTGTTATCTGACTGCGAAGATTTATATAGATATCGAGTTGTCATCGTCGGATTGTATATAGAGTTAACGACAATGTTTTCGAGGTCTTAGCTCTCGATGTAAACCCCGAGCGGAGGTTTATAAAAAGAAAAGCCGACCTAGGCCGGCTTGAAATCTTGTCAATCAAAGCAGTGACAAGTAAGAGGGGTTCTTTCCGATTTTTACAACTAAACTTTTTCTAGTGTTAGATAAACCAGCGTTTGGGTAAGAAGCTGATAGGCGATTTCACCGAATGCCATAGGGCCGGTTAAATCGGCAGTCTTTTTACCTTCTAGGTCGCAATACAATAGGTTCCAGATACTGTTACACGAGAACGCTATGTTTGTGGTGTCGGTACGACCCAGTGCTTTATCAAACTCGGTAATATAATCTTCAACCGGGCGCGCAAATTTATATTCTACGTCTGGAAAAACCGGCGCATAAAATTTCGCGTCTTCGCGGCTTACATCCAAAATAGCCACGTTTACCAACACGCCTGAGTAGTCAGCAACCAGCGGCCAGCGCACATCAATGTGGTTTTCGGTTACATACTCGGCAAAATTCCAAGTATCGCCATTAACCTCACAACTGTTAACTTCAAAACCAGTTTGTTTAAATTTGATAACCGGGCCGTCACCCTGCTCAAACAAGTTAACGGTTTTAATTTGCGCAGTTTGCTCTTCTGGTAGATGCACGTGCATTGCTACGGCCTGCGCATCGCTGAGCATGCCCGATGCTGGGCCAAAACCTACCTTCGCAGAACGCTCACCCATTTGGTCTACACGAAAGCCGCTCACCCAACCAATAATGGGCGAGAAGTACATGTTCTGGTAATCAGGAGCATGCTGGGCATATTCCATGTGAACACTCGACTCACCCGGCAGAATCAACAGCGTGAAACCATGCTCGGGCGCTTCTTTTGCGATTCGCGAAACAGAATTTACATCGTAAAGCGTTAAATGTGGACGAGCATTAGAGGGAAAACCACTAATAACGCTGACATGCAGCATTTCTTCGTCTACGCGGCCACCGTCGTTGGCCATAAAATAAGGAATTGTTCCAGCTATCCAATTGCCTGATGGCAGACCTTCGAGAACGTTTTCATCACCCGCTAAAACCATGTAATCGCCTGCTGCGATCATTTCGACAACTTCTTCGCGAGTTGCCATTTTATTTAAAAACGTTACCAATCCTTCATCAGCCATCTGTATCTCCAAATCAGCTTATACCGCAGCTGCCTGCTTCATCAAAACTCCAACTTCTTGGCGCATAGTTTTCTGATTTTGACCCAAGAAATCTCTTATACGTCGCGCCGCTTGCAATTTTATTACCGGATCAGGTTTTGTCATAACCTGTGCGCGTAGTTTAGCGAGTAATAGCCGATAAGCCATATGTTCGCTTGGAATGAAATTTTCATTCTCTAAAATTTTCTGCCAAACCTGATGTTCGGCTTCCGGCAATGATAGCTCGCTTGATCTTGGTGTGTTAAGCCACTTATTTAGTAGCACCAACTCCTGAATCAAACTGCGATAATTTTTGCGGAAGTACTCGCGAATTGTATCGATCGATTGAAGCTTTTCAGACTCGGTTTTACCTTGTACAAAAACACTGCGTTGACGCGATATCAACAGATTTAACGGTACACTTCCAGAATTAAGATTTATGGTTCCGCTTAGTAGCTCTAACCAAACTGGGCTTTTTGCCGCCGGTAAAATTAAACGCTGTTTGCTGGTATTTTGTCGAACCTGTGTACGCAATCGATCACTGTTCACACCGCACAATTGTTCTATTTCACTTTGCAGCTGGTTGTGATTCTCGATAAAGAATTTACGAAGTTCAACTGCCAAACTTAATAGCGTCGAGCCACTGTTAGATTTAGCAGCCAATAAGGTTAAACGGCTGAGTAAAAACTTTAACGGTAGCAATTGCGTTCGAATGGGCAGTTGGTTTTTCAACACATTTTCCCAAACGCGATCCACCTCAGTAGGAACGTAAAAAAGCTGATGATTTACCGCGGTCGATCTCTTGATATCTTCAGAAATCAACTGAACCATTGATTCGTTAATTCCCAAAAAACTAGAAATGACGCTGGCATCAAGACCTTTTACCAAGGCAAGAGCAACTTGTTGACGCACCAGATTAGAATAGTTGCGCGTGGGATCGCCTAAAAAAGCTGCTCGATTTAAGACATCACGAGTAATGAAGCCACCTTCGGCAGCAGCCAACTTAGGCACATTAGCGTGAACGTACACTGGGCAATTACCAACGTTAGCGTAGCGCCAACGCCCAGTCACTAAATCTTCTTCGCTACTAATCTTTTTATTGCTGGAAAAGAAAGTAGTTAAAAGCTTTTTATCTCCCGTATCCAGTGCAATATCGTAGCAACGTTCAGATTCATTAAATCTGGCCGCTTTTATAAACCACGGCGTTTGTATACCTAGCGCGAGTTCTAGGTCACGGAGATCCTTTCGGTCCATGGAGTACCCCTGAAAAATACTTTAGACGTGTATGTCCATATCCAATTAGTTAAATTTATTTCCGGTACAAAAAATACGAAGACGACAACGGTTTGAGAATTCTCAAATTTTGTCCTAAAAGAAATGGATTCTTCAAACAGGAAGACATAAGACCAGAAAAGTCTTGATATTGTCAATTTGCTAGAAAAAACAAAACATCGGAAAAAAAGTACGGTTTTATGATTTTTTAATTAATAAATTCTATACGGATATTCTTTCCACCAACGAGAATTTATTTTCCAATTTTGTAAATAAATGTCATTACTTAGAATACGTGTATGGCTAATTTCGCTGATCGCAATTATAAACGATCTTGAACAAAGTTCGTCCAATATAACAAATTTAGGAAAATACCCAAAAATATATGAGGTATAGAAATTAAACTGTCGCTATTGCGAAGGAGTTATCATAAATTAATGTTTAAAGCGCCACATTTTAGATTTAGGCGTCAGTCAATTTCAGAGTTGAGAAATGTTTCAAATTTTCGGATTTTTGATCTAAAAAGACAATTCGAGTTTTCTTTGATCAACTTAACATCATAAAATATGAAAAACTTATTGCCTATTTATTAAAAATAAAAATTGAAGCTTTATTTATTAGTGATAATTTGCCCAAAAATCAATCGGGTTAATTAATTGTTTAAATGCAAGTTCTGTGATCTACGTCTAGTTTGATTGACTTGTCAGGTTTTTCTAATACTTATTTAACCTTCTTTTTTTACTAAATCGACGTATTTACGCTTTAGCAAAATAATCCGATAAAACAGATTCCCAACTATTAATGATCTGCTTTGTATTTTTATTGGGGATAATCCTACTTGGATCGTTGGGCACTTAAGTTGACATTCAATGGGTTAAACAATAATTATTTTTAATATCTTATTTTTAGGAACCTCTGACTAACCCAAAGTTTTTAACACTACGATAACGTGTCGCTGTTTTTAATTTCTGCCAGCACTTGGAATTGTAAAAAATTTGGTGTCGAGTTTTTGTTTCTATAGAGCAGCTAATTGACGACAGAGTTAATCAAAGGGTTCTTTAATAATAGAATTTTTTCGTTGAAGATTAGCGGTTTTAACTCTGTTGCAAGAGCAAGTGCGAAGAATAATTTTTTATTTTACAAAATTAACAACATACGAAACATTAAGATTTTCATGCGGTAAAACCCAAATGATGTTCCCGAAAATTTTAAAATCTCTAGGAGTTTTTAATGGGAATATTCTAATAAAAAGTAATTTAAGAAAATTCGTGGAAATTACCTGACAATATTTACAGGTAAAACGTATTTAAAAAGATCGAAGGGATAACGGCGAGGGATTCAGACGAATTCAAAACTGAGGAATTCAAAACTCATAAAAGGAAATTTACGCGTGCTTAGTTTTGAGAACAAGAAATAATTAAACACTTGTGGGAATAACAAATCAGAGTGCTAGTGGCAATCCTCCGTTTAAGCCTGAGCTGCATTAGCCGGAGGATCTGACTGAAAATCAATGTGGCGTTAACTGTGTTAGAGGGCCGTACAGCTCTGGTCGACGGTCACGAAACAATCCCCAAGCTCGACGCTGCTGAGCGAACGCGTTTAGGTCAAGGGTTGAGAGTATAATTTCCTGCTGATCGCGACTGGCTTCTTGTAAAATTGCTCCGGTGTTATCACTGATAAAAGAAGAACCATAAAAAGTAATTGAGCAACTCTCGCCTTGCTCAACACCAATTCTGTTTGATGCAACAACGGGAACCATGTTGGAAGCCGAATGGCCTTGCATGGCTCGCTGCCAATGATCTTTTGAATCAATACTGTGATCTTGCGGCTCGCTGCCAATGGCTGTTGGATAAAACAATATCTCGGCGCCTTGCAAAACCATGGCACGTGCCGCTTCTGGAAACCATTGGTCCCAACAAATCGCCACACCAATTCGACCAAATTTTGTTGACCAAACTTTGAATGGCGTATCACCGGGGGAGAAGTAAAATTTTTCTTGGTAGCCGGGGCCGTCTGGAATATGCGCTTTACGGTAGTTATCAAGTACAACACCGTCGGCATCGATTACTGCCAGCGAGTTAAAATAGCATTGGCTGTCTTTTTCGAAATAACTGATCGGCAACACCACGCTCAGTTCTTTAGCAAGTGCACTAAAGTGACTGAGTAAATTGTTGTTGGTAAAAGGTGTGGCTAACTCAAAGTGTTTGGGATCTTGGTCTTTACAAAAATACGGCGCTGCAAACAATTCTTGCAGCAAAATAATATTGGTGCCCTGCGCTGCGGCAGAACGGACTAAACTCTCTGCGGTTGCAAGGTTCTCGTCAAGATTCCATGAACACGCAAATTGCGTGGCTGCTACTGTAACCATAGGTATTATTGGCCTTAGTCTTCGTTTATCAGTTCGCCTTGTCGGCGCGTACGTTCTTCGCGCGAAGAAATATAGTAGGCTGCAAATGCTGCCGTTAGTACGGTCAGAATCATTATCGTAGCAAGAGCATTGATTTTTGGACTTAAACCCAAGCGCACCGACGAGAAAACAATCATCGGTAACGTGGTAGACGATGGCCCAGAAACAAAGCTTGCAATTACCAAGTCATCCAACGAAAGAGTAAATGCCAACAACCATCCAGATACCAAGGCCGGTAAAATGATCGGCAAGGTAATAAAGATAAATGTCTTAATCTTATTAGCGCCCAAGTCCATTGCGGCTTCTTCTAGGGATCGATCCATTTCAGCCAAGCGTGACGAAACCACCACGGTAACGTAAGCCATGCAGAATGTGACGTGGGCAATCCAAATGGTCAGGAAACCACGCTCTTGCGGCCAGCCAAAGCTATTAACCATAGCCACAAATAGAAGCAATAATGACAGACCGGTAATAACCTCTGGCATAACCAACGGTGCCGTTACTAGGCTGCCAAATACCGTTTTACCGGTAAACTTACCCGCCCTTGCCAATACCAATGCTGCCAAAGTACCCAGTATCACCGCGGCCGACGCTGAGAAAAACGCTAACTTTAAGCTAACCCAAACCGCAGACATAATCGCGTCGTCGCGAAATAGTTCGACGTACCACTTAAAAGAGAAATCAGCCCAAATGTTGACGCGCTCAGAACTGTTAAAGGAATAAATAATCAGAACCAGCATCGGTGCATAAAGGAAGAAAAATCCAAACCCGAGCACAATCTTAGTAAACTTTGATACGTTCGCCATCAGGATTTCTCCTCCAATTCTCTAAATTGGTATCGATGGAACAACGCTATAGGTATTAGCAGTAATAGCAACATGATGGTTGCCACAGCAGATGCCACCGGCCAATCTCGGTTGCCGAAGAATTCACCCCACAACACTTTACCTATCATCAGAATTTCTGCACCGCCCAACAATTCCGGAATAACGAACTCACCGACCGCCGGAATAAAGACCAACATGGAACCGGCAATAATTCCGCCACGAGACAATGGCAACGTAATTGAGAAGAAACTTCGGATAGGGCCAGCACCGAGGTCCGCTGACGCTTCTAGCAAACGCGAATCGAGTTTTACTAGGTTGGCGTACAGTGGCAAAACCATAAACGGTAAATAGGTATAAACGATACCAATGTAAACCGCGAACTCGGTATTTAACAATCGGATAGGCTCATCAACAAAACCTAAGCTGATTAAGACATTATTAATAATGCCGTTGTTTCTTAAAATTCCCATCCACGCGTAAATACGAATTAAAAAGCTCGTCCAAGACGGCAAAATAATCAGCATTAAACACAGGTTTTGAATGGAACCTTGCATTCTGGCAATGCCGTAAGCAATTGGATAACCAATGGCCAAACATAAGGTGGTTGAGATGGCTGCTATTTTTAGAGAGCTTAAATACGCATTCAGATACAGAGTATCGGTGAACAACCAAAGATAGTTGCCAAAGTTTAAATTAATGACGAGCTTTTCGTTGGCGTATTCAAAAATAGCCGTGTAAGGAGGCTGTGCAATTGCCGCCTCAGAAAAAGATATTTTTAAAATAATTAAAAATGGCACGGCAAAAAATAATATTAACCATGCATAGGGTGGAAAAATTAACCACCATTTTTTAAAACGTCGCCATTGGAAATCTTTCATGATATCTCTTTTTGGGGAATTGCAGATTAGCCAAAACGATCAACCGATAGTTAGCCCTACGGAATACAAATCGTTTTAGAAAAATTATTCGGTCAAAACAACGCTTGCGTTGTCATCCCAATAAACCCACACTGGGTCGTCCCATGTGAGCCGATCACCGGCCCATCGAATGTCGTTCATTTCAGTAACAGAAATGGTTTTTCCCGAGGGAGTCCGCACGTGATAAACCGAGTGCGAACCAAAATAAGCAATGTCTTTAACTACACCGCTTATGCAGTTGTATTGTTGATCGGGTTTAGTTTTTGATATGGAAATTTTTTCTGGGCGTAAGGCTACAGCGACTTCTTGACCCACAAAGCAGGTAATGCCATGACCGATGTAAATTTCAGTCTCGCAATCATCGCTGGTAATCGTTACGTAGCTAGGTTCGTCGTCTTTAACGGCGCCTTTTAATATATTTACAGAACCAATAAATTCTGCCGTAAATTGGCTGTTGGGCTGTTCATAAATTTCGCTAGGAGTGCCAACTTGGCAAATTTCGCCAGCATCCATAATGGCAATGCGATCGGCCATGGTCATGGCTTCTTCTTGATCGTGCGTCACCATGACGCAAGTAACGCCTAAACTATCAATAATGTTGGCAATTTCTAACTGCATACGTGCGCGCAGTTTCTTGTCCAATGCACCCATGGGTTCATCGAGCAACAATAATTTAGGGCTTTTAATTAACGAACGTGCGAGTGCAACACGCTGTTGTTGGCCACCGGATAATTGATGGGGTCGACGTTTGCGCAAATGCTGCATTTGCACAAGGTTAAGCATGTTAGTTACTTTTTCGGCAATTTGCGATTTATCGAGTTTATCTTGCTTTAAACCAAACGCTAAATTTTGCTCAACCGTCATGTGTGGAAATAACGCGTACGACTGAAACATCATATTGATTGGACGTTCGAAGGGTTCGCGATCGTTAATTCGCTCACCTTGCAAAATAATATCGCCCGAGGTTGGTGTTTCAAAACCAGCCAGCATTCTTAATAGTGTTGACTTTCCACAGCCAGAAGCACCTAACAAGGCAAAGATTTCGCCTTTTTTTATGGTTAAATCAACAGAGTTAACCGCAGTAAAATCACCAAATTGTTTGCTAACTTTACGTATCGTTAAGTATTCCTCATCGGCATTTAAAATTTGATCAGGATTTGCGGAGACGGTTTTTCCAACATTGTGATTTTCAGCGGTATTCACAGCATACACTCAGACAAATTCGCAGAATGCTCCTGCAAATGCAGGAGCGACTTTCAAAGGGAAGGGTTATTGACCGGTTTTAATTTCGGTCCAAGCACGATTTAATACGCGATCGATTTTGGCGGGCTTAACGGTTGCGGTATACAACTTAGCCTTCACATCAGCAGGTGGATAAATAGATTCGTCAGACTTAATTTCTTCGTCAACAAATTCTAATGATGCGGTTACTGGATTTGGATACCAAATTTCGTTGGTGTTTTCAGCGGCGATTTCTGGCTTCATTAGGAAGTTCAAAAACGCGTGAGCCTCCTCGACGTTTTCGGCGTCTTTTGGAATACCAAACATATCAACCCAAAGAAGAGCACCTTCTTTTGGAATGATGTAACTAATTTCTATACCGTTATCGGCTTCCGCAGCATCGGCCTGTGCTTGAGCGATATCACCAGACCAACCTAAGCTAACGCAAATTTCACCACCGGCTAAATCGTCAATGTATTTAGATGAATGGAAATAGGTCACCGATGGCGCTAAAGATTTGAGTAACTCTTTTGCAGGTGCGCTGCCTTGGTAATCTTTAATATCTTCCGAGTTTGGATCTTTACCTAAATAGTGTAAAGCAGCGGCATAAACCTCTGTTGGCGCATCCAAGAATGCAACCCCACATTTGCTCAGTTTTTCTAGGTTTTCTTTTTTAAAGATCAGATCCCAAGAATCTAAAGGTACGTCTTCACCTAAAACTTCTTTAACTTTAGCTTCGTTAAAGCCGATTCCAGTGGTACCCCACATGTAAGGGATACCGTACTTATTGCCTGGGTCTAGTTTAGAGAGGTTTTCCATGAATGATGCGTCAAGACCACTGAAGTTAGATAGCTTTGACTTATCTAATGGTAGAAAAACGCCGGCTTGAATTTGGCGCGACATAAAATCGATGGTAGGCACAACTACGTCATAGCCAGTGCGGCCTGCTAACAACTTGCCTTCAAGTACTTCGTTTGAATCAAACACATCGTAGGTCACTTTGATGCCAGTTTCTGCTTCAAACTTTTCAATAACATCCGCACCAATATAATCGCTCCAGTTGTAAACTTTTACGACTTTCTCTGCCAATGCATTGGTGCTGGCGAGCAACCCTGCTAGTGCGAATACAGCTAAAGTTGTTTGCTTCGATTTCATTCAATAACCCCCTTCAGGATGTTTAAAGATCTTCGACCAAGAGCGAAGATGAAATTTCAATCTACCTCAACATTAGAGGAAACAACCATCCTTGGAAAAAGACTTATTAAGAACCAATGTTTAAAAGTCCGAGTTGCAGTTTACGATTTCTATATATTCTGTCTACGCAACGCCCGGTAATAATTTGAAAAAAGTTTATCTTTTTTCAAAAGAGCGCCCATTAGATTAAAAACTTAATAACTTGGTATGAGTTTTAAAACTAGGCTTTTAATCGTATCGCCAAATCATCGAGTGACTTGCGAACACGTTCAACCAACAAATCGATTTCTTCTTTTTTAATGACCAACGGTGGGCTCAAAATCATTGTTGAACCAACACCGCGCATGACTAAACCATTACCAACACTGATGTCGCGGCACAAGGTTCCGACAGCGCCTTTGTTTTCAAAAAACTCGTGCTTTGATTTATCTTTCATTAACTCAATAGCACCCAGTAAACCTAGGGTTCTTACCTCACCGACAAGTTCGTGATCGGCTAGCTGTTTCAGTTTGTCGGCAAAATAAGGCGCTAGTTCATTTTTAACGCGCTCAACAATGCCTTCATCTTTTAATATTTTTAAGTTTGCACTCGCAACCGCCGCCGCAGTTGGGTGACCGGAATAGGTAAAACCGTGGTAAAACTCTTCGCCGCTACTTTTTAATGTTTCTGCAATGTGATCGGCAACTAAAACACCACCGATGGGCAAATAACCGCTGGAGAGACCTTTTGCAATCGCCATTAAATCGGGTTTAATTCCGAAATAATCGCTGCCAAACCATTCGCCGGTTCGACCAAAACCACAGATAACCTCATCGGCCACTAAAAGAATTTCATAGGCATCGCAAATACGTTGAATTTCCGGCCAATAAGTTTCTGGTGGAATAACAACACCGCCAGCGCCTTGGATGGGTTCGGCAATAAAAGCTGCGACCTTATCTTCGCCAATGGCTTTTATTTTTGCTTCCAGTTCTTGAGCAACTCTTAATCCAAATGCGTTGGGATCTTCATCAAAGCCTTCGCCAAACCAATAGGGTTGGTTGATGCGCTCAATACCCGGCACGGGAAGATCACCTTGCTCGTGCATAGGCTTCATTCCGCCTAAACTCGCACCGGCAACAGTTGAACCGTGATACGCATTATTTCTGGCGATTATGACTTTTTTCTCAGGTTTCCCTTTACATGCCCAAAAATGGCGAACTAAACGGAAAATTGTATCGTTGGATTCAGATCCAGAACCTGTGAAAAATACGTGATTAATGTGCGCGGGCGCAAGCTCACTTAACTGTCTTGCTAATTCGATGGTCGGCGGCGTCGTGCATTGAAAAAAGCTGTTGTAATAAGGCAGCTGGCGCATTTGTTGAGTGGCTGCGTTAATCAGCTCTTCTCTTCCATAACCAACATTTACGCACCAAAGACCTGCCATACCATCAAGAATTTTATTGCCTTCGGAATCATACAAAAATACGCCTTCAGCACGATCGATAACGCGCGTCCCTTTTTTGGCAAGATCACCATGATCGGTAAATGGATGCAAATGGTGTTGCGCATCTAGCGCTTGGAGTTCGGCTGTGGTTGTCATTCTGGGTTACCTATACGTTGAGTAGCAAATACTCTCGCTCCCAAGAACTGATTACTTGGAAAAAAGTTTCGTACTCTTTATGTTTAATCGCTGAATAAGCGCGGACAAAATCGCGCCCTAGAATATCGGTTAAAGGATTGGGCTCCTGTAATCGACTGAGAGAATGCTCCAGTGATTTCGGAACATTCGAAGAAGGTAATTCGTACGCATCGCCCTGAATGGGATCTGCCGATGCTAATTTATGTTTTATGCCTAAATAACCGCTGGCTAAACTGGCTGCGATAGCCAGATAAGGGTTAACGTCTGCACCGGCAAAGCGTGCTTCAACCCGTGTGGATTCTGGCGTAGAAATAGGTACGCGCAAACCTGCGGTGCGATTATCAAAACCCCAATGGGTATTATTCGGCGCAGCATCGCCAAATAAGATTCGACGATATGAGTTTACGTTTGGAGCGTAAAACAACATGGCATCGGGCGTATGCTGCTGCAAACCGCCTAGATAATTCATAAACAGCTCGCTGAGCTGCCCTTCACTACCGGCGCTAAACACGTTTGCTTTGGTTTTAACATCTATCAACGACTGATGAATATGCATTGAGCTACCTGGCTCATTCTGCATAGGCTTAGCAAGAAATGTTGCATAAACATCATGACGCAGAGCGACTTCACGAATGGTGCGCTTAAAAAGAAATACTTGATCGGCTCTGGACAACGGATCACCGTGTTCAAAGTTCACCTCCATTTGTGCAGCGCCGGACTCATGAATTAGCGTATCTACGTCTAATTCCATAGCGTCACAAAAATCGTACATCTCTTCAAACAGCGGATCGAATTCATTCACCGCGTCGATCGAATAAGATTGGCGCGCACGCTCGGGACGTCCCGAGCGACCAATCGGCGGCTGTAGTGGAAAATCAGCGTCGGTATTTTTTTGCACCAAATAGAACTCTAGCTCTGGAGCAACAATGGGCTGTAAGCCTTCTGCCTCATACAGTGCTAAAACACGTTTTAATACATTTCGCGGCGCTAAAGGATGCGGATTGCCCTTAGCATCAAAGCAGTCGTGAATGATTTGTGCCGTTGGTTCATCAACCCAGGGCACCATACGAGTGGTCGCCGGATCGGGACGCAGATAAAGATCAATATCTGCCGGATGGACAAGGCCTTCGATAGCGTCATCGTCGGGCCAATCGCCGGTGACCGTCTGAATAAATATGGCTTCAGGCAAACGTGTGCCTTCGCTATTTAAATATTTGCTGGCCGGTAAAATTTTGCCCCGTGCGTTTCCGGTCATATCCGGAACCAGAGCTTCAATTTCTGTAATTCTATTCTCTTGCAGCCAAAGTTTTAATTCTGCTTCGCTATTTATCATGTACTAACCAATTATTACCGTCATAAGCCGGTTAAAAATTTGAAACAATAAGTTCACTTATATTTATATTGAAAGCTAAAACAGTCGTTTTCAATCAAAAAATATAAAGACCAATTCAATGGTAAAAATCGTTCTAATTACTCGAACAACATCAAAAATACGTTACTTACGATAAATTTTTAAATTGCTATTTTTTTATTACTCAGTTTTTCATAACGAAAGAGTCACATCTAAAAACATTAACAATCAAATACTTTTATCAACAATTAAAAAAATTTAAATCATTAACCGAGTTTAGTTTTTCGATATTCTAAACATTGTGAGCGAAACCAAGAAAAAATAGCTCGATAAAAAGGCGTTTCGGTTACTAACCATTCTGGATGCCACTGCACACCCAGCACAGGCTTGCCTGGCGCACTGAACGCTTCAATTAAACCATCTTCTGCACGAGCTTCGACTCGCAATAAATTTGACAACTCTTTAACGCCCTGCCCATGCAAAGAATTCACATCGACCATTGGCTCATGCCAAATATCTGATAAAACGCCACCATCTTGAAGAGAAATTTTATGACTGAAAGCATATTGCTCAGCCAATGTTAAGGTTTTGTCTTCTCGATGATCGTTAAAACCCGGAGTGTGGTGAACTTGTTGATAAAGCGAACCACCCAGCGCGACATTTATTTCTTGAAAACCGCGACAGATACCAAAGATAGGAACACCACGATCGTAAGCACTTTTAATTAGAGACAACGTTAATTGATCACGAGCCTGATCAACAAGACTCGAGTCAAAAGGCTGTTCATCACTGTAGTGCTTTGGCTCTACGTTCGAATAACTTCCTGTTAGAACAATACCGTCAACTAATGATAAATATTCCTCAACACTTACATTATTGATAGCTGGAATAATAACAGGCATAGCCCCAAGGGCTTGCGTGACCGCATTGAGATACTTTTCCCCAACGCAATGAAAATAGTGTGGCTCCAGAAGTTTTCTGCATGCTGGTAAACCAATAACAAAACTCATAACAACCTCTCGAACAACAATAACCAGACCGTTTAAAATATTCAACACATTAACACAAGGAAAATGCATTTAGCGCCTGAAGGAATTCTCAACAAGTCAAAAAATGTGAACTTAAGAGAATTAACATCATATTTTTTATGACTATTTCGTTGATTGAAAAATTCCTTAGCGGTTAAATGTTTACAGGTCTATTTTATTGTGTTTAATATTATCAACACATAGCCAGGTTTGTACCAAATCGTACAACCTTGACCAATACTCGCAATTTCCTTTACTAAAACGCTATATAATCGGTCTCTGTTTTAAAATTAGACACCAACTTTCTAACGAACTGACGCAAACTCGGTTCAAAACAAAACGTTGCGCACTTCCTATGTGCACTAAACGTATCACTAAATGTCATTACGCTCTAATAAATGACATTTTTAGAATTAAACCAGCTCTGTATTCGACAGAATTTGCTCGTTATTTCTCTATATTCAAGTAACTAAAATTATCAATTTCTAATGAATTCAAGCACAAAAAAGAATCGCACCAAATGTCTGACTCAATCCTTAAAATCGATGAATTAATTAATAATTATGAATATTTAGACCTACTTATACCCGATTGCAACGGCGTTATTCGCGGCAAACGTTTACCGGTAGTCTACGCAAAAAAGGTATTTTCTCAGGGGGTACTTTTTCCGGCATCGTTATTCGCCGCCGACATTTGCGGTGAACCCTGCGAAGAAACGCACCTCGGTTTTGAAATTGGTGATGCCGATTACAACTGCCCAGCAATATTAGAAACTTTAGTTCCGGTACCTTGGGCACCAAAACGTGCACAAGTCTTGTTAGACATGATTGACGATGACGGACGCTCTTTTGCGGTAAACCCGAGAGAAGTTTTAAAACGCTTACTCGCCAAACTCTCAGCACAAAACATTCTACCTACTGTAGCGGTAGAACTTGAGTTTTATCTGCTGTCTCCCGATTGCGCAACCGAACCTCAAGCTCCGGTTAACCCAATTACTGGCGCGGTAGAAAAAAGCAGTCAAGTTTATTACATGGATGATCTTGATGCTTATGGTGAATTTATTGATGCCATTCAAAAAACCTGTGAAGAGCAGAATATTTTGGCCGAAGCTGCCATTTCAGAATGTTCACCGGGACAATTTGAGATCAATCTAAGTCACAGCGATGACCCATTAAAAGCCTGCGACGACGCGATTTACTTGAAACGAGCAATAAAAAATGTCGCTCGACAATGTGGATACACTGCAACCTTTATGGCAAAACCCTACGGGCAGTTTTCCGGCAGCGGCACCCATGTGCACACCAGTTTATACAATCGCAAGGGTGAAAATATTTTTGCCCAAGACGAGCGGCATCTCCGCTGGGCGATTGCAGGTTTACAAAACACCATGGCAGAAGCCATGCTTTTATTCTCACCTCACGCCAACTCCTTCCGACGATTTCAACCCAATTCCTATGTTGCGCTGAATAATAGTTGGGGTTATAACAACCGCACCGTGGCTTTGCGCGTACCGGTTAGTGATGATCAAAATAAACGCGTTGAACACCGAATAGCTGGGGCCGACGCCAACCCCTATTTAGTAGTCGCCGCAGTTTTAGCGGGATTACATAAAGGTTTAATGGACGAAAAAGATTGCACAGAAGCCATTAGCGGTAATGCCTATAAACAAACAAAAGCAACCAACCCAAATCACTGGCAAGCAGCTTTAGCGATATTTGAGCAGAGTCAATGGGTCAGTGAGTATTTCGGTGAAACATTTCATCAAGTATTTACCGCTTTAAAACACGCGGAAATTAACCGCTTTAACCGACACGTATCACCCTTGGAATGTGAGTGGTACCTCCAAACCGTATAAGTTATGAACGAAACAAATAATTCTTGGTACCAACACAGCGCTAACTGGAAAACACAATTTCCGCAATTAACTGAAAATAAAACCGTTGATGTCTGCGTTATAGGCGCAGGCATCACAGGTCTTACTACAGCACTTAATCTTGCCGAACAAGGTTTACGCGTTTGCATACTTGAAAGCGAGCACGTTGGCTTTGGCGCATCAGGTCGCAGTGGCGGTCAAATGATTTTTGGCTTTGCCGCCGAACAACCAACCATTGAAAATTTAGTCGGCAAAAATAACGCAAAAATCATTTGGGATTGTGGACTAGATGGCTTAAACCTTACTCGATCAAGAATCGAAAAGCACAAAATCGACTGTGATTATGTTGCAGGACAAGCCAATCTAGCGTTAAAACCCAGACAAGAAAAAGATTTGCGTCATTGGCAAGAATCCTTAGAAAAAGACTACGGCTACCAAACACTTGAATTTTGGGATAAACAAAAAACTCGCGAAGAAGTGAATAGTGAAAAATACATTGCCGGTCTGTACGACAGCAACAGTGCGCACTTGCATCCTTTAAATTACACGCTCGGCCTAGCCAAAGCGGCCCAAGAAGCGGGCGTAGAAATTTTTGAATATTCTCCGGTAACCCAATTAAAAAAAGGCAATCCCGCAGTCGTTAAAACACCCAAAGGCGATATTACAGCAAGCTTTGTTGTACTCGCTGGCAATGCCTATTTACCCGAATTAGGCGTTGGTCTTCGCAATAAGGTCATGCCTGTGGGCACTTACATCTGTGCCAGTGAACCCTTGGGCGAAGAAAAGTGTCGAGAATTAATTACCAATAACTACGGAATTTGCGACATTAATTTCGTTTTAGATTATTACCGGTGTTCCAGTGATTTTCGCATGCTTTTTGGCGGTAGAGTTTCCTATTCAACATTGGAACCCGCCAATTTAAAAAACACCATGCGCAAAAGAATGATCGATGTTTTCCCACAATTAAATGACGTCAAAATTGATTTCGCCTGGGGCGGTTACGTTGCCATTACCATGAACCGTGCACCACATTTTGGTCGCGCCGATAAAAATATCTTTTTTGCTCAAGGCTTTTCGGGTCATGGAATTGCTGCAACCGGACTTGCCGGAAAATTAATGGCCGATGCAATTACCGGCACCGCCGATAAATTTGACGTTTTTGGCAAAATTCCACATATGTCGTTTCCGGGTGGAAGAATGTTTAGAACACCAGCCCTAGTACTAGCGATGGCTTGGTTTAGAATGAAAGATATGTTGCCTTAAAATGACTAAAATCATGACTCAAACAAACAATATTTGGTTTCCACCCGAGTGGCATCAACACGAACGCTGCTGGATGGCTTGGCCATGCTTTAAAGACTTATGGCAAGAGCACTTCACAGACGCAAAATATACTTACGCAAATATCGCCAATACTATCGCACATTTTGAATCGGTAACCATGCTGGTTCATCCAAGCCAAGTAAAAGAAGCGCGTCGATTACTGTCACACAACGTTGAAATTCTTCCCATGGATATCAATGACTCTTGGATGCGCGACACAGGCCCAACCTTTGTTTTTAACAACCAAGAACTACAAGGTATTGATTGGACGTTTAACGGCTGGGGCAAATTTCCCTTTCAACAAGATCAATTTATCGCTCAAAATGTTTTGCGACATTTATCGTTGCACATTATATCGAGTGATCTTGTCAACGAAGGCGGTGCCATTCATACCGACGGCGAAGGCACATTAATGGTTACCAAAAATGTGCAGCTGAATAAAAATCGTAATCCAAACTTGTCGCAACAAGATGTTGAAGAAAAATTAAAAGCAGCGACCGGCTGTGAAAAAATTATTTGGTTTGATTACGGATTAACAGACGATCACACTGATGGACATGTCGATCAATTCGCATGTTTTGTGGCACCACAAAAAATAGTGGTACTCGACAGCGATAATCCCACAGACAGTAATTACTCGCGTTTAAAATCTCATATCGAGCAATTGCGTAATGAAACCGACGCTAAAGGAAGACCGTTAGAAGTCGTTAGTATTCAACAACCCAGTTGTGAGCTAGAAGATAACGCTCGCCTTGGAAAATCCTACATTAACTTCTATATTGCAAATGGCGGCGTCATTATGCCCTCTTACGGTGAACCCGAAGCAGACCAAGCAGCCTTCGATGTTTTGCAAAATTGCTTTACCGATCGCCAAGTGGTGCAAGTCGATTGTCGAACTCTCGTTCGTGGCGGTGGTAATATTCACTGTATTACACAACAACAGCCAAAGGCTTAATTTTTATTATTTGCGAAAGATTATAAAGCCATAATTTATTCGACTTATTTTTCTGCTCAGTATAAAAAAACCAAGCAATATTGCTTGGTTTTTTTATTTGAAGAGCCCGATTTATTAAAACTTACAAAATCAAAAAACTATTTATGTTCGCGACAATTAATAATCCAAATTCATCCAAGTGGCTTTTAGCTCGGTATATTTTTCTAATGCGTGCAATGATTTATCTCGGCCGTTACCGGATTGTTTAAAGCCACCAAAAGGTGCCGTCATGTCACCGGCATCGTAATAGTTTACCCATACCGAACCCGCTCGTAATTTACGAGATACTCGATGCGCGCGCGCCAAGTCGGTTGTCCATAATGCTGCGGCAAGTCCGTAGTCGGTATCGTTAGCGATGGCGATGGCTTCTTCTTCGGTATCAAAACCAATTACCGACAATACCGGCCCAAAGATTTCTTCTTGGGCGATGGTCATTTTGTTATCCACGTTATCAAACACAGTGGGTTCAATATAAAAACCGCCGGTTTTTTCAAGCGCTTGCACACCACCACAAGAAAGTGTCGCGCCACCGGATTTACCCGTTTCGATGTAACTCAAAACTCGTTGCATTTGCGCCTTATCAACCATGGCGCCAAGGCTTGTCTCCGGATCGAGCGGGTCGCCGGGCTGCATGGTTTTAGCAGCATTAATCACTTTTTCAACAAACTCTTTTTTAATGGAGTTATGCACTAATAATCGAGAACCGGCGGTACACACCTCTCCCTGATTAAAGAAAATACCAACAGCGCTAGCTTTAGCGGCGGTATCTAAATCGGGCGCATCTGGGAATACAATGTTCGGGCTCTTGCCGCCGCACTCAACAAAGGTACGTTTCATATTGCTTTGCGCACCCAGTGCAAGCAGATGCTTACCAACCGCGGTTGATCCGGTAAAGACCAAGCCATCGATATCCATATGCGTTGCTAAAGGTTCACCGGCGTCTTTGCCCAAGCCGGTAATCACATTAAATACGCCAGCAGGAATACCTGCCTCTAAGGCAAGCTCACCCAGTTTTAACGCGGTAAGAGGTGATTTTTCTGAAGGTTTTAAGATTACGCTGTTGCCTGTGGCCAGAGCTGGGCCGATTTTCCAAGCCGCCATAATGAGTGGAAAATTCCACGGCACAATAGCCGCAACGACACCTAAGGGATCGCGAGTTACCAAACCCAATTCTTTCGGGCTAGTGGGAGCTACTTCATCGTAGATCTTATCGACGGCTTCAGCATTCCAGCGAATACAACGCACCGTTGCAGGAATATCCACCGCTAAAGAATCGCCAATGGGTTTACCCATATCAAGGGTCTCAAGTAACGCTAACTCGTCGCCGTGTTTTTGTATGAGATCGGCAAATTTCAATAATTTTGATTTACGCACGCCCGGTGGTAATTCCGACCAACAACCCGATTCAAAGGCATTACGAGCAGCGGTTACCGCAAGCTCTACGTCGGCTTGATTACAGGCGGGAATATTGGTTAGCACTCGACCATCAATGGGACTGACACAGGGAAAGGTTTCGCCAGTAACGCTGGATTTAAATTCGCCATTAATAATGATTTGATTAGGAAACTCAGTTCTTTGAGCTTTTTCTTGCCAAAATGCTTTATTTTTAATTTCAGACATGCGATTTACCCGTACTGTTTAGAGCGCTTCTATCGATAGCAAAGGATGACGCTCAATTTGATCAACGGTCAACAAGTGCGACCCAAGGTTATCAGATTAATGTGAACCACTTTAGCACTTGGCTGTGCAACAAAAAAGCAAACCCTGAATAGAATTTGAGATTAATTGACGAAGAAATCTCACGAGAATTGGCAAGCAATTTCACTCAAATAATGAGCGAATCAACACCTGATTAGCATCAATATCGCTTTCTAAAAGGTTGTTGGGGTACTTGCTGAAATGATAATGGCAGGTTCTTCAGTCAAATTGCGAAAACGATGTGGAATTTTAGTTTCAAAGTAATAACCTTCACCGGCCTTTAAAATTCGCACCTTCTCACCAATTGTGATTTCTACTTCGCCGGCAATAATAACTCCGCACTCTTCTCCAGAATGAGCAACCATTTCTATACCGGTATCGGCACCGGGACCAAACACCTCGCGCAGCATAGTCATTTTGCGATTGTTAAAATTGGCCCCAATTAAATAATAATTGAGAAAATTCTGACCGATATCGGGCTGATCATCAATCGAATAAAAATGAGAGCGCTCTATAGGAGCTACGTCTAGGGTAAAAAATTCCGATAGAGTCATCGGAATGCCATCAAGAACTTTTTTTAAGGAAGCTACAGAAGGGCTGACACGATTTTGCTCAATTAAGGAGATTGTACTATTGGTCACACCAACGCGCTTGGCTAACTCGCGCTGAGAGATACCTTTTGCTTTGCGTACGTCACGCAATCGCTCACCCACATCAATTGACATACATAGCTCCTGTGGTGATATTGTTCGTCGCCATCCCTGGGAAATTTGCTACCAATTAATTTGTACACATGAGTTTTTGAAAGTAACACCAACTCAGTAGAGTGTTCGATTATGCCTAAGTTTTGCTAATACTGCTAAGATTTTTAACACACGTTAAGAAAATAAATCACCGATTGTGAGGCAGTTATTTATTCGAACAGTAGTGCTTACTCACTCATTTTAAAAGGACAACAGAACTCGAAATAATCACCAAAACACAATGTTCACCAGCTGTTAATAGGCCTGCTTAAATCCGTTATTTTTATAATGACAAAGCTTAGGAACCTCTGATTAACCTAAAAATATTTAGATTATTATTTGAGAATACCGTTTATCAATGAATAATCTAATATAA
>NZ_BAAGIE010000042.1:0-23413 GCF_054658275.1 Sessilibacter sp. MAH3 | reverse complement strand
TGAAGAAATTGGAAATCGCATTTTCAATTTCTGTCCTCTGATTAAATCATGGATGAGTTAATCAGAGGTTCCTAGAGATAATTTTGTTTGTCGATTTAATTCTGAACGTACCTAAAATCGATAACGTTCGAATTACAACTATCGGCCATAATGAATACGATCCCATTAGCTATTGAGAATAATAAAACCGTATAAAGGTAATTTAGCGCGCAATTTAAGGATGTCAAAAAGATGTATAAAATGGGTTGACTGGCATTTATCAGCAACTTTATCGAGATTCATTTAAGACTCTCTAAGAAGCAAACAATCTATTGAAAACAATAACGATGGATATAAAACCGCCCTCAGCAACAAAAATTCCAATTCAGACTTCAAACCGTATCGGACAATCTGCGCCAGAATTAAAAGCCCAAACCAATAACCCTACGATTACACGCAATGAAATTATCCAAGCAAATAACCTTGTCAAACAACTGCACAACAAACTACTGGAAAATGTAATTACATTAACATCAAACCCAATTACACAAAAACAATTAAAAAATCTACCAGCCAACACACCTACCCTATCAAAAATTTATTTTACCGATAACAAAAGTATTGAAACAAACCATAAACCCACTTTTCTAAACTCATTTGAAATAAATACCTTAACCAGACAAACATCTCCGCATAAAATATTCCTACTTTCAAACATTGATATTAAAAAATTATTCGCAGGAAACCGCATTGACCTACAACTCAACAACACGAACGCTTATATTACCTTAAAACAAAAAGCTTTTTTTGAAGCATCTATCTTTAACCAAATTTATTACGCCAGCCTTAGCAAAATCTCGACTCAGAATAAATCACTAAACCCTAACACATCCATTCAATTCCGAGAAAACCTTGTAGAATTAAACCTGATTAAACACCTGCCATTAACCGAAGACAGAAACCCTACCAGATCACTAACAGAAACAGCAAATTATCTGCAAAACTATTTAGCAGCCAATTCTTTGAAACATCTCCACAAAATCTACACACAGTTTTTAATACACTTAATTCGTTCAGAAGCAGGTAATCTCAGCAGACAATTTACACCCAATATTAAATTGATACTAAATCAGCTAAACAGCCAAAACCCAAACCAAACGGCCCACCATCAAGAAAATATCACGGGTATCAACCTGCCAATTCTATTCGAGAATCAAGCACAAGAATTTCTAATCGAGCAATGGAAAAAACTCCACAAGGATCGATGGCGAAGCTATTACGAGTCAACTCAATCTGAATCAAATATAAGCTTTATGAGCCTACCGATACAGCTCAACAAAAGAACTGGAACAACCCAAATCAAATTAGAGACCTTTAACAAAAATGAAAGCGATGTAGATCAGACAATAGACACTGATAATTGGAAACTTGAACTAGAAATCGATATTGACCTCAATAGCCATCTACTTGTACACGCAAAACATTCCAAGTCAAACCTGACTATCACCCTTGGAGCGAATAATTTGGAGCTTTTCACTAAAATCGAAAATAACAAACACATACTGATCGGGCTGTGCAATTTAATAAACAAAAAAAATATAACCGTTAATCTTGATAAAAATTTAAACTTATCGATAAATAAAATAAAAATTCCCAAACAACACATAGAAGCCTAGCATATGACAAAAAACATATCCGAAACTTCTCAATCTTTAGAGTTGTATTTCAACGACAACGGCAGCATAACCATTGGCAGTAAAGAATTACCCTTGGTACAGGACAATACCAACCAAATAAAAAATGCCATGTTATTCAATTTATTAAATCAATTTGAAAGAGATCAAGAAATTCCAAAAGAGGTATTCGAAACCTTGGCAATACTCTTAAAGTTCTCACAACTACTCGCTGAAGATGACAAGTAAAAACTGACTTATCAGTGAATTATTGGCACAATAGAAATAACTTTAAAAACTGGGCTAAAAATTACCTATGTATTCCACCATTATAGAAACATCTGAATTAAACCAACTGTATCAAGATAAGAAACCTTTTATTGTTTTTGATTGCCGGTTTAATCTTTTTGACACGCAAGCAGGTTTTAATGCCTATTGCGAAAAACGGATTCCAACTGCTCATTATTTACATCTAGATAATCACCTTTCTTCGCCAATTACAGCCTCAAGCGGGCGCCATCCGCTACCTTCACGGCAAAAAATAGAATCGTTATTCGACTTTTTTAACATAACGCCTGAAATTCAAGTTGTGGTATACGATGCTCAGAACCATGCCTTTGCGTCTAGAGCTTGGTGGCTGTTTCAAGCCCTAGGACACAAGAACTGCGCTGTGTTGAACGGCGGATTCAATGCTTGGCAAAGCCAACAGAACAAGGTCGAAACAGGCGCCTTATCTGAGCTTGATTCTTTTAATCCTATCGAAGTTAAAAACCAAGAAGATCCCGGTGCCTTTGACTTTGTATTACCGGTCGTTTCTCAAAATGAATTATGCAATTGCATCAAAGATACAACCCATTTATTAATCGACGCTAGAGAAGCCCAAAGATTCGAGGGAATACAAGAACCCATCGATCCTGTAGCAGGACATATTCCAACCGCAATCAATGCGCCTATGAACAATGTCATTGATGCAAATGGCTTTTTCTATGATAAAGAAAAACTTAGGCAGTATTGGGGTAACCTTGGGGCAGCCGACAAAAACGTCATTCATTATTGCGGTTCTGGCGTGACAGCTTGCGTAAACATTTTATCGTTCGCAATAGCAGAACTACCGATTCCGACCTTGTACGCTGGTGGCTGGAGTGAATGGTGTAAATCGAAAATTTAAATGAAAAACCTAGCTCTCATTCAGATTATTTTTAAACAACAGATTACTAAGCAATATTTAAAATTCGTAAACGAATAAAGACCTACAGATTTTTCAAATTGTAAAAAATCTGCTGATACTAATGAAATAAACGGCTGTAATCGTTGGATTACCACAGCCGTTTAACTTCTATCTATACTGAAAAGCTACTACAGAGGAGTAACGTTTTCTGCCTGTGGACCTTTTTGTCCTTGAACCACTTCCATCGTCACTTTTTGACCTTCAGTCAAAGTTTTCCGACCATCGCCATTAATCGCGCTAAAGTGAACAAAAACGTCTTTACCACCCTCTTGAGCAATAAAACCGTAACCTTTTTCGTCGTTAAACCACTTAACAGTACCAGAAATTAAATCAGACATAACACTCTCTTTTTTACACACGCCCTTTTACAACCCATTCGAGTAAGCTCACTCTTAGTTGAATTCTTACTCGACGAGACTAGACTAACTCAGCAATTGACCAAATTCTATGAATTTTTTTTGATTTATTTTAATTTAAATTAATAAGGATTTATTTATAGACCTAAGCCAAATACTTAACACCTGTTGATTTTAATCCACAGTAGCCATTTGGATGCTTCGCCAAATACTGCTGATGATATGACTCCGCGTAATAGAACTCATCGGCCTTTTTTATTTCCGTAGTAATTTCACCAAAACCAGCCGCACTGAGCTGACTCTGATAGTCGTCGCGAGATTTATTCGCCAACGACAGTTGCCCTGAGTTAGTGCAATAAATAGCAGATCGGTACTGAGTTCCGACATCATTTCCCTGACGCATTCCTTGAGTTGGATCATGTTCGTTCCAAAATACATCAAGTAACTGAGAAAAGGATATTTTTGCACTATCAAAACACACTTGCACTAATTCGGTGTGGCCAGTCTCGCCAGAACACACTTCTTCATAGGTAGGATTTGGGGTATAGCCACCGCCATAACCAACTGCACTTGATATAACGCCTGGCAATATCCAAAATCGCTTCTCTGCACCCCAAAAGCAACCCATACCAAAATAAGCACGTTCGCACTTATCGTCCGGCACCTTCAATGGAGTATTCAGTACAAAATGTTGGTTATCAACAACTAACGCTTCAGGCCTACCGGGCAGAGCGTTTTCGGGCAACGGAAGAGTAATTTTCTTTTGTTTTCCAAATAGCATAGGGTATTAACTTCATCTAAATAGGATTCACCCAATTATGAACGATTTACCGGATGCAATCACTGGCTTTTCATCACAAAAAATATTTACTTTAAAAAAGCCTCGAAAATATCTCATACATTAATTACTGATTCGCACATAACCCAACACCTAACGATGAGCAGCATAAACAATACCAACTTACGAACACCCTAGATTAAAATCTAATCTGTCATTTAGGCAAATATTATTACGTTAATAACAACGATATAAATCAACCACAGATGCAACATTTACCGACTGGCCTTCTAGCGAACATTCCACCTAGGAATGCAACGTTATTAACTTAACCTCCAAATTATAATTTGGGTTAAACGAAATTGTTTATAAAAAAACAGACGTATCGTGCCACTTTTATAAACTCACTATTTCTTGAATAACAGTTAACAACTACTCATTGCCATCACACATTTTCGATACAACAAAACACCGCCAACACGATACATTACCTAAAGATGAACACCACTAACAATACCAAAATAGCCATCGCGCAAATTAATAACCTATTCCACACACAGTCAAAACACAGGGAACATGAAATTCAATTTTTATAAAACCATTAAAAATAGATTTATTCAATAACCATAAAAATTCAGAAAACTAACCTTCAAACCTCTAACCAACCTTCATACATCTAATTAACGCAGCCGCTATCTAATAGCAAGACAGACTGATAGGAAGACAGAAATTGAAAATACGTTTTCCAAATTTTCACGACTTCAGTTCCTTACTATGAGAAGCTACCGTATCTCTTTTTATTGCCGAGCTCTCGAATTAATCGGAGTTATCTGTGATTAAATCCTATTGGAATAAATTAGAGAAAACTCTAATTAACCTAGAGTTTTCATCGATGTAAATTATTTAGAAATTGAAAATCGTATTTGCAAGTTCGGCCCTTTAGTTAAATCATCGAAGAGTTAAATGGAGATTCCAATAAAATATTGGATGACTTTCAGAACACACTCGTTTTCACATAAACCAGCGATTTAATATTCGCTTAAAAACACCTGAGCCCGCGTGCCGTTACTTTCTTCGCTATGTTTCTTCCCTGGTTAATAACCATTCACCACATTTGAAACACAGATAAAGGGATTATCCTGTGGAATTAATGCACATTTGACTCTTAGGCTTCTGTATCTTGCCATATGGTTGATATACTTCTAAAAAATGTAACGGGATGACACTGTGCAAGACCTAACACCCCATCAAGATCACTACTTCGTCGCTGTCGATTTAGGCTCGAACAGCTTCCATATGCTTATCGTGCGAGAAAATCACGGTTTGCTACAGGTTGTAGATCGAGTCAAAGAAATGGTGCAAATTGCTCGCGGCTTAAAAGATGGGCAACTCTCACAGGAAGCACAAGACAGAGCCATCGAATGCTTGAGATGTTTTAATGAGCGAATTGTTGGCATACCCAGCACAAATATTAAAGCTGTTGGCACCAAAGCCTTAAGGGCAGCTAAGAATGCACGAGCATTTTTGCGAGAAGCCGAAGTAGCACTGGGCGTACCCATTGAACTGATCTCTGGTTATGAAGAAGCGCGATTGGTCTATGCCGGGGTCGCCAGCAGTATCTCTCAAGATCATCGCAAGCGATTAATTGTCGACATAGGCGGCGCCAGCACCGAATTTATCATTGGGCAAGACAACACCCCAACTCTTTTAGAAAGCTTGAGTATTGGCTGTGTCACCTACACCGAGCAATTTTTAACCAACGCCAAAGGTGACTTAGAAGTTACCCCTGAAACCATGAAGGCCGTTTATATCGCCGCGCGCGAGGAGTTAGAGGCTATTCAGTCGCAATTCCGAAAAGAAGGCTGGGATATCACCTACGGTACCTCAGGTACAATGAAGTCCATTACAGAAATGATGCCCGAATTAACGCCCGCTGGAGTGATAACGCGGGTTGGTGTGACGGAGCTTTACCACAAGATCGCTCGTGAAGGTGAGCTAAAAGTAGAAGGTATCGCCAAACCGAGAAGATACGTTATGCCAGCCGGTATGGCGGTATTGAGAGCCATACTCGATAGTCTCTCAATAGAAGAGCTGCATGTTTCGGATAGCGCACTCAAAGAAGGCTTAATCCACGAAACTATCGGGCGCAGAAACCAAAAAGATATTCGTAACGAAACCGTACGTAAATACCTCGACAAGTATCACATCGATGCAGGCCAGGCACAGCGAGTTAAAGAGACTGCATTGGCGTTAATTGCGCAAGCAGATATCAAAGAAGATTCTGGATTAAACCCTATCAGCTTAATTGGTTGGGCAGCACAACTGCATGAAATTGGCTTAATGCTTTCTCATTCTGGCTACCACCACCACGGCCGCTATATTTTAGAGCACTGTGATTTGGCGGGCTTCAATCGGTATGAGCAATTTCTATTAGCAACCCTAGTGGGAATGCATCGACGCAAACTTAATCAACAATCGCTGGAAAGCCTTAATCCTAACCATCGCGAACCCATATTAAAAATGGTCATCTGCTTACGACTTGCAGTGATTTTGAACCGCAAACGAGATTCAACCGATCAAACACCCAAGGTTACGTGGAATGGCGATAAAATCCACCTAGATTTTGGTGATGGTTGGTTGCCAAACAATCAACTCAGCGAGCGTTCATTGCAGCAAGAATCTGAATATTTGGCACGTATTAATGTGACGATGGAATATTCTTAAACAAACCACTATCTATTTACAAAAATCTATTTACAAAAATTGGAAACGTTGATTGTTTAAGAGCTTTCGAGGTTAATAGAATATACCACTCAAAATAATAATCGATTAAAACTCCGAAAAATAATACCTCGAATGGTCAAATTCGATCCTCTGATTAAATCATGGAAGAGTTATTCAGAGATTTCTTTCTATAATCGAACGAGAAAAGCTTCAACACTTGTACTTAAAACACCACATCGAGAATTACTCGTCGTGACAACAAATCAGCACAATATTTATGCTGTAGAATCTGTTTATTTTCCATGCCAACAGTTCGCCATCCCATTTCTAAATCTGGTAGAGTTAACCGATAGTTCGGCACAAATGAGGTGTCATTGAGTAATTTGCTCTGTCTTTACGAGTTACAACATCGGTAGCAGATTCCTTAAATTTAAATCCTAAAACCATCAACAGCTTCGGTAACGAGACTCAACGCTGAGATCAATCCGGTGAAAATCTGTTATATCAGCAGGCACGAAATGTTTACCAAACCCGAGTTTAAATTATGATTCGAAGTCTTCTCGTTATTATTGCCTTGATTGTTATTTTTACCGGAGTGAAATACATCAATCGGCAACCGCCAGAAAAAAAGCGACAACTGTGGATTAAAGTAACTCTGTATACAGTTGCGGCGGTAATGATCGGTTTAGCACTCACCGGAAGAATTCATTGGCTCGGCGCGGCTCTAGCAGCACTGCTACCGATTGGCCGGAGCCTTTTAGTGTTAGCGCCTAAAGTTTTCCCATTTATACAACCTTGGCTTGCCAACAAAATTAAAAACAACAACAAGAATGCTCACTCAACAAATACATCTATTTTGCAATTTGTCTTAAGCGATAATGGTGAAATGGCCGCGCTTGTGATTTCTGGGCCTTTTTCTGGAAAAGCGCTGGCCGATTTAACGGATGAGCAGCTCATCGAATTATTAACGTTTTGCAAAAGTGACGCAGATTCACATGCACTAATAATCGCTTATCTCAATAAATATAAGCCGTATCTTGTGCAATCACGGGCACCCAAAATTGACGATAATATGAGCATAAGCGAGGCTCAAGATGTACTCGGATTAAAAGGCCAATACCAAAAGCAAGACATTATCGAAGCGCATCGCAAACTTATGCAGAAATTTCACCCAGATCGAGGCGGCTCAGACTATCTCGCCGCCAAAATCAACTCAGCGAAAGAAATTCTACTACGTAACCTAGAACGTTAAATTTGCGCCGGTAAACGTTTGTAGAGCAGGTGCTGATAACGACCAAGCTCACGAAACGGGGATTCGCGAGAATAAAACAACTCCCACTTGAGTAGCTCTTCAGGTTCACGATCACGATCTTGTTCATTAAAGATATAGTCGTGAAACACACGAATACCACTGTGGCAAAGACGTGTTACCGGCAAGAGCTCAAACCAAGAAAAAACCTCTGAAATAGTGCGCGGATAACGAGGCGTCAAACTTCTTTTACTGCCCGAAAAATCCTGTCGATTAATTCTTTTAAAGTTTGTTCGCAACAAATTTTTAAATACACCACCGTGAACATTGTAGAAACTTAATGACAACAGGCCGCCTGAAGCTAATAAATTACTCAGGCAAATCATCAAAGGCTGCGGCGACTGCAACCACTCTACAACGGCATGGCAAAGAATAAGATCGAACGACTTGTTACCAACAGACGCGGCTAGTTCTGAATACGCTTGCGCAGAACCGTGAAAAAACTCGATGCGATCTAAAACACCTGCCTGCTCAGCATCGGCATAGGCGTGCTTTAACATCTCAACAGAAACATCTACTAACGTAACCTGATGACCTAATTGAGCCAATTTGATGGAAATTGGCGCTCGACCAGCACCAACATCAAGAATACGCAAAGGTTTTTGGGACGCTGTAAATAACTCTGAACTGAACTCCTGGAGGTCTCGCTCAATAACACCTAACCTAATTTTACCCTTCAAAGACTGATAAACATTGCGTTCAAACCTGTGCGCTAAATCATCAAAATTACGATCGCCGCTGACCAATGTTTTTGTGTGGCGTTTTTCCATTACTGCAAACCATTGAAAAATGCCTAGTTTAAATAAATATAATAGAGGAAGCTCTGATTAACTTACGGAAGAACTTATCAGAGTAGAGGAAACTCTGATTAAATCATGAATGAGTTAATCAGACCGCCATAGAGTCGCCGAGCAAAATACAAACGTAGATAATGAATAAAGATACAGCTAAAACCCCTAGCCCAAGCGGCACCTCACCTAATGTGTAGCTTCGAATCACAGTCAGATATTAAAAACACCCATAACTGGTGTGTATATATGATCGAAACCCGATCGGGTAAGCTCTATACTGGAATTAGCAATAATTTAGCAAGACGTTGTAAACAACATTCCAACGGCACGGGGGCTAAGTATTTCCGAATGGATCGGCCATTATTCCTAGTTTGGTCAGAATTCGATCACGACCGATCCAGTGCCAGTAAACGAGAGATTGCGTTAAAAAAACTCAACCGGGCCCAAAAACTGAAGCTAATCCATGCTCAAACCAAAATTCTGTTATGAAATACCCTGATTCTTTAGCATGACCGTTGCCCGAGTTTTGCAGAGGTGTACACTGTAGAAATTATGATTTGCAGCAATTCCTGTAAAACATTAGCTGCAAATATTAATTTTTTATAGCAATGCAATATCGAGATGATTTGCAAAAAATATCATCAACGAAGCCTAACCTAGGTCAACATCGCTGTTTAGCTTTTGGAGTGCTGATTAAACTAGAGTCACTTCGATATAAATCGAGTTAATCCAAGGCTCTTTTGGTTGATATTCTTTTAGTTAGTTATTGAGTTGATTACTCAACACCTGTGTTTTTAAAGTCTGCGCGTTGCGACATAGACAAGAGCAACACTAGAATAAACAGATTACAGGTGCCAACAGCAATAAATTTAAAACGCCACAATCTGTGCGTTAACAACGAGGAAGTCCATGCAAGCTACTGCACACCCTGCTTTTGAGTCTATTCGTCAGCAATCCATTGATTCGCTGAATGTTACGGTAGAAGAGTACCGTCATACCAAAACCGGCGCACAACACATCCACATTCAAGCCGATAATCCCGAAAATGTCTTCTTAGTAGCCTTGCGGACAGTACCCATGGACTCCAGCGGTGTGGCGCACATTCTAGAGCATACCGCCCTCTGCGGCAGCGAGAAATACCCGGTTCGCGACCCATTCTTTATGATGATCCGCCGCTCACTCAATACCTTCATGAATGCGTTTACCAGTTCAGATTGGACGGCCTATCCTTTTGCGAGCCAAAACCGTAAAGATTTCAATAATCTGCTGGACGTTTATCTAGACGCGGTATTCTTCTCGCGTCTCGATCCTCTAGATTTCGCCCAAGAAGGTCACCGTGTAGAGTTCGAAAAGGCCGATGACCCTACTACGCCGCTGGTTTATAAGGGCGTTGTATTCAACGAAATGAAAGGTGCCATGAGCTCGATTCCGTCGCAGCTTTGGCACACCATGTGTAAATACCTATTCCCGACCACTACCTACCACTACAACAGTGGCGGCGATCCAGAAGCCATTCCTGACCTTTCTTATGAACAATTAAAAAGCTTCTACAAGAATCACTACCACCCAAGTAATGCCATTTTTATGACTTTCGGCGATATTCCTGCCGTGGAACATCAAGAAAAGTTCGAGAAGCAGGCACTGTCTCGTTTTGAAAAATTAAATTATCGCGTAGATGTTGGCGAAGAAAAACGCTATCACGCACCGATTAAAGTGCAAGAGTTCTATCCCTTAGATGACGCAGAAGAAAGCGCGGAAAACAAAACTCACGTAGTTATGGCGTGGTTACTGGGACCAAGTATTGATCTCGACTCTGTATTAAAAGCCCAATTGTTGAACAGCATTTTGTTGGATAACAGCGCCTCTCCGTTGCAGCACCTACTTGAAACCACTGAACTTGGCTCTTCACCATCGCCACTGTGTGGTCTAGACGATTCCCAAAAAGACTTGTCGTTCTTATGCGGAATTGAAGGTAGCGACAGCAATAAAGTAGAAGAATTCGAGCAGCAGATTCTTGGACTGTTTGAAAAAATCGCCGAAGAAGGGGTTAGCGACGAACAACTTGAAGCCTGTTTACATCAACTAGAGTTACACCAACGAGAAATTGGCGGCGACTCCTACCCCTACGGATTACAGCTAATTCTGAGCGCTCTTAACTCGGCGACACACCGCGGAGACCCAATATCACTATTGGACATAGAACCCGCTTTTGCGCGTTTAAGAGAAGCGGCCAAAGAGCCTAATTTTGTTCAAAATTTAGCGCGAGAACTCTTAGTGGATAATCCGCACCGAGTCACGCTGGTGATGAGTCCAGACTCAAAAATTAACGCCCGCAAAACCGCTGCCGAAAAAGCTCGCTTGGCAAAAATGCAATCTTCTTTGAGCGATGATGACAAACACAATATCGTGGATCTAGCGGCTCGCTTGGTTGAACGCCAAAATCAAGTTGACGACGAATCTATTTTACCGAAGGTAACCGTTGCGGATGTTCCCGAAAAAACCCATTACGTTGCTGGTAACTCCTCAAAAATTAATAACCATCCATTAACTGTTTACACACCAGGCACCAATGGTTTGGTTTATCAACAAATTATCGTAAAACTTCCCGAATTAACTACAGAAGAACTGCAACTTTTACCGCTCTATTCTATTTGTTTAACGGAATTGGGCGTGGGCGAAAAAGACTATTTGGCAGCTCAACAATGGCAAGCACAGGTTGCAGGTGGCTTTAGCGCTTTTTGCAGTATTCGCGGCACCATTAGCGATGTACAAGATATTTCAGGGCACCTAACGCTTTCAGGTAAAGCATTATTTAGAAATCAAATGCAACTTGCCGAACTCATGAAAGAAACCTTAGAGTCGGTACGTTTTGACGAATTAAATCGTATTAAAGAATTAGTTGCGCAAGTTCGTGCTCGCAAAGAAATGAGCGTAACCGGCTCAGGCCACAGCTTGGCAATGTCTGCCGCTGCTAGCGGCATTAGTGCAGGCGCTAAAATTTCTCATCAGCTAACCGGCCTAGAAGGCATTCGCTTTATTAAAGCTTTAGACGACGACCTTAAAAATCCAGAGCAATTAAGTATTTTCGCGGAAAAACTCGCAACGATTCACAACAAAATAAAACAGCAAGAACAGCAATATTTTCTTGCCGCAGAACCACACAACAGTGAAAACTGCATTAAAAATCTTGAAAAAGTATGGAGCTTTGACGACCTATCAAGCACCTCTGAATTCAATTACGAAATCGCGCCAGAAATTACTAAAGAAGCATGGATTACTAACACGCAAGTTAACTTCTGTGCAAAGGCCTATCCTACTGTTGCCGTAAGTCATCCTGATGCACCTGCGTTAACAGTGTTATCGGGATTTCTAAGAAACGGCTATCTACACCGCTGCATTCGCGAACAAGGCGGTGCCTATGGTGGTGGCGCAAGCCAAGACAGCAACACTGGTAGCTTTAGATTTTTCTCCTACCGTGATCCACGATTAGAAGAAACTCTGTGCGACTTCGACGAGTCACTGCAATGGTTATTAACTCACGACCACACCGCGCAATCTCTCGAAGAAGCAATATTGGGTGTTATTGCGTCTTTAGATAAGCCAAGTTCACCTGCCGGAGAAGCGAAACAAACCTTCCATGCCGAACTTTTTGGACGCGATCAAAAACAACGTGAAGAATTTAGAAAGGGAATCTTAGCAACCACACTAGATGATTTAAAACGCGTTGCAAAAACCTATTTAACACCAGAAAAAGCAAGTACAGCGGTAATTACCAATGGGGATCAAAAATCTGTTATTGAAAAACTGGGATTATCTTTGAAGAAACTCTAAAAGTTATTGCTGCTTAAAGAGAATCAAGACACAAGGATGTGTCATTAACCGAAAAGCCAGAACCCAAGAGCAATAAAATCAAACCTTCAACTCTTTACCTACCCCATAATAAATCAACAAAATTAATTAAGTTCGGCAAACTAAAATTTATTTCAACTCCAAAAAATTTTAAGCTCAAAAAGCTTGTGGATAAATCAAACAATAAAGGTCAATACGAACTTAAATTACGATAAAAATTTAGAGAATTTAGAAAATACTAAATATTCTAAAATTGAGTCTTTTGAACAAAGAGCTTAAAAAACTGTCAAGAGAAACTCTGATTAACCTAGTGTTTCTCGCAACACAAGAATGTATCGCCAATTTCACGAACGATAAGAAATTGAAATTGTAAACAAATTGGAAGGGGTTGAAGTAGCTAAGAGCTAGTGTTTTGTCGTTTTATACCAGTATTTTAGCTGCTTTAGTAGCGTTTGGTGGTCTCTTCCATTGAAGCGCCATTCGCACTCTTTAAGAAACCAATAAAAATTATCTTGTTTAATTCCATTAAACTTTCGTAAATGGTGTTTAGCCTGATTCCAAAAGTTCTCGATTCCATTAATATGATTTGTATTATCAGCAAATAATTTCGAATGATTAATCCTCCGATGATGAAAATCACTCACATCCAAAGCATTGTAAGATTTAAATGTATCGGTGTAGACAATGCTGTCAGGTGTAACTTTCTCATTGATAATGGGTAGCAGAGTTTCAGTTTTGGCGTTGGGAATAATTACGGTAAAAACCTTCCCACCCCTTTTTAATAGGCCAAAAACTGCTATTTTACCTCCAGCGCCTCGACCTCTCTTACCTTTACGTACTCCACCAAAATAGCTTTCATCGATTTCGACTTCACCGGATAAATCGTATCTCGGCAATTTACTGGCTATCAGCTGCCTTAGTCGCATAAAAAAGCGAATGGCTGTATTGGCTTGTACTCCAAGCATTTCAGCCGCCGCCCGAGCAGTTGCTCCAACGACAAAATATTCTATAAGCCTACTTTGTTGCCTAGGTGTTAACCGGCTTTTTCTTGTATACATAAGCTTTAGAGTAGCCTCTATGGCTGCTCTTAGCTACTTCAGCCCCTAGAAAAATTTAACCTTAAAAATCCCGACAAATAGAAGAAAAACACAAAAATCTCTTGAGAGATTAGATAAAAAAACGCCTCTTACGAGGCGTTTTTTTAATAAGAAATCCCAATATATTCTCCGTTTACTGGTGAAAAGGCAAACAAAGCTGGAATAAAGACCGAATGCTCTCCATAAAGATAGTAAATCTGTTTCTCTTCATTAAAAGAAAAACCCTCATTACCGAATACTTGTCCAGCAAAAGGAGAAGCATAAGGGCTTCCAAATGAAAAGCTGAAATTATTTGTCGATGCATTATATTCGAAAAAGGAGGCTGAAAATTCTTGCGTTACCATCGCAAATCTTTCGGCATCTAGTCTTACAAAAAACCTTGGTTCAAGATCGATAATTTCATCATCAAAAACTCCACCGAATATTGTTCTAGCTCCACTGGTTAAATCCACAGAGATGATTCGATCAAAATCCAAGACCAATACTTCATTAGAATTTTCTGAATCAAACATGAAGTCAAGAGGAACACCAAAAGGTATACCAGAACCAGTTAATATGTCAGAATCTGTAGGATTTCGAAAACTTGGTTGAGTAGAAATAGCTACAATTTCTCCACTTTCTATATCAAGCTTATATATACCTGGGGTTGGCTCATCAAATGAAGAGAACAATAAGCTTTCTTCATTTTCAACTTTTACTATTTTTGAAATATTAAAGCTATTCGCAAAATCTGCGGACAACCTGCTAACAAAGGAAACAACCAAACTATCAAGATTCAATATATATAAATTTTCCTGTATTGAATCTATAAAATAAATATTCTCTCGGCTATCGTCAAACGTCATAGCTGTACTAAACCCAGAATAGGTCGTACCTGCCATATCTTCTTGTTCAAATAACAAACTCTTATTACCGTTAATTAAATTTACTTCATAGAATTGTATAGGTGAAGCAATACCAGTTCTTCGATCAGTAATTTGTAGAGGGAAATATGCTTTTTGGTTATCAAAATTTATGTTAATGGAATTCAAATTGCTTGGACTGTCAAAAACAGTGGAAAAATTGCCGATACCTCCTTCCATAGATAAAGGCTCATAAATACCACTACCAGATGGACTTAGTGAAGTAATTAGTTTGGAGTTAGTTAGATTATAAATCGAGTTATTTAACACACTAAAGAATATATCTCCCTCAGACCCAGCTTTAATAGAATCATCCCCTGCTTGCGTCAAGTCTAGAGATACAAGTTCTGTAGCGTTGGAATTTGCTAGATCAACATCAAAAGTTCCTGTTCGTGAAGTCAGAATAATTCTACTCATTGAAACTACATCAATTTTCTCAGGGATAATATCTATACCCATATCGGAATAAGTAAACAAGGTTGCACTCATGCCACTATCTATTTGGAAAAAATCTAACGATGTGGAACCTGCTATTAGAATTCTATTATTAAAAGTATCTAAAGCTAGATTATTAGGCGTATTTAAACCAATAGTCGCAGGAACTCCAACCTGTGGGTCAATGGTAAATACTCCTCGGCTATCGCGTAAATAAATTAGATTTTGTGATGAATCGAAGCCAAATATTTCAGCGGGGGTATTTGCGGTATCTGGCGCGAAGGTAATTGGAGTTTGAGAACGAATGCCTGAGGCCACATCAACCTCTAGAATTCGATTAACAGATGTATCGGATGTATCCATATAAAATAAACGCTGATTTATTTCATCTAACACGCCAGTATCTGATTGCACTGAAAATCTGTTCCTCGACCCGGATACCAAAGTAGCACCATCAGCTGTCAGATCACTAGAAACTAACTGATATATACCAGAACTAATATCAAAACGAATAATTAGTGTTGAGGTCCCAGAGCTATCCCCAGCAGAAAAATAAACTAAATTACCATCAGAACTGATATCCAAAAGCTGTGGATTCAAGTAAAGAAGATTATTAAAAGCGGTAATAGTTTGTGTTTCTGTATTGTTAGCCGTAGCATCCAACACTGACTGAAAATTATTGGCGCCTGGAACAACCGGAACTGTCGCACTCCAGAAATCTGGAAATTCAGTACTTCGAACAAGGCTTTGACCGTTGATGGTAAAAGAGAACATGCTAGCAGCTTCTTCTACGGTGACTTCGCCATCCTCTAAATCGATCAATTTCGCAACGGCTTCGAACTCAGTTTTACCCGAAGCTTGCAGTTCTTCCAACGTCATTTCGATTGCAATATTGCTGTTTTGCGTAGGAAATACGAGTTCGTGAGATAAAATAAATTGATTGGTTACCGATACTTGGAATAATTCACTAGTAGTCGCTCCTGAGCTGTTTGTCGCTGAAACTTCTACTTCATAAACATTATCGGCGTCGCCGTCCATGGGAGCTTCAAAATCGAACGTTTGTGAAGCAACCAAACTATCGCCAATATCAGAGATTGTGAAAAGCTGAGCATCAGCACCGCCAGAAATAGCTAGTGTGAGGTTATTACTTGCAACACCATCAGTAGCAGCTGTAATCGGTAATGAAAAGGGAGTATTTTCTTCTACCGATACATCCGTCGTTGACTGAAAACTAATTTCTACCACATTCCCAACTTCAACAGTAAATAGTGCCGTTGTTGCAGTACCTGTGCTACTGGTCGCTGTAACTTGGAGTTCATAGATATTATCGCCGTTATCGTCCTGCGGGTTTTCAAAATCGAACGATTGTGAAGCAATTAAACTATTCCCAGTATTAGAAACGGTAAAGAGTTGAGCATCAGCGCCACCAGTAATTGCGAGAGTGAGGTCATTGCTCGCAACGCCATCTGCCGCAACGGTAATCGGTAACGAAAAGGAGGCATTTTCTTGTACCGTAGTATTAGTAGCCGATTGAAAGCTAACTTCTATGATATTCCCAACTTCAACCGTAAATGGCACTGTTGTAGCGACACCTGTACTACTGGTAGCAGTAACTTGAAATTCATATACATTATCGCCATTACTGTCTAGTGGATTTTCAAAATCGAAATTTGCACTACTCGCAAGACTAGCTCCATTAAAAGAAAACAGTTCAGCGTCAGCACCACCAGATACAATAAGAGAGATACCGGTACTTGCTGAGTTATCCGAGGTAGCTTGCACTAATGCAGATAAGCTATTATTTTCGTCAATTGAAATTGAAGATGACGTTGAAATAGTCACCACCTCAGGTGAAGCACTGCTTCCGCCGCCACCTCCACCACCGCAAGCAGTCAAAACCAGTGTAGATAATACGACCGTTGATATTCTTGTGTGCACGATATTCTCTCCGTAATCGCTCGTGAAACCTTTTGATATATAAGGAATGGATACTAAATATTAAATAGTCAAAAATCCATGACCGAGGTTAAAAGTTGAAAGTTTTTCTAGAAATTTAAGTCATTAGTGTGATGGTAAAGCAGAATTTTTCGGTCTTTGATTAAAATCACTCAGCCTTTATAGACAGTTAAAATAGTCGTGCAGAACTCTATAGTTAGAATTTGTAAATATCACTGCCTAGCTAAATAAGTGCAGATATTTTATATTCATTCTCAAACACAACTATAAACATTTAATCTTAGTGAGCACTTTTTAATACAATAGCAACCTAAAAACTTCATTTCTCTTAATGACTACTAATTATGCAGAGCGAAAAGAGAACGCACATCGGCATAAAGACACACACAAAACAAATGTTAATAACTCATAAAAAAATAATTAACGCACAGCTAAAATCAAGCTACACCAAACAGTAATATTTAAGAATAATGCATTTTAAATTAACGAACTTAATCGTGGCCGACACAACTTAAATCTTGAAAAATAGTGCACTATGTCAAAAATCGCCTTCAGACCATGAATTGTTTTTATTCAACAATTACCTGCAATTAAACGTATTGACAATAATCAGAATATTTAAAAAACGGCAAAATAAAAAACCGGCTTTCGCCGGCTTTTTATTATTTTTGAGATACTGTATCTGATTCGTTGTAGTCAACAAACTCTTCGTCAAGATTTTCTTCGAATTCGTCTTCACGTTGATCTTCTGGAAGAAGTAGAGGACTGGAACCGACGGCATAGGGTTTTAATTCTGCGAAAATAGCAGGATCAACATTACCAATTTCTTCCAACCCAGTTTGAGCAGCAGCTACACTAGCTCCTGAGGTTGCGGCTCTTTCTGCAATCGATGAAATCCTAAAACCAGACTGACGAGGAATAGTACCAGCCAAAGAATTATTAACCGGAACGAACTCCTCAGAGAAACTTGAAAAGTTAATAACGTTGGTACGGAACGGAGTATTTTCACTTCCAATAATACCATTCGCTACCAAAGTTGCGGTTTCAGAAGTTAAATTCACCACCCGATCAACATTCTCACCAAAATCGATTACTGGATCGATTAAAATACTCGGCCCGGCATTTAAAAGTACTTCTCCACTAGAAGTGCCAGTATCAATCACATTCAAGAAAATAGTACCACTTAGCGCCTCAACTGAAACATTCCCACCCATGGTAGATATATTGGTGATTACAATATCGTTTTCATCTTCAATAGTTACAGAACCACCAGTGGTGGTAGCAGTAATATCAATAAAATCACCCGACAATGTCACGTCGCCCGTAATATCCATCAAGCTAATTGTCGATTGAGCAAACAGTGATCCCGACACACTTGCCGCACCGCTGATGGTTAATGGTGCATTATTGAAATCAAATTGAATATTATTGCCAATATTCAAGAGACTGGTATCAGAAAAACTAACCGCCAGCGGCGTGGAGATATCAACCAATCCAGTATTATCTTCAATAAAGTCGATACCACTGAACGCAAACTCACCAAAAGATGAATTACCATCGGTAATGGTAAATGGCGATGACTCTCCATTAGTAATTAGATTGTTGAAGCCAGATCCCGCCTGCAAACCACTAAAACCCGTAACCTCAAAGACTTGGTTACCCGCACCGGTTAAATTAACGCCCAGCACGCCATTTGAGTTGAGGTTAAAGGTTAGATCTTGATTTGATCCTGATAAGATTGCAGAACCTTCAGCAACAAAATTCTCAACACCTTCAAAAGCAGATCCATTGAGCTCCCCAAATACAACAGCATTAGCATTGATGTTGGTTATTTGGAAAGTACCGCCGCTCACCAGACTGTCTGAACCCGTTCCCGCATTAATCAAACCTGAAACGGAACCAGAACCTGTAAACAGCAAAGTATCGTTACCTGCGTCTGTTGAGATATTTGCTACGCTGCCAGAAACGGACACTTGATCGGCACCAGAACCGGTAATGATATTTTCTATGCCAGCAAAGGTATTACCATTAACGTCACCAGAATTTACCCCGGTTACATCAACGATATTATTGGAATTATCAAGCTGTAGCGTGTCATTTCCAGCCCCACCAATAAGTGAAGCCGTTGAGGTGGCAGTCAAATTAATTACATCATCACCAGCACCTAAATCAAGGCTGGTCAGGGCACCACTTGCAGAGAAATTAGCAGTATCAGTGCCAGAGCCAGTACGTATGATTCCAAAACCAGTAAAGGTAACAGAAGATCCACCGTCAACTTGCAGGCTACCATTATTCAAACCAGTGATGCCGACTAGAGTATTTTGATCAGAGCCAGTGAAAGTTGCAGTTTCATTACCGAAAAATTGCTCTACACCGGTAAATGATGCGCTCCCAGAAACACCGTCAGCGCCGTTGGTTATGTTTGTTAATTCGACGTTAGTATCTGATATTAAGGTATCGTTACCAGCACCTCCATTAAAGACCAAGACACTACCATTTGATATAAATTGATCAGCGCCTCCTAATCCATTTACTTGGTCTGTACCAAAAAATTGGATATTAAATGCGCCAATTTCGTTGCTGCCGAAATCTTCAAATTGATCGGCCAACGTTGTACCAACAATAGTTCCTGCGGCTTGAACTTGCTCAATCGAATTAAACGTAAATCCACCAACAGAAATCGAATTATCAGCAATTAACGCAATATTATCGCCTAGGCTATTAACAACTACGTCATCCGCAGAGGCACCGGCATTGACCACACCACCACCTACAACTGTTAGCGACGCATTAGCAGCTGTGGTAACAGATAGTTGATCAGCAACGGTAATATCAAAAATTTCTATTTCGTCTGAGCCAGTGATATCTGTTACTCGTTGGACAACTTCCACACCGGAGACGCCAATATCTCTTGAAGTAAAATCAACCGTATCTACTGAACTACCTAAAGCAATGGAAGTATTATTTACATCCAAAGTATCGGTACCACCAGACCCAATTAGACGCGAAACGCCATTAAAGCTAATCGAACCTAGAGAAACCTGCTGGCTTTGCACCGAAGAAAAGGATTCAGATAAAGAACTACCGGTTAATACACCCGTACCAGTGATATTTTCAACATTAAAGACGGAAATCTGGCTGGAAATAAAATCAACATCAGCGCGCGCATCAAGCACGGCCCCAGCTTGTGATAAGGCAATACTGTCACTCCCTGCCCCACCATCAAGCCCAATCACTCCTTCAAAGCTTATTCCCGCACTTGTAAGACTATTGTTGCCAGACAATACAAAACTATCCGAGGCATTAGAACCAATGAGCGACCCCGTATTTAAAACAGAAGACACACCGGAGAAGGTTATTGAATCCCCACCGAACTGAGTTTGAAGGGCGCCTATTTGCCCTTGTACTAGTGAAAACTGCCCTTGCTCACCAGATGCAACCTCAATAGTTGATGCACCAGAGATAGATTCAAAACCAGTAAATTCGATTAGATCAGAAGTTATAGAAGCCGAACCTAATAGAGCAGAAGACAATAAAGAAAGAGAACTACCTGTAAAGCCGGTAACTGAACCGACGTCTTGAAATAAAACACCCGATGCCGAACCTTCAGACGCACCAGTTACAGCAAAATCAAAGCTTGCAAAAGATGACACATTTCCAGAGTTTTGCACGACTTCCACATTAAATACATCAAGGCCACTGGTTAAATCTCCCGGAGTGGAGAAAATTCGGAAACCGGCAGCTTCTAATAACACGGGATCCAGAGTCGATCGCGTACTACCAGATCCAACTAAAATAGAGTCACCGGAGCCGGTTTGCCCTAAACCATCAATGGACGATGCATTTAGAATTGTTGTAGTAGAAGTGATAGTGGTACCAGTGTCATCAAACTGGCTGATAACTACGTCGACGGTGCCATCCAAATTTAGCTCTACTGTAAATGAATCGATGCCATTGGAACCTAGAGCGATACCACCAGATTGGTTAACACGCTCAAAACCGGTAATTGAGATATTGCCGTCGGCCAATTCAGAAATTGTGCTTCTGTTACCGTCAATTGCACCATCTAAAAGATTGATGGTATCCAAACCAGCATCGATGATGCCGTCGCCATTAATGTCTGTATCACCGGCGTCAATGTCACGAACACCAATAAAATCAATCGTATTTCCAGAGCCGTCAAGTAGGTCTAAACGAACAACGGTTTCAGTAGTGCCTTGATTATTTCGATCAACAACCGTGAAATTATCATCACCCGAAGATCCTATTAGATTTCTGGTATTGGTAACACGCTCGACATTATCGTAGTTAATCTGAGAACTACCGCTGAAGCGGAGGGAATTTACAGAGTCAAGTGTTACGGTTGAGTTATTGGCAAGATCAACAGTATCAGAACCGCTTACACCATCTACAAAGGTGATATCGCCGTAAATAATTCCATTACTGGTTACTTCTCGCGTACCCGTTTCGTTGAAGGTATCGTCACCAGAAGTACCGAAAAGATTGCCGCTACCGTTTTCAACACTCTCAATACCCGCAAACACCAAACCTGCGTCGTTAGTGAAGCTTGATGCGGTTAAAGTAATGTCGCTACCACTAGCGTCAACGGTATCTTGTCCTAAACCACCATCAAGGGTAGATACATTATTAAAGGAGGTTCCTGAAACGGTATTCACAGCGACAGAAGAACCAGACACCGTGTAATTCTCACCAGCAGATGTTCCGGTCAAAGTACCTGTGTTGTTTACAGCGCCAATTTGATCAAATTCAATACTGCCGACGTTAAAGTCACGGTTGGAGGTAAGCGCTACTGTTTGCGAGTCTAGATTTACCGTTTGACTGCCATCACCAATAACAGCGCCGGTGTTAAATCCAACACCCGTAAATGCATTCGATGTTACGGTAGTACCACTTAACGTGAGCGTGTCACCAATGGCTGAGGTTAATTCACCGATATTATCGACGGTTTCAATACCACTAAAGGTAACACCACTGACTTGCAAACCAACGGTAAGGTCTAGGTCTTGGTTGTTAATATTTAATGCATCTGTACCAGTACCGGCCGTTAAGGTGGTGATGTTATTAAAGGTAGATCCGAGAATATCCAGATCATTATTGGTGAGTCTGTAGGAGCGGTTGCCATTCACGCTGTCAGAGACAGAGGTAACACCATTAACTGTATCGATATCTGTGTAGGTAATACCCGATACGGTAAAGTCGGCAGTATTAAGACTGGCCGATGAGCCTGCGCGTACACTTAAGCTATCGGTTCCACCGTTACCATTAACTGTAGACACACCTTGGAAAGCGAAACCATTCGTATCAATTTGATTATTCGCGGTTTCATCAAAGCTATCATTTCCAGCGGTACCAGTTAGGGCACCAACCTGAGTTGCAGTTGTTACGTTTGTGTAGGTGATGCTATTACCACTGGTGAAGGAACTTCCACCTAGAGTTACGCCGGAGTTAATTACATTAACTGAGTTATTACCACCGCTACCGTTAATGTTTGAAACTTCACTAAATTGAATGGATTGAGCGGCAACTTGGTTTGCATTAGTTTCTACGAAAGTGTTGTCGCCAGCAGATCCGGTTAAAATTCCCGTATTGCTAACGTTTTCAATACCGGTCACCAAAACAGAAGAACCGACATTCAGAGCAGTACCCGTAAGAGTCGCATTACCAAAGTTAATATCTACAGTATCGGTTCCCGCGCCCGCCAGCAAATTACTAACATCGTTAAACGTGGTTCCAGCAACAGTATCAACTACAATTGAGTTACCATTAATAACGAAGTTTTCAGAGGCACTAGTTGCTGTGACGGTGCCAGTATTGTTGACGTTGGCAATTTGTTCAAAGGCCACTGCACCAACATTAAAGTCACGAGTAGACGTTAAATCTACGGTCGAGGAGTCTAGATTTAATGTCTGAGAACCATCACCCAATACATTATTCGCGTTAAAAACGATACCAACCTGAGAACTTGCGCTTAACGAACCACTATTGAACGCCAGTACGTCATTGGTGGCAGCCGTTAACGCGTTGATATTATTAATTGTTTCAAGTGAAATTAAATTCACACCATTTGTGGTTAATCCAATTGAAAGATCAATATTTTGACCACTGATATCGACAGTATCTGATCCACCAAGTCCGTTGAGAGCGCTAACATTCTGGAAGCTAGTACCCGCCACCGAGCCAACCGTGGCGGTTGTGCCTGACAGGGTAAAACTCTCACCTGCCGTTGTTCCAGTAAGAATACCAACGTTGGTCACGGTACCAATTTGATCAAAGCCGATACCGCTAGCAATAAAGTCGCGAGTCGTATCTAACGTA
>NZ_BAAGIE010000041.1:0-25224 GCF_054658275.1 Sessilibacter sp. MAH3 | reverse complement strand
TGTACCCCTTGGCAAGAGGGCGCGAACTATACGGAATATATTTTTGACTGACAACTCTTTTTTAGAATTATTTTTACCAAAAAAAATAGAGCAATATTTGAACAATTATAAGCAGCGCAACTAAGGGCATGGCCCAACGGGAAATTTTGGAAACTTCCTCTGGACTGTAGCTTTTCCCGTAACGTTCAAGTACAGGAATTAAAATAAACAACGCAATAAACAATATTCCCAATATAAGCAATAGATTCACTGTGTTTTACTCCTCTCTGGTTTTTACCTTTCCACTAGTTCAGAGTGTGTTATCACACAATTTCTCCCAGCATCTTTTGCTTTATACAGTGCTTTGTCTGCGTTTTCGAATACTTCAGCTATTGTACTTTCACCTTTAAAGGCACAAATCCCGAATGATGCGGTAACGGTTATGGGTTCTTTTTTAAATCTGAAAGCGGTAGTGGCAATTTTTTGCCTTGCATTATCAATTGCTTTTTCTGCCAAAGATATTTCGATATTAACCATAATTAATACGAACTCTTCACCTCCATACCTACAAACTAACCCCAAATTTCCTAATGCTTTTTTCAAGATTGTCGCAACAACTTTTAAAACACGATCACCAGTTTGATGGCCGTACGAATCATTAAATTTTTTAAAATGATCGATATCGCACACACATATCATTAATGGCTGTTTGGTAGATTTCCATCGCTCGTATTCTAAATATATTTTTTGATTATAACTTTCACGATTGGGTAAGCCTGTCAATGGATCGTGTAATGACCTGTACTTATGCAACTCCAACTCTTGCTTTATCTTATTATTCTCTTCTGCCAGCAACTCTAATTGTTTTAAGAGCTCTCCTTCATAATTTTCGTCCACTTGGCTTTCAACAAAGACATCGAAGGTATTAAATTGCTGCGCAAGCTCATCCAACCCTTCATTCACTGAGTTTTTTAGCAACTCTAACGTATCAATTTCATTAATGTCACTTTTTAACTTGTTTAAACCGTCGTTTAAATTATTTTTGCAATGTTGCAAATCTTTTATCTGCTCAGCTTTTATCTTATTTTTTCGACTGTATAAATCCGCTAATTTTTTTAATTCTACGTCAACCCAATTTAGATATTCTTCGAATTCTTTATTCGTCGTAGCTAATGCTTGTAAAAACAAATCTCGAACATCTTCCAAAACTACCACTACTTCAAACCAATTCAACCCATGATCTAAACGTTGTTTGGTTGCAATGAATTTTTCGCGGACACAATCTTCAATTTCAACACTGGTTATCATCTCATCGAGGATTTTTACAACCTTTTGCTCAATACTGGTAAATTCTTTTGAAGCAGGAGAATTATTATCTTCAATTTTTTTTTCGATCTTACGATATTTTTCCTCTACAAAATCGTCTGTTTCTTTTCGCTTAAGATCACTGATCTCTTCATCCGTATCAACTATCTCATCATGCTGCGGGTTTATTTTAGGTTCTTCTATTACACTAAATTCACCTTCAATTATTTCCGACTCTGATTCTTTTGGCGTTTCGTTGGGTGATTTTTTATCGAGAGGAGCTTCAGTTGGTTTTTCTTGGTTGTTATTCTGAGGTGTAACTTCTTCCTTTATTTTTGCTTTTGTGCCTAGAATTTTTTGCCACCAGGTTGGCCGCGACTCAATGATATCGCTAAGTGTATTCGAATGAAGTTCCGATATCTCGCGCAGTAACTGAGGGTAAGCGTGAATATTTTTTGCTCTTTGGTTCAGTTGCTTGCCAAACTTCTGAATCTTTTGTTTTGTAGATGACTCTGGATTCAGCGATATTAATGACGAGACAAGGTTATCGAACGCCTCTTTGGTTACCGATTCGCGAGTCGCACGCCGACTGATCACCTTTTGTGCAACCGTTGCTAGGCTGTCGGCCTTAATCGGGCCCGAACTTCGGCTGATGATTTTTTTAAAAATCTCATCAAGATCAGGATCAACGGTCTCACAGGCGCGAGCAAGTACAGAAATGTTTTCTTGAAGCTTGTTGATCTGATTTTGGTATCGTCGCTGTTGTGTTTCTTGCTCATCTAACGCCGATAGATATTTGTCACGCCAGTTGGTGCTCATCATACCTCCTAACTTGAAATTACAATTCAGTATAGATGGCACTGGACTATGTTGATTTGACAAATTGAAGGTAAAAAAAAGCCCAGTTATAAACCGGGCTTAACAACGTAAATTCTGTTAGCTGTGTATATTTTAACTTTGCTTTTCAGCTCTGATTTTATCAACCAAGAACTTGGCAACCTTTAACATACCTTCTTGACCGCCAGCCAAACCTGAAGCTACTCGATACTTACCATCAACAATGATTTCTGGAGTGCCTTGAATACCGTAGCTACGTGCACGTGAATTGGCCTGATTTACTTGGCTAACCACACCGAAAGAGTTGTAGGTCTTCTTGAAGGTTTCTGCATCTACGCCAAAGTCGGCGAAAAATTCACCAAGCGTTTTCTCGTTGGCAAGTCGTTTACGATCTATATTAAGGGCATTGAAAAGCGGTTGATGAAGCTGATCGTGAATGCCTAAAGCTTTAGAAACATAGAAAGCACGGGCATGAACTTCCATAGGTGCATTCCAGATAGCTGGAGACTGTACGAACAATACGTCTTCAGGCAGCGTTTTTTCCCATTGCTGGACCATAGGCTCAAACGCAAAGCAGTGGCCGCAGCCATACCAGAACACTTCCGTCACTTCTATTTTGTTGGGATCTTGAGTTTGAACCGGTTGCTTGATCACCTGATAATGAACACCTTCTTGGTATTCTTCTTGAGCCTGAACGCCAAAAGCCATCGCTAATAGCATCATGAAAGTGCTCAAAGTGATTCCTATCAATCGCATTATCTTGTTCTCCAGTAAAAATTTTCTTGGCCCTTAGACATAAATATAGAGATCAGTTCCAAGAATATATGTGTATTTTCTTATGAGGTTTAGGATCACGGTATTGGTTATTAGTTTCTAGCGGCCTGTAAAAACTGTACAAACATCCAAAAAGCTGAACCCTATTTAGAACGAATATTTCGGCATATCTTTCAGGTATAAGTTTCAGACATAAAAAAAGCGGCCTAAGCCGCTTTTCTATTGATGCTAGATCAGTTAAGGCCAGCAATGAAGTTTGCTAATCCCACTAACTCCGCATCACTTAGGTTAGCAGCAACTTTGCGCATAATTGCTTGCTCGCCATCATTGGTTCGCTCACCAGCGCGGAAGGCACGTAGCTGTTTTTCAACATACTGTGCGTGCTGGCCACTCAAACGTGGAAAGCCTGCTGGTGAATTACCTTGCGCGGTTGGAGAATGGCAACCCATACACGCTGCAACACCGGTCTCTTTATTACCGGCGCGGAAAATTTCGCGACCAAGCTCTAGGCCATCAACCTTAACACCGGCATTGGTAAGTACTTCAACAGGTTTAGCACCGCTCAACTGCATGGTTTGGCTGTCGAAATAAGCTGCGATGTCTTTTAGGTCTTGATCGCTCATATTAGTAAGTAGGCCAGTCATCTCAAGGACTTGACGACGACCTTCTTTAATATCAGTTAATTGCTTGTACAAATATTTATCACCCAAACCTGCTAGTTTAGGAAAGTTTGGTGCTGGCGAATTACCATCGACACCATGACAGGCAGCACACACGAGAGTTTTTGCTTTACCTGCTTCAGCGTTGCCTTCGGCGAGAGCTGTTTGCGCGCCGATTAAACAAACTGCGACCATGAATACTTGCTTAACTGTCTTGTACATTGGCTAATCCGTAAGGTTTGTCAGTTCAAATTCTCTCAGGTGTTGGCGGCATTGCGCCTATTTTTTTAGATATCCAACACTACTTCAGCGGGCAGCACCGGCAAAAATACACCGTTATTGCTAACCCCTAAACTCAAAAGCCCGATATTATATACAAAGCCTTGCTTAAGGCACTAATTTTTATGAAGACCTGCCCAATTGCCGATCTATGTCAAAACTTGATTTTACCCAAGCCGCTTTCTTTCAAAGCGCACCAACTCTCGCTACTTGTCCGCCTGAACAAGGGTCTGAAGTAGCATTTGCCGGCCGCTCCAACGCCGGAAAGTCCAGTGCCATCAATTGCCTAACAGGAAACGGCAAACTCGCACGCACCAGTAAAACCCCAGGTCGCACTCAGCTGATCAACTTTTTTAACATTACGGACGAACAGCGTTTAGTGGATCTTCCCGGTTACGGCTTTGCCAAGGTTCCATTAGCAGTAAAGAAAGAGTGGGACAAAAATTTATCGCAATATTTGCGTGAAAGGAGAAGTTTAAAAGGATTAGTACTGCTAATGGATGTGCGTCAACCGATGAAAGAGTTCGACACCATGATGATCAATTGGGCGGTAGAAGTTGACATGCCTGTCCATATTTTGCTCACCAAAGCGGACAAACTCAAAAAAGGCCCCGCGAAAACAACGCTATTAGATGTACGCAAACACTTAAAAGAAGCCGATGTCGATGATTTAATCTCAGCCCAACTTTTTTCTTCTCTGAAAAAAGAAGGCGTTGAGGAATTGAAAAGTGTTTTATCGAAATGGTTGACGATACCAACCAAAGATATCGAGACCTCGCCGGATACAGAAAGCCCTGAGTAATTCAGGGCATTTTATTCTGTTGGTTTAAAGTAATTTTTTAGAGCAATTTTTTTATTCGGGCGCTGTTGCCGTAACAACGGGTTCACTGGCGAAGCGATCACGAACGCTCAACAAGGTTGGGTATTTGTCGAAGGAGTATAACTTTCTGAATTCGGCCCAGTCGATGAGAGTAATCAAACACAATGTTGCGTAGTTGAGCTCTTCAAATGCACCGGCTTTTGCTTGTGTTTCTAACCATGCCAAGCTATCTGGAATACGCTCATGCTGGAGCTTAAACATCAACACGTCTTCGCTGGTTTCCAATTTTGAGTTGTTACCCAAAAATAAAATAATCAGCGCGTCGGTTACCGAGTCGACCGCGCTTATTAAATTGTGTTGATCCAGCGTTGGTTTTGGTAAATCCAGTTTTTCTAACAAGTAATTAGCGATTACGTGCGAATCAAAAATCGTTTTATCGCCATCAATTAAAATTGGCAGTTTGCGAATAGGCGTTAATTTGGCAAATTCGGCCCGCGTTTTATCGTCGTAAACATTGACAACTTCAAATTTAAAATCAGTGCCTTGCAACAGCATTCTGATACGACGCACGTATGGAGAAGGCTTCGATCCGTAAACTGTGATGCTCATAAATCTCTCCTAAATTGATCTTGTTATTTAATTAATGGGCTTCGTCCCAATTATTTCCAAATCCTGCTTCTACCAATAAAGGCACGCTTAATTCAGCCGCCGACGACATAATTGCGCACACTTTTTCTTTCACGAATTCCAGTTGACTCTCGGCAACTTCTAGAACCAATTCATCGTGAACCTGCATAATAATGCGTGCATCGGTAGCGCTGTCTTGCAACCAGCCTTCCACTAAAATCATGGCCTTTTTGATGATGTCGGCAGCGCTGCCTTGCATAGGCGCATTGATCGCTGTGCGCTCGGCGGCTTGGCGACGCATACCATTGGTGGAATTAATTTCGGGTAAATACAGCCGACGTCCCATGATGGTTTCAACATAACCGCGTTCTTTGGCGCTGGCTCGAATCTCATCCATATACTCGGCAACGCCGGGATATTTTTCGAAGTAGCGATCGATGTAACCTTGGGCATCGTTGCGACCAATATTCAGCTGTTTTGCCAAACCAAACGCCGACATACCATAAATTAAGCCAAAGTTAATGGCTTTGGCACTGCGACGCTGATCATTAGTAACGGCATCAACCGAGGTTGAGAACACTTCCGCTGCGGTTGCCTTATGCACATCCAAATCATTTTGGAAGGCATGCAGCAAACCTTTATCGCCGGATAAATGCGCCATTATTCGCAATTCAATCTGCGAATAATCCGCCGCTAGAATTTTATAATTTTCGGGCGCAATAAACGCTTGGCGAATACGTCGGCCTTCGGCATTACGAATTGGAATGTTTTGTAAGTTTGGATCGGACGACGATAATCGACCCGTTGCAGTAACCGCTTGGTGATAAGACGTATGTACTCGACCGGTTTTTTCGTTGCGCATTAATGGCAATTTATCGGTGTAGGTCGATTTTAGTTTTGCCAATCCGCGATATTCCAGCAGTAATTTTGGCAACGGATAATCCAATGCTAATTCTTGTAAAACATCTTCAGCGGTTGATGGCGTTCCGGTTTTGGTTTTTTTAATGGCCGGAATGTTTAGTTTTTCAAATAAAATTGTACCCAATTGTTTGGGCGACGCCAGATTAAATTCTTCGCCTGCCATTTCATAGGCGTCTTTCTCTAGCGTTTTTAATCGAACTTCTAATTCTTGGGAATGCTTTTGCAACAAATCAGTATCAATTAACGCACCGGTTCTTTCTATTTTTGATAAAACCGGTAACAGCGGCATTTCGATATTTTTCAAAACGCTCTCAAGTGATTTTTCGTCACTTAATTCTTGCGATAATTTTTGGTGCAGTTGCAGCGTAATATCGGCGTCTTCGGCAGCGTATGGGCCTGCTTTTTCGATTTCAATTTGATTAAAGGTCAGCTGCTTAGCGCCTTTGCCAGCAATATCTTCAAAATGAATGGTTTGCTTACCCAAATAAAATTCCGCAAGGCTATCCATGTCGTGACGTGTCGCGACGGAATTTAAAACGTAGGATTCGAGCATGGTATCAAACTCGATACCTTGTAAATCTATGTCGTGATTCAATAATACGCTGCGATCGTATTTAAGGTTTTGCCCCACTTTTTTAAGTGCTGGGTTTTCTAACAATGGCTTAAGTTTGGTGAGCAATACGTCTCTGGAGATTTGCTCGGGCGCCCCCACATAATCGTGGCTGCACGGCACATAGACCGCTTCACCGGCATTAATGGCAAAAGAAACACCAACGATTTGTGCTTCCATATAATTTAGGCTGGTGGTTTCGGTATCAAACGCAAAGATGTCGGCCGCACTCAGTTTTTTAAGCCATTCATCCAATTCAGATTCTTCAAATACCACATGGTAATTTGCGGCGCTTGTCTCCGATTCGTTGTTGTTTTGTGTTTCAGCAAGTTGTGGATTGGCAATAATGTTCTCTTGCTCGCGAATCCAACTTTTAAATTCCAGATCGGTAAATAGCTCAAGCAGTTTTTGATGATCTTCTGGTTCGGGTTTTAAGTCACCCAAGGTGATGTCTAAATCAACATCGGTTTTGATGGTCGCTAACTGATAAGAAAGGTAGGCGTTCTCTTTATGCTCTTCGAGCTTTTGGGCCATGGTTTTGGCACCGCGGAAGGAAAGCTCTTTGATTTTTTCCAGGTTGTTGTAGATGTCATCTAAACCGCCCAAACCTTGCAGCAGAGCCAACGCGGTTTTTTCGCCAACACCGGCAACGCCCGGAATGTTATCAACTTTGTCACCCATTAATGCGAGGTAATCAATGATTAACTCCGGTGGAATACCAAACTTAGCTTCAACACCCGCGATATCCATGGTTGTATCAGTCATGGTGTTAACCAAGGTGACGTGACTGTTCACCAGTTGCGCCATGTCCTTATCACCGGTGGAAACCACCACCTCTAAACCGTGCTCAATAGCTTGGGACGTTAGGGTTCCAATGACATCGTCGGCTTCTACGCCATCAATAATAAGCAGCGGAATGCCCATGGCTCGAATAATGTTGTGCAGCGGCTCTATTTGGCTGCGCAAATCATCGGGCATTGGCGGACGATGAGCTTTGTACTCGGAGTACATATCGTTACGAAAGGTTTTGCCTTTGGCATCAAACACGGCCGCGACGGGACTGTTTGGATAGTCTTTCTCCATACGCCGCAGCATATTAACCACACCCTTGATGGCGCCCGTTGGTTGGCCCTTACTGTTGGTCAGTGGTGGAAGCGCATGGAAAGCACGGAATAAATAAGATGAGCCATCAATGAGAATTAACGGTGGGGTCTTGTCTGCCATAATATTTTTTAAAACTTAAATGTAGATCGGATAAAAAAGCGTATTTGGATCGCGCTGTAAACTAGGGTTTAGCACTTAAACATTGCTGAAATTGATGTCCCAATGTTTTTATTAAATCACTATAGCTAGTTGCGTTTTGCCCTAGGATATCAATTTCAACCATGGTTAACGCGAATTCATCGCGCAATCTTAACGCTTGGGATTGTCGGTAATAGGGTTCAACCAGCAAACACTGTGCATGAGTGAGTGTTTTACGCAGCTCTGCAAGATGCTTTGCGCCAGGTCTCTGCTCCGGTGTTTTGGTAATGACTTGGTACTGTTGCAAACCAAATCGCTGCTGAAAATGCCCGAGTGCGTCGTGAAACACCACAAAAGGCACGTCGTGAACAGGCTGTAATTGCTGGCTAAGTTCATTGTTGAGCTGATGAATGGACGCTTCGAAGCTCAGATATTGTTCGTCTAATGCTTTTTTGTCTGAGGCTGTCAGCAACTCATTGTCGTTAAGATGTTCAATCACCGCCTTGGCAATAACAAGACTGTTATCGGGGTTTAACCACAGGTGAGGGTCATAGGCGCCGTGATCGTGATCATCATGGCCTTCATGAACATGACTCTCTGCATAACCTACCGGCCATACGATACCCGTTAGCTGACTGGTATTAATGTTGTCCTTAGTGCTCAACACACCCGACAAAAACGGCTCCAAACTCGCACCGACCCAAACCACCGTATCGGCTTTGGCAACCGAGTTGCGTTGTGAAAAGCTCATTTGAAAACCGTGCGGACTTACACCCAACGGCATTAGTCGAGTGACGACGGCGCGATCTTGTAAAAGCTCTTGCAGCAACAAATATAAAGGCTGGTTGCTGGCTAAAACAACGGGCTTAGCTTCCCCAGCATTTACCTTTGCACAAAATAGTGCAATTAAAGTGACGCTCAATAACACACGAAAAGCGTGGTTAAACATTTTGGATAACAAACTCAAAGGTGAATATTCCCTGTTACTTTCTTTTCGTTAATCTAATTAAACACTGGTTGTGGAAATGGTCTAAGATACGCCACCTGTCGCGGCGAAGTCACTCTCACCGCCAAGTTTTTAGGAGTTTTAATTGCAATCTTCCAATGTTGCGCTCGATCAGCCACTGATCAAGGCTAGAGACATTTGTTTCTCACGCGCCAACAAAATCATTCTCGATAAAGTCGATATCGAAATTCTTCCGGCGCAAATTCTAACTCTGATTGGCCCAAACGGTGCCGGTAAAACCACTCTTGTCAGAATTTTGCTGAACCTAGTCAATGCTGACTCAGGCAGTATTGTTACTAAACCGAATTTATCGGTGGGTTACATGCCGCAAAAACTTAGCCTTGATAGTAGTATGCCATTGAATGTACGACGCTTTTTAGCATTAACCGGCGCCAATAAAGCAGAAGTGTCTGAGGCTCTAGAGCGAGTAAAGGTTCCCGATATTGGCAAACACGTTATGGCGCAGTTATCGGGCGGTGAATTACAGCGCGTGATGCTGGCTCGCGCTATTTTAAGAAAGCCCGACCTTTTGGTTTTGGACGAGCCCGTGCAAGGCGTTGATATTGCCGGGCAATCAACACTCTATCGATTGATTGGCGATTTACGCGGCGAGCTTGGTTGCGCCGTACTGATGATCTCTCATGACTTGCATTTGGTCATGGCGCAGACCGATACCGTTGTCTGCTTAAACCATCATGTATGTTGCCAGGGACATCCTGAAAATGTCAGTGATGATCCTGCGTTTTTAGAGTTATTTGGCCGCCAAACCGACGCCGGCGTTGCGATTTACACACATCATCACGATCACAGTCATGATAATGGTATTTGTGATCACCCCCACGAGAGCGAAACCTAATCCATGCCTGACTTTTTAATCCTGGCGATCTTAACCGGAATTTCCGTTGCCTTGGTTGCAGGCCCTTTAGGTTGCTTCATTGTTTGGCGCAAGATGGCTTACTTTGGCGATACGCTTGCTCATTCGGCGCTGTTGGGTGTGAGCTTTGGTTGGTTACTCTCGATTAATCTAAACCTTGCCGTAACCTGCGGGTGTTTGTTGCTGGCGTTAATCCTAGTCATGCTGCAACAAAAACGAGTGCTGGCTACCGACACACTTCTGGGTATTCTTTCGCATTCAACCCTTGCTCTCGGACTGGTTATCGCAAACTTGCAGTCGAGCATTCGTATCGATTTAAGTGCGTATTTGTTTGGCGATTTGTTGGCGGTAAATTTAACCGACCTACTCACCATTTCTGCGGTAAGTGCTTTTGTGATTACCGCGTTGTGCTTTTTATGGCGCAAACTATTGGCGCTCACCGTCGATGAAGATCTAGCCAAAGTTGAAGGCGTGAATGTGTTTCAGGTTCGAACGTTTTTAATGTTGTTAATGGCGCTGGTGATTGCCATAGCCATGAAGGTGGTGGGCGTTTTATTGATAACGGCCCTGCTGATTATTCCCGCTGCGGCCAGTCGTCGCCTGAGCAAAACCCCTGAACAGATGGCGGTTTTGGCAAGCCTTGTAGGTATCGTGGCTGTAGCAGGCGGGCTGACTGCTTCTTACTGGTGGGACTCACCAGCTGGCCCTTCAATCGTGTTAAGTGCAGCAGTGCTTTTTGGCTTGAGCTTGTTTTTCCGTCAAAAGGTTTAACGCTTCCAAAACATGGGCGAGAAGAGTACCAACAAGGTGAACACTTCCAAACGACCCAGCAACATGGCAAAACACAGCACCCATTTCGCGGTATCGGGAATATCGCGATAATGGGTCGCCACCTCACCCAGCCCCGGCCCTAGGTTGTTAATGCTAGCGCCAACTGCCGAAAACGATGTCAGAAAATCCAAACCCGTTGCCAACAACAGCAAAAACATAAACATAAACGAAATAACGTACACCGCGAAGAATCCCCAAACCGCATCGACGATTCGATCGGGCACAGCTTTGTTGCCAAACTTTACGCTGATGACGGCATTGGGATGAATCAGTCGGTTCAGTTCACGCATTCCCTGCTTTAACACCAGCAGCACACGCACTACCTTCATGCCGCCACCGGTGGAACCCGCGCATCCGCCCATAAACGACATGTAGAACAAGAAAAACGGTAGGAATGCTGGCCAAATACTGAAATCGGCCACACCGAATCCGGTGGTTGTCAGTAATGAAACCAGCTCAAAACTGCCCTGCCAGAAAGCTACGGTGGGTGAATAGGTATTAGTGATCACCAAGTAAAACACCGTCACCGCCATGCCAAAAACAATCACTTTTAAATAGAAGCGGCATTCGGGATCACTCAAATAATGCTTAAGCTGGCGCTCACGCCAAGCAAAAAAGTGCAGCGCAAAGTTAATGCCCGACAGCACCATAAACACCATGCAAATCGCCATGATTAAATGGCTATCAAAGTAGCCGATGCTGGCGTCGTGAGTGGAGAATCCACCAATGGCCACCGTTGCATAGGCATGGCCAATGGCATCAAACAACGTCATTCCAGCGGCCCAGTAACTCAAAGCACACAGCAGCGTCAGATTAAAATACATAACAAACAGTGCCTTAGCGGTTTCGGTGATGCGCGGTGTTAATTTTGAGTCTTTAACCGGTCCGGGCGCTTCGGTGCGATACAGTTGCATACCACCAACACCTAACATCGGCAAAATGGCAACGGCAATCACGATAATCCCGATGCCTCCCAACCATTGCAGCTGCTGGCGGTAATACAAAATAGCCCTAGGTAGATCATCCAAACCTGTAATCACCGTTGCACCGGTGGTGGTTAATCCTGATAGGGATTCGAACAAAGCATCGGTAAACGACAGGTTCGGACTGTGCGAGAATAAAAAAGGTAGCGATCCGAACAACCCCAGTACAAACCAAAACAGTGCCGTGATGATAAAACCATCGCGAGTGTGAAGGTCTTGCTTGAGGTTATAAAACGGTAACCAGAATAAAAATCCGGTAAAAAAGGTGATAAGAAAGGCGAGCAAAAAAGCCGGGTAACTCTGGTCGTTAAACCATAAAGACACACCCACAGGCGGCATTAGCGTTAAGCTAAACAGCATCAAAAGCACGCCTAAAACCCGAGAAATTACGCCAAAATGCATGAGTTACTGTTTTTGCCTTTGCAGATGAACGCTAAAAGAAACTGAATCCAACCTGGAACAGTTTTTCTACGTCGCGGGTGAATTTTTTATCAACTAAGAAAACAATTACGTGATCACCGCTTTCTACCACCGTGTCGTCGTGAGCGATAATCACCTTGGGAACGCCCTCTTCTTCACGCACGATAGCGCCAATTGTCGCGCCCTGCGGTAGATCGATGGTATCCAGTGTTTTTCCAACCACTTTCGATGATTTTTCATCGCCATGAGCGATAACCTCGATGGCTTCTGCCGCGCCACGGCGAAGGGAATGCACATTAACCATATCGCCACGGCGAACATGGGTGAGCAAACTGCCGATGGTGGTAACCTGTGGAGAGAAGGCAATGTCAATTTCACCGCCCTGCACTAAATCAACATAGGCTGGATTGTTAATCAACGCCATCACCTTACGTGCCCCCAAACGTTTGGCGAGCATCGACGACATGATGTTGGCCTCGTCGTCGTTGGTGAGCGCTAAAAACACATCGGTATCTTCGATGTTTTCTTGCACCAGCAAATCTTGATCGGAAGCGCTGCCGTGTAAAACAATGGTATGGGTTAACTGTTCGGCCAAATGCTGGCTGCGCTCACGGCTGTATTCGATAATTTTTACGCCGTAGGATTTTTCTAACTGTTGCGCAAGACCAGCACCGATATTACCGCCGCCAGCAATGAGTATGCGTCGGTACGGACGTTCTAACTTGCGCAGCTCACTCATTACCGCGCGAATATCGCTGCGTGCGGCAATAAAGAACACTTCGTCGTCGGCTTCGATAACCGTGGAGCCTTCCGGCATGATGGCGCGATTGCGTCGGTAAATCGCCGCCACTCGCGTATCAACCGCAGGCATATGCTGACGTAAATAACGTAACTCTTGCCCAACCAGCGGCCCGCCGTAATAGGCTTTTACCGCCACTAGCTGCGCCGCACCGTCGGCAAAATCCAAAACCTGTAGCGCGCCGGGCTGCTGAATTAAACGATAGATATTGTCCGAGACCAGTTTCTCTGGGCTGATTAAAACATCAATGGGAATTCGGTCGTTTTTGAAGAGTTCAGGCTTATCGAGGTAGGCGCGTTGGCGAATGCGAGCAATTTTGGTGGGGGTATTAAATAGACTGTGCGCCACTTGGCAGGCGATCATGTTGATTTCGTCGTTACTGGTAACGGCAATCAACATTTCGGCATCTTCAATACCGGCTTGAATCAAGGTTCGCGGATGCGAAGCTTCGCCGGTAACAACACCAATATCGATACGATCTCGCAACTCACGCAGCCGAGCTTCATCGGTATCGACAATGACAATGTCGTTGGATTCGTTCGTTAGGTTTTCAGCAAGAGTGCCGCCAACCTGACCAGCTCCAAGAATAATAATTTTCATAATGAAATAACAAAACGCTAATCCTGATCATTGTCGCATAAATTCTACAATTTGTGACTCACACAACCAGTATCAGCAAAGATCAACCACCCAAGTAGCGAATGCCCAAAACGTATAACGCACCAAAAATCAAAATCATTGTGCCCAAACGATAGGGTTTAAAATAACTGATTAGCTCGGTTTTTTCGGTATTATTAAAGAACTTCGCCGAAAATCCGTATAAAAATGCTGTGCCAGCGATGCAAATTACCCCTGTGATATTCGTGGCAAGCGAATGCCACTCAGCTGAGCCTTTCGCCGTTATTAATAGGATGATAAACGCTAAAGTATTCGCCCAACCTAAAACACGAATCACGGTAAGAGCTTTAATGTGCGCTTGCGGATTATCTGATTCCGTCTCGGGTGACATTTTGGGAAGGTTATTATCCGTCATGGTGATTATTAACTGTTGTTTTTGAACCCATGTTTTTGAGCCTAATAGGCTTAAGGAACCTCTGATTAACTCATCCTTGATTTAATCAGAGGGCAGAAATTGAAAATGTGATTTCCAATTTCTTCACAATTTCAATCACTTACAGTTCTTGAAATTGGCGACACATCCTTGTGTCGCGAGAAACTCTAGGTTAATCAGAGTTTCCTTAATTAAAAATCCAGCAGATGAAAGCAAGCTAGCACTGGGCTTTTTCTAACACGCAATAATAAAAGCCGTCGTGACCGTTGGTTTTTGCCAAAAGTTGTTTGCCGTGAATCTGCTCTATTCCCCAAAGCGCATCGATTTTTATCTCAACAGCATCGGTTTGTTCTGTTAAAAAGCGTGCGATGTTTTCGGTATTCTCTTCGGGAAAAATAGAACAGGTCGCATACACCAAGCGTCCGCCAGGCTTAAGTTTTGTCCACAGTGATCGCAGGATTTCTAACTGCAAATTTGCCAGCGTTTCTATTTGGTTTGCCAAACGCAGCAACTTGATGTCGGGATGGCGACGAATAACTCCCGTTGCCGAGCAAGGCGCGTCCAACAAAATACGATCAAACAACACCGACCCATCACACCATTGCTCCGTCACCAAGGCATCGCCGGCCACCAAACTCACCGACTTACTGGAATCTTCTGCGTATTGATGAACCAAAACCGTGTCGTATTGAAACTCAACACCGGCACGGACCAGATTTTCTTCCACACGTCGTAAGCGCTTGTTAGAAATATCCAAACACGCCAAACGGGCAAGCTCGGGCTCGGCCTCTAAAATATGCAATGTCTTACCGCCGGGAGCGGCGCAGGCATCCAATAGGGTTTGTCCGGGTTGTAAATCCAATAAGGTTGCCGCGAATTGCGCAGCTTCGTCTTGTACGCTGCAAGCCGCTTGCTCGAATCCGGGTAGGTTTTGCACCGCCGTTGGTTGGTCTAGGCGAATTCCCACATCTGAAAATTCACAAGCCGTCGCGCCAATGCCTGCATCACTCAACAAACTTAAATAGTGATCGCGCGTGTTTTGCTGTGCATTAACGCGAATCACAAACGGTGGATGGGCATTATTCGCCGCAAACACTTCCTCGGCTTCATTCGGCCAAAATTTGGTAACGGCTTTTATTAACCAATTAGGATGCGCGTACAAACCCTGCTCGTTAAAGTCTATCGCCTGCTGGTTAAGCGCATCTTTTTCGCGCTGATAGCGGCGCAAAAGTGCGTTAATTAATTTAACCGCCCAATGTTTCTGCAATTTTTTAACAGCGTCCACCGTTTCGCTGATTGCTGCATGTTCGGCAATTTCGCTATAACCCAGCTGATAAATACCGATGTACATCAGCATTTCCAGATCGGTATCCTTTTCTTTGAAAGGCTTATCCATCATCTGTAAGTACACTTGCTTGATACGCGGATACCAGCGGCAAGTACCAAAACAGAGATCTTGTAATAAAGCACGATCAACGTCGGCAACTTGTTTGCTGGCATTAGGTAACAACTGGGCTAGCGTTTCTTGATCACGAGCGAGTCTGGTTAGAGTAAGCGCAGCGATTTGACGAACATTGGTCATTGGCGAAGTAATTTTATCAGTGGACTAAAACGGCAACCGCCAGAAATCACCGACGGTTGGTAAATGTTGAATTGGCTTATCAAAGCCTAGGTTAAAGCGCCGATTTAAAAACAAATCCCGGCTGAAATTTATCGCTGTAACCATTAAGTAGATCGGCAATTGCCATAGGTTTTTTGCCAGGAATCTGAATTCTCGATAACACCAGCGCACCTTCACCGCAAGCTACCGCGATTCCAGACTTATCCACTGAGAGAATTTCCCCTGGATTGCTTGATTGTGTCGATGAAACCACCTTGGCATCAAACAGCTTAATACGATCACCATTAAGGTCGCTAAAGCACACCGGAAATGGATTAAACGCGCGGATTTTACGCTCGATAATCTCGGCTGATTCCTGCCAGTTTATATCCAAATCGGGCTTTTCAATTTTAGAAGCATAGTTGGCCGCATCGTGATCTTGAACCTCGGGCACAGCCTTACCTAACGCGAGGTCATCCAAGGCTTTAATCAACGCCGGAGATCCCATATTCATGAGTTTATCGTGCAAACTGCCGCCGGTTTCAGTCGCGGTTATCTCGCACTTAACCACTTCCAACATGGGACCGGTATCAAGCCCCTTCTCCATTTGCATAATGGTCACGCCGCTTTCTGCGTCACCGGCCTCAACCGCACGTTGAATCGGCGCAGCACCTCGCCAGCGCGGCAAAAGTGATGCGTGCACGTTTACACAACCTAAGCGTGGTGTTTCTAGTACCGCTACAGGAAGAATTAAACCGTAGGCCACAACCACCATAATATCGGCACTTAATGCCGCCAACTGGTCGCGATCTTCTTGCGCTTTAAAATTCAGGGGCTGGTAAACCGGTAAATTGTAAGCTTCGGCGACTTGCTTAACCGCGCTCTTTTGCAGCTTTTTACCGCGTCCCGCCGGGCGATCGGGTTGTGTGTAAACGGCAATAACCTTGTGATGGCTTTCTAGAAGAGCTTGCAAATGTGCAGCGGCAAAATCCGGTGTTCCGGCAAAAACAATATTCAAAGAAGATTGGGTCACGTTAGATCTCAGAAATTTTGTGTGTAAGCACTTACATCTTAGTTATGTCTGGCTTAAAGGCGGCGATTATAACGATTCACCGGGAAAGATGAAAAACGAGAAGTCTGAAAAAAGAAAACGAATTTGGTGTGATGATGATTTATGAGGTATCGCGGCCCAGCCACGACACCCAAACATAAAACAGAACACTTGAATATAAAGCTCATTAATGCGCAACTGAGCTTTCAAGAATCTGTTGTTTAAGACGCTTGTAAGCGATGTTGTTTTTCGAGTTTTTTGCGAATGCGATCGCGCTTCATGGGCGAAATGTAATCAACAAATAACTTACCCGACAAATGATCCATTTCATGCTGAATACACACCGCTAGCAAACCTTCTGGATGAATCTCGAAGGCTTCACCGTTACGATCAAGCGCTTTTACGGTCACATGCTTAGGGCGCTCAACGGTTTCGTAAAATCCCGGTACAGAAAGACAACCTTCGTCGTAGCTGAATAAGTCTTGATCAACAACTTGAATTTCTGGATTGATAAATACCCGTGGCTCACTTTGGTCTTCTGAGACATCAATTACGATAATTTGGCGGTGAATATTGACCTGCGTCGCCGCAAGGCCGATGCCTGGCGCGTTGTACATGGTCTCGAACATATCATCAATGATTTTACGTATACCATCATCCACTTCTTTGACAGGTTCAGCCACCTTGCGCAAACGTGGATCTGGAAACTCTAAAATCTCTAACAATGCCATACTTTTATACCAATGATATTCAGGATTAAACGGATTTGACCGATGCCTTTGTGACAAACCTCTAGCAAATACGCAACAACCGCTGCTAACATTATGATCAGGCTCGGATTTTTACTGCAGAAAAGTCCCAGTTTTTAGTCTCGCGACTAAAAATACGCGGTGTCTCACCGCAAATTATCGACCAGAATGCAAAAAGCGTCGATTTTCTGCCGTATGTCAAAGCAAATATTGTGACTAAGTCTTGTTTTGCAACATTGGCCGATCAACCTGCTGGGTTATTTGGCTAAAATATCACAGTCGTTATAGATGCGGCTATTGCCAAAGGACTTTCGTGCTTAGAGACTTAGCTCTTTAAGCCCTTGCAAATACCCAAACGAACTTGGTTAAACCAAGTGCATAGGATCGCGTTCCATGAAAATTCGCTTCAAAAAGCTCGTTTTTTCAGCTATCACCAGTGCTATTTTAAGCTTTTCGTTCAGTGTTGATGCCCTAGCACAGGCGCAATTACGCCAGAACCACCCCGACGAATACATCGTTGTTGAAGGCGACACGCTCTGGGATATCTCAGCAACCTTCCTCGAAAATCCTTGGATGTGGCCAGAAATTTGGCATGTAAACCCGCAAATCAACAACCCTCACCTTATTTTCCCCGGTGATGTGGTTCGCTTGGTTTATCTCGATGGTCAGCCTCGCCTAACTATCGACAAGCGCACGCAACGCCTAACCCCCAGACGCTCCGTTGGCGGCGATCCCAATACCGTTAAATTAGCGCCTGCGGTACGCGTAATTCCGCTGGAAGAAGCCATTCCTGCCATTCCGTTAGACGTTATCAACGCATTCTTAAATCAGAATCGTGTGTTAGAAAAGCCAACTTTTGAACACGCTCCTTATGTGCTCGGCGGCCAAGAAAAACGCATCCTGCTCGGTGCTGGCGACAAGGTCTACGCTCGGGGCGAGTTTAATCCCGATATTTCTGCTTACAACCTTTACCGTCTGGGCGATGAATACGTCGATCCATTAACCAAAGAAGTATTGGGATATCGATCCAAAGATGTTGGCAGCGCCCGGTTAAATGCCTTACAAGGCGAAGTTGCTACCATGCAGATTAACCGTATGGCCGCTGAAATTACCGTTGGTGATCGCTTATTACCCAACGAAGAACGCGCAATCGATCCAACCTTTTTCCCATCAGCTCCTGATGATGAGAACTTCCAGGGTCTAATCCTAGAAGTTCAAGACGGCCTAACCCACGCTGGTAAGTTTGACGTGTTAGTGCTGAATAAAGGCGTTCGCGAGCAACTTGAGCCCGGTGATGTGCTAGCCATCTATAAAGAAGGCGAAACCATTCGCGACCGCATTGCCGATTCCATTGTGCAATTGCCAGAAGAACGTGTTGGTATCGCCATGGTGTTTAGAACTTTCGAGAAAGTCAGCTACGCATTAATTTTAGAGGCCGAGCGCCCCATTAACGTAAACGACAAGCTTTACAGCCCGGTACGCAACTTCTGAAAAACGTACCGCACATCGGAGCTTAACGCCAAGGAGGGCGTGTGATTCAACCAACTATCAATCTTCGCGATTACCTTCCTGAAAGCTCCTTTTCTAACTCGCAACTTGCGGCACTTTTGTTAGAGCAACTCTCGTTTAAATCGCCAACTGAGTTGATCAAACAACTTTGCGCTCACCAAAATGCCGAGCAGCTTCTCAAGCATCCCAATGACGTTTTTCAACTGCTAAAACCCGACTCTGCGGCCTTATTTAAGGCTTATATCAACCACCCAGAAAACTCAGAACTACTACAATGTTTGAGTAAAACCGCTCTGCGACTGCAAGATTTAAACGCCAATGTGATTGAATTTGGCAGTAATAATTACCCAAGATTATTAGCGCAGATATCCAGCCCGCCCCCGGTTCTTTACACCAAAGGTGACACCACCGCTTTGCATCTACCCAATCTCGCAATTGTTGGTGGTCGTAACTGCTCGGAACAAGGCACACAAAACGCACGCGCATTTGCCAAACACCTTGCCACCAATGGCTTTGTGATTACCAGCGGCTTAGCACTTGGAATCGATAGCGCCGCGCATCTTGGCGCACTAGACGCCATGGGCAAAACCCTTGCGGTTATGGCAACGGGAATTGACCAAATTTACCCGGCGTCTAACCGAGCATTGGCCGAACAAATTATTAACAGAGGTGGTTGTTTAATCACAGAATTCCCTCTCGGCGCAAAACCACTCAGATCGAGTTTTCCAAAGCGCAACAGAATTATTTCCGGCTTAAGCCTCGGTACCTTGGTGGTAGAAGCAAAAATTCAAAGTGGCTCACTGATTACCGCCAACACCGCACTCAAACAAAACCGCGAAGTTTTCGCCATACCCGGATCCATTCATAATCCACTTGCAAAAGGCTGCCACCAACTCATAAAACAAGGCGCAAAACTGGTTGAAAGCAGCCAAGACATTATTGATGAACTGAGCGGGTTATTAGCCGAAAAACACCAAGAATTAATCGAGCTACAGCAGCTAAATGGTAATGACACAGCTCCTCAACTGCCTCTAACACCCGAGCAAAAATTACTTCTCAACACCATCGGCTTCGAAAGCATTAGCATCGACCTATTGGCAGAAAAAACTCAAATACCTGTTGAGCAACTATTAGTAGAAATTTTAAATCTAGAACTGGATGGATTAATTAGCCATATCGACGGAAGGGTAGAAAGAATTATTAAATAAAATTTTTGAACACATATATAATTAACACATTGAATCCGCAAAATACCTTTATTGCTCATCAACCACTCTATTCCACACATTCTCAAAACCTTGTTGCTCTATCAAGCCGGAAATAGACAACATTAATTTCTCGTTCCAAAACTGGTTCGATTCTTCAAATAGCGATGCTCCGGTATGGTTCTCTAGCTCAATAGACATATCAACCATGCGCCAAAAGAAACGGCTGAGGTATTCGGCATCTTCGCGCGAAATAGAATTAACCGTTGTAATTATCTCCACAATTTTTTGATCATTTAATAGGTTAACGAAATGCAGTAAATAATCATATTCCTTTGGCAAATAAAAATTCATAAAAACCTTCCCAATCTGACATTCACCAAGACATAGAATCTGGAGTGGCAACAACTTGATCTACACCATCAATTGCCGGTAGCACAAAGTTTTTAACTTGGTTGTAAATTAACTCGATATTTTCCATACCCACATAATCACGCACTTCGGTTAAATACTGTTTTATATTTTCGTTGATTTTTTCAAGTTTTAATTCTGGAATATCCTTTAATTTAAATACCTCTAAAACCTGCGCTCTTTGATTACGGTTTAATTCGTTTACGTACTCCAGCCAAATTAACATCACCAATCGCGAGTAGGGTTTTTGATCTTCCTGCGATTTTTCAACGTCGTCTTCTGCCACAAAACAATGACGAATTAACGCATAAGCATTGGTTAAGCGTTTTAACCGGCGCGGGTTAGATATATTCAGCCTTTTAACCCATTCGATAAATAGCTTTTCTTGTTGTTTGCTTAAGCCTTTTTGATAACTGCTTTCAATTATTTGTAAGTCTTCTGGAGGAGTTTCTTGATGATTTTCAGCTTGCTTTTCTAGTGGCAAATCAGGTTTAGATTTGATATTTTCAGGTTTGTCAGACCCATAATTTTCTAGATTATCGCTATTACTGTTTCCAGAGTCCTCGTTAGATTGTGTTGTATTGTTGGTAATTGGCTGCCCGTTAGAATCACCAATAGAACCATTTATTACCTTGGGTTTTATTATCGATTCTATATCTTGTAACTCTTTATTGGATTTTACGTCTCCAACTTTTTGCCATTCATTACGCAAAAATTTCTCTACGTCGTCTGCAGCCGGTTCTTCGAGTGTAATGGGTAAATGAATCACCTTACCGAGATAATCCCGTGCAATGCCAATGGGGTCTGCTTGGTGATGTTTAGAGATATCTTGGTAATGCAATGCTAAAGATGCCAACGCAATGCGTTGGTCAATGGCAATAATCACGATTACATTGGGTAAATCCATCACCAAACGCACGGCCTCAAAGGTTTTTACCACACCTTCGTGACTGCAACGGTCGAGATCATCAACCACTAATAAAAATCGTTGGTTATCAAGCTTTTTTGCATAAAAAAATCCGGCATGCATATCACGATGAGAATGTTCTAATCGTAATTTAATTAACGTTTCTAACTGCTCCCGCATTACGGGAATAGTACCCAAATGCTCGCCAAAATGGGGTAAGCGTAAATAGGTTTTAAAATCTTTGGCTAATGGATGGGCTAATAATTTTTTACCTTGATCTCTTACAATTAGCGCGATTGCAGCAATATCAATTCCCCACAGTATAATTTTTTCCTCGCCGCTTATTTGCTGTGAGGCGACAAAACCAAAAATTAAAATCGCTACAAGAACAACAAATAAACAAATTAGTTTAATTTTATGTTTGGCCCAAATGTATTTAAACGTTAATACCCATTTTAAATACCACGGTAGCCCCTTTAGTAAACCACCAACCACTTCGTGAGCCAGACCTGCCTGAATATTGCTACTCCGTTCGTATTTCCAAGCATTAAACTCGGCGACAATAAATTGAGTATCATCGGTTTTTTGGCGAGTTTGTTTAACATTGTTCGCAAGTATTAATTGTTTTTTTATTAATTCTACAAAAGTTGATTTACCCATACCCCAATCACCAAATAACCCAATGGTAATATGGTTTTTATTGGCTTTATCCATTAACCAATTTGCTAGGGCTTTAGCGATTGGTTCGCGATTAAGGTGATCTTGGTTGCTAGCGACCTCAGACGTAAATTGTGTTCCTGGTTTATATTTTTCAACTTTTGGGTAATCTCTTTTAGAGAAATAATCTCTTCTTTCTTCCAGTTTTTTCCAGTTGAGATTTAAATAGTCGCTATAATCGAAACCCGAGAACAATTTTTTTAAAATTTCTGTTTCGAGATCCAACTTTCGTTCGGTAAAATATTTATACATCAACGATTTCTGAATTTCATATGTCCCTTTAACCTCAAAATTCCACAATGGATAGGTATAGAGTCTTTCTAAATTTTGGGATTTTTGAATATCATCTATAAAGGCAATTTTGTAATATTTGGAGAAGTCGCTAGGTAAATGATCTCCTCTAACAGCCCTAGAAAAAGCATTGTCAGCTTGAGTAACGGAATGCTCATACTTATCATTATAATTAATGAAGTCTATTACACGGCCGTTAGAACTAATTACATCGGCTGCTGTTGCTGCATATCGATTCCTATTGTTGCCCATAGCATTTCTGCCGATACCAATTGTGCCCGACAGTTGGGTTAAATAGTCGTTATCATTTAATAGACTCTTCTTAAAGCACAAACTTAACCACAGTGTACGCCACAATATTTGGGTAAACTCTTCATTTCTACCCATAAAATGGGTGCTACCTGATTCATCAAAAATAAAAGGATATAATCTAAACGCTTGTCTAGTACTAATAGCAACCAAACGTTCTACATTCACGTTAGCAATTCTAGAGAGTGCTATTTTTATTTCGTTATCATCCATTATTTTCTCTCTAACAGTTTTAACCCTGTTCTATCTTATATACTCTGGTTATTTAATTGGATTAGGTTAATTTGGCTATGCAGCATTGGCTTTTAAATTCTAAGGTTATTCAAGCAACCCAAGCCCTACATCGTGGCGAGGTAGTCGCCTACCCCACCGAGGCCGTTTGGGGTTTGGGTTGTGATCCGTTTGATGAGCAGGCGGTGTTTAAAATTCTGCATTTAAAACAAAGACCCTATAAAAAAGGCGTTATTTTGGTTGCCGCTAATATTGAGCAATTATTACCGTTTTTGAAAGGTCTTTCTAATGAACATTTACACACATTAGAGCAGTCTTGGCCGGGGCCAAATACTTGGGTGATTCCCCATAACGGTACTGCACCGCCTTGGGTTCGTGGTGTGCATCAGTCATTGGCTGTGCGCGTAAGCGATCACCCGGTTGTACAGGCGCTGTGTACTCGTTTTGGCGGGCCGATTGTGTCTACCTCCGCCAATCCCGGCGGCTTACCCGCGGCAAAAACCCAACTGCAAGTGCGTAAATATTTCCCCGCCGAACCTTTATATTATGCACCGGGCCAAGTTGGTAATTTGCAATCACCCACTCAAATTCGCGACCTTTTAAGCGGTGCTGTCTTGCGTTGCGCTTGATTTATCTCATTTATTCCATACTCTTGCTTGTTACACTGCGCGCGTTCGGTTCGGATACCAACACGCAAGTTTTCTAACGTCTAGGGACGAAATAAAGAGGCATAAAACAATGAGCACCGTGGACAAAGCCGCTGTTAAAGCGTATTTACTTAAGGTACAAGACGAAATTTGCAGCGCTTTAGAAAAAGTAGATGGCAAGGCAAAATTTGTTGAAGAGAACTGGGAGCGCCCTGAAGGCGGCGGCGGTCGCACTCGTGTCATCGCCAACGGCGGTGTTATTGAAAAAGGCGGCGTCAACTTTTCTCATGTCACCGGTGCTCAAATGCCAGCCTCTGCTACGGCTCATCGCCCGGAACTTGCCGGGCGCAATTTTGAAGCCATGGGTGTGTCACTGGTTATTCATCCAGAAAACCCATTTGGACCTACGAGCCACGCAAACGTGCGTTTCTTTATTGCCGAAAAAGAAGGCGAAGAACCCGTTTGGTGGTTTGGCGGCGGTTATGACCTAACCCCTTATTACGGTTTTGAAGAAGACTGTGTTTATTGGCACCAAACCGCGAAAAACGCTTGTGAGCCTTTTGGCAAAGAAACCTTCCCACGCTTCAAAAAATGGTGTGATGAATACTTCCACTTAAAACATCGCGGCGAACCCCGCGGTATTGGCGGTTTATTCTTTGATGATTTAAACGAGTGGGGTTTTGAGAAATCCTTCGCCTTTATACAATCGGTTGGTAGCAGCTACGCCGAAGCCATTTGCCCTATTTTAGAAAAACGTAAAAACACACCTTACGAACAAAAACACAAAGACTTCCAATTATTCCGTCGCGGTCGCTACGTTGAATTTAACCTTGTGTTTGACCGAGGCACCTTGTTTGGTTTGCAAACCGGCGGCCGCACCGAATCTATTTTAATGTCTCTACCGCCTCTAGTACGCTGGGAATATAACTACTCTCCGGAGCCTGGTAGTGAAGAAGCACGCTTAACGGAATATTTTTTACAAGATCGCGACTGGGTTTGATATTGATTAAATGGTTAGACAAACAAATCCTTAAAATTTGTTTACGGTTAGATGGTAGTTAACTTGTGGTTCAACTAGATTGAAAGAGGCTTACGTTTTAATTAATGGGATTTATTCCTTTTAATTAAAACGTGTTTTTTAGTTGAACCCATTGCCCGAAGTTGACTTAGATTGCATATTGAACATATACAATCGCTACCATTTGATGTTTCCTTGTTGTAAAAACTGCCTAATCCATCATTAATAGCCCGGGCCCACCGGGCTTTTTTTATTGTCCTCTCCCAAACTACCTTTTTTATCGATACGTATTCAAATACTTTTAAAATTTATTCTACATCTAAGATTTAGCATTTGTTAAAAAATTGAAATTTCGTTGAGAAAGCTTCTAACAACGTAAATATATCGATCCCGGTGAGAATCCTAGTTAATTATAATTTTTGAAGATAAAAACATAATATCGATTTCAATCAGTGATCAAATCATTATAGAACACTCTGATTAAGCTAGAGTTTCTCGCGACACAAGGATGTGTCGCCAATTTCAAGAACGGTAAGTGATTGAAATTGTGAAGAAATTGGAA
>NZ_BAAGIE010000040.1:0-27312 GCF_054658275.1 Sessilibacter sp. MAH3 | reverse complement strand
AGCCCACTGCTGCCCGTTAATGTGCCGGTGTTGTTGATGGTTTCTGCGTTGGTAACAAGAACGCCAGAATCGGTTGTAAAACCAGAAACGCCCAAAGAAGCATTATCGATATTGATATCAACGGTATCGGTGCCATTGCCAGCATCTACAACAGAAACGTTGGTAAAGCTAGTATCTAGAACGGTATCTACCGTAACCGTTGTGCCCGTTAACACAAAACTCTCATCGGTATCGCTGCCCAAAAGGGTTCCGATATTGTCAAAGGCCTCTACACCCAGAAGGGTTACAGTTCCAGAGCCCGTAGACGCTAAAGAAACCTCTCCAGTCGCACTGATATTTAGATTATTACTAGAAACATTTAAAGTATCATCGCCAGCACCTAAGTTAATGGAGGCACTTGCACCTGAGAAACTAAATAAGTCTCCCGCGTCAGTTACGTCTACTGTTACCAAATCATCCAAAGAGCTAGTTTCAATAGATATTAAATCACCTGTTCTCTCATTCAGCGTTGCACCAAAGGCAACAACAGACGCGGTGTCATCCATCACTGACAAAAGGTCATCACCACGACCCACACTGGCATTAATGATATCGGCGTCTAGGGTAACCGTAGAGTCAATGTCTAGGTCTGAAGAAACGAGATCTCCGGCAACATTAAAATTAATGTCATTGTTACCTTCCGTTGCACTAACGGCATCGGAGCGTGAGGTAATTCTTGAATTACGTACAACAATACTGTTGCGAGAATTAAAGGTAATAGAACCCCCGCTACCAGAGCCGCCAAAGGCGGAGGAGGTAATATCAAGAGGTACCAACTCAGTACCTAAGGTTATTGAAGAGGAGCTAGATGTGACGCTGACATCACCGCCATTAACATTCTCTTCAAGAGCACTGGAATTAATATTACCCTGAATATCAATAGCACCAACTGCGGTAATATTGACATTACCACTTTCTGTTGCAATCGACCCACTGCTTGTAAAACTGGAATTAGAAGTGATTGTGAGGGCGCCACCGCCAGTATTTACAGCCGAAGTACCATTAAAGGTAATAACACCGTCTGCAGATATTCCAACAGCACCGACTTCACCAAGAGCGCCTGCTGTACCAAAGCCTGATCCATTACCGTTTGCACCTGGATCGCCTGCCGAGCCCGAAACTAAATCAATAGCACCGGATATAATCACATCTTGAGCATTTGAAATGTTGAACGTTCCACTGTCACCTCCATTCCCTGCAGATCCACCTGAAGCATTCCGACCGGAAGTTCCATTACCTCCATTCCCCCCGTCACCCCCAACAAGTAGAACAACCCCGCTATAAGAGAAATTAGAAGAAGCAGTAACTGTCAAATCACCCGATTGACCACCAACACCTCCATCTCCTCCTACATCAGTGTCATTAGATCTATCAAAAGCTTCGCCGCCAGTGCCACCACCCCCACCAATAGAGTTAATCTCTGACGTAGATGCAATAACTACCTCTTCACCAGTTAAAGAGACACTACCACCTGATCCGCCTGCCCCTCCTGCGCTCGCTCCACGTTCAGCGCCAGGGTTACCATCGAACCCATCAGCTCCCCTACCGCCATTACCACCGTCGGCAGTAATATCACCTGATACATTAACCCCATTTTCAAATGAGATGAACGAAACATCACCTGCATTTTGGCCTGCGCCACCCGGGATCTCGCTAGCATTTTCACTATCTATGCCGTCAGAGCCAGAGGTATCAATATTCCCAGATATATCAATAGCACCGCCTGTGCGTATACTTACAGAACCTGCGTCTAAACCATCTCCACCACCGGTGTTAATTTCAGACCCCGAAAATAGAGTTACACCTCCTCCAGAGAACACACCCATGCCGTCATCAGAGCCAGCATCAACAGTAACATTACCTCCCCGAGTTCTGACAGTCACAACAGTAGAGTCGCTTCCAATATTGACGTTATTGACTGCGGTTAACGTGACACTGACGGATCCCGCGTTCCCAACAGGAGGATTGAGAGGATCAAGAGGAGGCTCTATTCCTATACTTGCATTAACATTAATGTTGTTATCAGCAGTTAAGGTAAGGGTCACATCATTTGTGGGATCTACGAATAGATCAGTAGAAACCGTAATATCACCGTCATCTGGCCCATTACTATTCGTAGTTATCTCGACGGAGGATCCACCATTTAAGGCATCGGTGATATTAGAAGCAACAATAATAGAATTCGTGTCCGTAACGCCGGGAGTAAAATCTACGCTCCCCATACCATCATCGGTAGATGGAACTGGATCTCTACCATCACTGACATCGTCAAACGCAACAATTTCGATATTAGTCGGATCAATTAACCATTGACCTGCTGTACCATTTTCAGCTCGTGCGGAAACCTGCCCTCTCAGATCTACATAACGTTTACCCGAAGTTTCTACAAAGCCACCGTCGCCAACTTCATTACCACCTTCGGTTTTAATATCGCCATAAAATCTTGTGGTATCGTCGGCCCAGACAATTACACGGCCACCATCACCGTTTTCGATAGCGCTTGCATTGATTTCGGTATCGCTACCAATGTAGGTAACTTCTGCGTTTCTAATATCAGGATTAGCACCTTGGTAATCCCCACCGATTAATACTTCTCCGCCGCCAGTTGCACCGCTGGCATCAATATTCGCATTCCCAACAAGACCAACAGCATCACCAAGAATTCGAACTTGGCCACCAGATGCCTCTACCGAGCTAACATCAACAATGCCATCGACAATTGCGCGGTCACCTTCGACATGAATCGAACCGCCTTCATGAACTACCGAAGAAGCGTCTAGTGTTCCGGTATTAATGACGTCGCTACCAATACCGGTTAAACGAATTTTTCCGCCACTGGTATCGATACCACCGGCTTTAATAATTCCTTCGTTATTTACCGCTCTTGCAAAAAGATCAGCACTCACTCGCCCATCTAAAACAACAGAGCCCGCTTCAATTTTACCGGTGTTAAGAACGGCCGCATCTACGCCTAAATCGTTGGTTAAAAGCTCTTCTTTAACCTTTAAACCGATAACGCCGCCTTCGTCAAAAGTAAGAAGAACTTCATCTGCAGCCGTTAGATTCACAACACCGGCACTGATTAAAGTACCGGTATTTTCTACAGATTCACCAAGCAATACGATGCCACTAGCAGCATTAATTACCCCGCTGGTAACAACAAATCCATCACCATTTTCAACCGCTTTAAAATCAAACTCACCATTAAGAAAAGCGTCGGTATTTATTGCTAAACCACTGACAACTAACCCACCGACATCAACGGTCGATGATTCCGTAAAAATAACACCCGATGAATTGACTAAAACTACATAGCCATTTGCTTGAATGGAACCAGAAATAGTACTGGCCTGATTGTTAAGTACGTTATTTACTGCAATAGATTGGGAGGTAGGTTGATTGAAGATTACGCTTTCGTTGGTGTTTACATCGAAACTGGTCCAATCAATGACTAGATTATTCGTATTCTGATTAATCTGGGTAGTATTTCCACCGTAATTAATATTACCTTGACCACCAACAACGGTACCACCAGTAGGGCCCGCCATTGCGATAGGAACAATTGAATTCGCAAGAAAAATCCCAGCCGCCAAACGAGAAGGAAAACGCTTACGCCAAACTCCGTTAGCCAACTTAAAAGTTAACGAGCCTTTAGTATTATTTAAAATGCGTTTTTTATTTACAGAATCTTTTATTAACGAATCCATTTGTTCCATTATTTCAAATCTCTAAATTTGAATTTTTCACAGTAATAAACTTGATATAAAGGCAGTTTTTACTATGCTAAAAATACTTACTTAATTAACTATTTAATGACTCAATGCCGCTACTGAATATCGAGAGACTTTTTGAATCGATCCAATGATTTCAAAGCTCGCTCAGTAATTTAAATTCACTGAGCAAACAAAAATTGCGTCTTAATTATTTAAAGAAATAAGTAAAGTCGGCAAAAATCTGAATATCATCTGGGTTTTCTAAAGTATCGTTTATCTTTTCTGACTGCCCAACGGGCTTAGCAATACTTAATTGCGAACTAAATTGATTGAGATAATTAAATTTAAATAAAAGGCCAGCCGAGGTTAACGTTACGCTACTTTCTGTATCTTCTTCACGAGCACTTTCTGGCAGCTCCTGTAGACCATATGCATAATCGTAGAATAAAGCCGTTTGCAGATAGTCGCCTAACCGACCACCGGCAGGAAACTTAAAATTAATGGCTTTGGGTAAGTTTAAATACCATTCGGATCCAAGATAGAAAGCAGTATCAGCGGTAAAATCTCGAACAGTGTAGCCCCTAACCCCTTGGGCACCACCAAGAGTTTGTTGATCAAATGATGGCAACGGCCGGTCGGAGTATTGCCAATTACTTTTAACTAAAAGACGAGTATTTCCTTGAGAAAAAGGAATTGGTAAGAAGAAGAAGTTAGTCGTGGTCCCCTCAAACTTATAATAGTCATTAGGTTCTCCCTCTTCTACGTCACTAATCAGATTTCCGTACGACAAATTAACATTAAAAGCATTTAACGCACGGATTTTTGAAGAAAGCCGATCACCAACCAACCCAAGGGTTAAACCAATAGCGTGATCATTGGCCAGTGGTACACTGGTATTTGCAGTAAACTCTGTCTCTTTACTGGTGATGGATACAGAACCCAGTAAATTTGTAGTACGGCTACGGATAAATTTGTGATCTAAACCGGTAGAAATAATCGTGTTTTTACCTGAAAGACCAAGATTGTTAAGCCCTTCGTCATCACTCACAACGCTAAAGTCAGTGTAATCAAGTCCAAAGCGAGCCCGTGTTCTTACTCCCCAGACTGGGAGGTCATAGGCAAATTGCAATAACTCTGATTCATCCGGCTCAAATGATTTTTGCACACCAAGACTAATATGATCGCCTAAACCAAAAGGGTTGTTCCAATCTGCAAAACCAAAGAGTCTATTCTCGCCCGTAAAAGTCGAGCCATGGTTATCGACTCGTACCGCATAGCTCGCGCTTTTTTCGTCAAGAACATCAATATTTAACGTGGTTTCACCAACATTTTTACCGCTTGAAAAAGAGCCTGCTACACGCAAACCTGGAAGGTCATTTAATAAATAAATTCCTTCTTCGATAAATTTTTCATCGACTTTTTGACCGTTATTTTTCTCAAACGGTTTTTCTAAAAGAGCAGTAGAATATTTTTTCGCTCCTTCAGTAACAATATCACCCTGTACACCTTCTAAAATCGCAAGCTTTACCACACCGTTATTGACATCTTGAGCAGGTAAATATACCTGCGCTAAAAATAAGCCGTGAGATTGATAATAGTTTTGTAATCTACGAGCAATTTCATTTAAGCCTGTTAAGCTAATTCCACGCTTAGAACGCTGCTCCCTAAGCAATTCAATCAAGCCATCTAAATTCTCTCCACGCAGATTTCCGGGACGAGATAGGGCTTCTACAGACGCTAAATAATTACCCAGGCTATTTAATTCATCGGCCGTAAATCCATGATCGCCTTGCTGCTCTTCACGCATCAACTCAGATCGCCATTCCTCCACCTTAGATAGAATTTCTTCTTCGGTAATACCGAGTTCTGGAAAAGATGGGATTCGATCAAACTGAATTTGTTTTACATTAATACGCAACTCTTCATCGCGCTCGCGCACACTCGCAATATTAGTGTCGTTCTTAGGTCCGGCAGTTTCTAGTGCCCTATTTCGATATTCTTCTTCTAAATCACGGTCGTTAATAATATGAAGTCGACCGTCACTGGTGGTACCAAAATTAGGGCCGAAATCAGGCTGCGCTAACACCGAGCCTGATACAGTTGTAATAAAAGCACACGAAAGATGAATAAAAGATTTCATCGGTTTCATGAAAAGTCCTTTTCAAAAATCTATTAATTTACGTTTCTAACAACGCGAAAACCAGTAATGGCATCTGCTGAACCATCATGACCATGAACTGTTTCTACAGTGCAGCGCGACATCGGATCTTCGATACTGCCGCCAACTGCGGAATAACCTGAGCCATTTTTGACCAATTCTTGAGCGTTACCAGAGTAATTAATCAAGCCATAATCATTCTCTAAACCAGAGTCAGCAGTCACCAAAGAATCGCCTTTGGTTATGCCGTTAAATCTAAGGAAACAATTACGGTTGGGATCTTCTCGACGGCTTCTACCATTAGCCGCTGCTGACCATTCACTGAGAGTTGGCAGACGGTAGGTATTACCTGTTAACTCCGAAAGCCATTTCGCATAACCCTCCATTTGCACAGCTGTCAAATTCGTGGCAGGTAACTCATCAGAAGGCACAGAGCACTTGCCAGTCGATTTACAATAGAAAATCACATCGCTGTTGCTGATTTCAGAGCGTGAAATGGCTAGTTTGATATCGATATTCTCAGCAGAAGGCACCACCACCATAACCGGAGGCCTTTTACCATCAACAATAGGATCACGGCACAATCGACCAGAACCGGTTCGGATATGCCCGCAATAGTCAATGCTGACATCAGCAAATGCAGCTGCACTACCAGAAAACAATGCTAAAGAAGACTGCAAAATACGATTCGCTTTAACCGGATTTCTTTTTGCTACTTGTGTAACACAGTTAGCCATTTCTTTTGCGAGACCAGACTCTAAAGCCGCAGATTCTTTAGGATAGCGTGACCGGAAATTTAATACCGCGTCACCAGGCACACCGGCGACATCTAAATCTTGACTGCACTGAAAATGACTTTTGACATTGCTTTCTGCGGCTTGCAATTCACGCTGATATTTTTGCTTTTGAGACGCTTGCAAAGCTGCTTGTTCACGTCTTTGTTGAGCAATTAAACGAGCCTGCTCCGCATCCGCAAGTGCTTGGATTTGTGTATCTAAAGATAATTGCGCGAGTGCTTTCTCACCGACAACTTCATCAATATGAGGGTTTGTAATTGTCCAATACCGAGCTTCAGAGATATAGGCATCTGCTACAGAAATATCTTCAGCGACTACCTCCAAGTCTGCAGTAGACATATCGGGAACTGACAACTTTTCTCGAGCCAGCTCTAAAAATTTATTTGATGCAGAATAACGGTAATCACTAATAAGTTGTTCGCTAGATTCAGGAAAATTTTTATAAGCTTCCAGATAAGCCTCAGTTTCTTGCTTCCAATCTTCCCTCAAAATATTTCGATCCAGCTCAACATCTGAGAAATGTCTCTCCAACTGCGATTTAATATTATCGAAGCGCTGTTCTTGTTTAGCTGCTTCCTCTCGAGCGGCAGCCTCTTGCTCTGCGACCGCTAAAAGTTCGGCTTCTCGCTTTTGCACTTGAAAATAAACACCGCCGCCAATAGCAAGTGCCAGCACAGCTGCAACAACATATATAAGTGGATTAGTTCTCTTCTTAAAGAACTGATGCACAAACTCTTCAACAGATGGTGTGCGTTCCTCGCGCCGTATTTTTAAGGCTTTTTCTAGAGCCTGCCATTGCCATCGGGTAAGAAATTGAATTCTCTGAAGTTCAGGTAAATCTTTACTGTTGGCTGGTTTTCTGTCGTAGGGATGACGCCCACTTAGCATTTCATAAGCCACGCAGGCTAGCGCATAAACATCATCACTTGGATCAGGGTCGCGACGCTCAAACATCTCAAAGCTTGCGTACGCGGGAGTCAGCGCAGAAAAAATACCAGCGTCAAAAGTATCTTGCTTTTTACTGGAGCTACTTTCAGAACTTTCGGCTGCAACCCTTGCGATACCAAAGTCGAGAACCTTTGCAGTTCCGGACTCGGTGACAAAAATATTCCCCGGTTTAAAGTCCGAGTGGATAATGCCATGTGAATGCGCGTAGATCAGAGCACTGGATATATCACGAATAATACTCATCGCCTGATCTTGATCTAAGCCATGTCCAGACGCATCTTTTAGGATTTTATCGAGCGGATGCCCTTTGAGATATTCCATCGTCATGAAGACCGTGTTGTCTCCATCACGGTCAAAATCATAAACAGTAACAATATTAGGATGCGCTAGAGTCTGAGACTTTTGAGTCTCGCGCTGCAAAGAGACGAACGCCTCTTTATGTGATTTAAAATCCTCGTTTAGTAACTTAACAGCCACATAAGGATATGGATCCTTGGCCTCTATTTTTCGCTGATCAAGCGCGAGCCATACTGAACCCATACCGCCAGAGCCGAGGAGAGAGTCTAGCTGAAAACGATTTCTAATAACCCGTGACTGTGACGCTCCAACCTGCTGAGGACTGGTAGCCCCACCTATTGGTTTTCTCTCGTAGGGCTTTGATGAAATGTGGGTTTTATCCGAAGACGCAGAAGATTCAACTATAACGGTCCGATCGTCAGGAGTTGAAGAAGATGAACTGCGAGATTGAGCATTTACCGATTCTTGTGCAACAAAAACAGTTTTATCGTCCGGGATTGAATCAGATTTAGAGTTTTGATTAGGTACGATGACTGTCTTGTCATTTGCCGCCGTATTATCAGCACTGGCACCTTGCTCGGGCTTTTTCAACATCCTATATTACCTAGCCGTAAATTCATTGTTTTTACGTGATCAAGTCCTATAAACATGATGAAGCACGTAAAGATTTACACAGTGTCCCTTTTAAAAAGTGACCTTAAACCACAAAAATGAAATTAATAAAAAATATTAAAATTACATTTAAATTTCATCTTTACACGAGTAATTAACAATCTAGTTTTGCTAAAAACTACAGGTTAATTGTGGCCGAAAGACTCGAATAATCTCGGGAAACTGTCAGTAATACTAACATGAGCGACTAATTACAGAAAAGTTATAACAATTAATATTTATGGGAAGTGATAACTTGAACTTTATACTTAAATTTAGTAACAACTAATGCATAACAAAGGTGGTTAGCGAGGTTACAATGTTTCCATCTAGTAGGATCAACCAGTAATTAGCAGAATCAACCGGTAAAAATTCGGACAAGGAACAGAAGAGTTTTATACGTAAGTTTTACCCATATAAAACTCTCCTATCCTAATTAAGACGTTCAAAAGAAGAGGGTATCGTCTAGTTGATAATACCATTACCTCCAGATGCAAGATTTGCCCCTTGAAGCAAGGAATACTTCATATGCTCATTTGGATTATCAGGATTAATAAACGACGCAGCTAAGGTAACAGAACCAGCAACCGCATGAGCATACAAATATGCAGGTGGAGCAACCTCTGGCTCACCAGGGTTTGCAATACTACCGGCACACCAACTTGCAGCAGTTGCAGCCCAGCTAGCCGGTGTTTTCGATTTAGTAAGCTGGCCTAGAGCTTTACAACGCTGCCTATTTTCTTCCGTTGGTTTATGAGCCCACGCCTCGGCGGCAACAAGAGCATCAATATTGTGTTGGTCGGTATCTGGTGTCTGCGCCTGCCGCGAAGCAAGACACGCCCACCAAACAGCCTCCCGCTTAGGCAAGGCGTGCGCCAGTAATTTAATAGCATCAAAGTAGAATCCCGCATCAGCTAGAGCTTCAACATTCGCACGCGTGGTAGCGCTTGGTGACAGCAGGGACTCGGCATCTTCACTCACTTCAAACTGACTCAATAACGGAGCAGCTACAATTTCGTTAATACGAACCCATTCAGACATATAACACTCTTTTCTAAACTTTATCTTGTCAAACCCAACAAACAGGTGTTTTAAGCATTAGTTAATTAAGGTGACTCCGCCTTTCAACGTTAGAGTACCACCACCTTTCACGGTAGCCGTTGCACTGCCTTCGGCTTTCAAGGTTGTACCCTTAATTTCGATACCCGCTGGGGTCAACTTAATGGTACTACCACCTACTTTCAACTCGATGGATGTTTTCGATTCAATTTTAATGGCACCTTTAACCGTGGTCGTTTGAGTGCCCTTGTCCACCGTGAGAGTGTAGTTACCTGATTTGACGGCGTATGACTGATTGCCCTTGTTAATGGATGTCGCCTCGTTACCTTCCGTCACAATGATTGTACGGTTGTTTTTAACAGTTAGTTCTTGATCATGATCTACTTTGGATTTCTCATCGTTATGAACCCAAACCGTGTGATCTTTACCTGCCTCGAAATAAACCTCTTCTTCGCCTGGCTTATCGTCAAAGCGGAGCTCATTGAAAGCACTACCTTCATATTGAGACTTCCAGCCGCTCTGTGTTGCTGTGTAATTCGGCCCCAGATTGGTACCGTTGTATAGCGCGCCAGTAACAATAGGCCTGTCGATATCTCCATTCAGATAACTAATAATGACCTCTTGACCAATCCTAGGAACAAAATTTGCGCCCCAATTTTTCCCGGCATAAGCCTGGGCCACCCTTACCCAACAGGAGTTTTGCTCAGAATTCCAAGGGAATTTGACTTTGACCTGCGTGTACTCATCTTTAGAGGAATCAGCAGTAGTAGCACGCACCTCAAGTACAGTTGCCGTCTGAATATGATAAACCTTAGATTTATACGCAGGAGCCATTGGCCGAGGCATGACTTTTTCTGGAACACAAATAAACTCATTTGTGTAGGTAGAGTCAGCTTTGTTGGAATCAGAAATTGATAACGTGATCGCGACTAACAAATACTTACCGTTCTCAGAAGACAAGGTATGCTCAAAAGGAAATTTACCGCCCGTTGAAAAAACCGCACAATCACTGGTTCCGTTAGCCGTGTCAAAGACTTGCTGATTTGCTTCTAACAAGTTTTTTACTAAATTTTTGTTGTACGCATCGTCCAACTTATGTTCGGTGTCTTTCGACTTCTGAAATTTGTATAAGCCATGATGCTTCATAACAAACTTACTGACATCATTAAGTTTTGAAGACGTTTTTTCTGAAACCTTGTTAATGGATGTGGTTGTGTATTCGTTGTAGTCAGTAAAATCAACGCCACCAATATGATATTCAGTGTTTCTGCGCCACGTAACGATACTATTTTGCTCTGGATCAGAGCCACCACCACTGTAACTTACCTTTTTAGTTTCACAATCGTAAAAACCACTAACGTCATCCACTAGAACCAGCTCATGAGCACCACTGGAGTGCTTAAAGTAATAAGCAATGCCTTCTTCTGCCAGTAAACGCGAAATAAAGGCAAAATCGGTTTCCTCATACTGCACGCAATATTCTTTCGTCAAATAGGTACTGGTTAATTTTTTTGTTAACTTGACAAACCCAGAGTAACTCTGCAAAACCTCTTCAATAATTTTAATAGAGTCTTTTTCGTGAAAGACTCTATTATTGGACGCTAGCGAGGTAAACCAAAGTCCCGGCACCATGGTCAAGCTATATGCACGCATACCAGAAGGGTCAACATCCGACTGACTAAACGTGTTTACATATCCGTGAACGTATCGATCACCGGAGGCACCTTCGTAGGTAATTTTTAGCGTGATAGCCTTCCCTACAAGATCACTTTGCTGAATTTCGTGATTATCAGAAAGAATTGATAAAGAAAATTGGAAAAGATCAGAAATTCGCTCGCTACCGGATAGATGAGTAACTATAAATGCATCTGCACCAAGAGGACTGTCTGCATGAATTAAACGACGTTCCTGACTTAACATTTTTTATCCCTATTTACTTGTGGAGTTACGATTTCACGTAACTGTTTAAAACACAGATTTAAACACTAAATTATTCTCAGCTGATTGTAACGTGGGAAAAAATCATTAAAAAGCCGCCAATACGTTACATACTAGACAAAATTTACATTTCTAAGAAAATCACAAACCAAATTTATGATATCGCAATCTTATCGAAACCGTAGGTTTAACCTTTAGATACTTGTCTAGACTAACCCAGAAAAAAATGTGACTTTAAAATCAACAAAAAAGGCGGCATAAAGCCGCCTTTTCAACGCATACCAGCTGCAGAGTTCCTTATAAAGGAGTTGCAGTAGTAAGATCGTAACCAACGCGCATGTTGGTAGTATTTTTGTGAGTTTTATCTGCGTGAGTAAGGTCAGCTTCAACACGAGAGAACGCAAGTTCAATAGTTTCTGCTGGAGCACCACCAGCCGCAGCTGAGATGTTGTATGAAGAAATAATTACGTCTTGCAAAGTGTAAACAGCGTATTTTTCTACAGAGTTCGCACCAGTTTGCACAACATGAATCTCAACAGTAACGCCTTCGTCACCAGTTACTGATTGCTTGAAAAGACCGCCTGATGCAGCGTCTAAAGATTTGGTTACAACAACTTCACTGATGCTCGGACGAGTTGCTTCACGGTTAGACATAGCGCCTGGCTCCATGTTGATGCCACGACCAACGCCAAAGCTAAAGCTATCAACTTCGATCCAATCCTCATAACCTTTTGCAGTTACGTTACCTTTAGGAGAGTTAGAGTTGAAGTTCATGTAAATAGCCATAAAAAAATCCTTTAAATTATATGAATTAACTGATCTGAAAATAATTCAGAATCAGAATAAAAACCTAAAAACTCACACCAATTACCGTGCAATAACTGTTGTAAATCTCTCAGCTCTTACTTTGAAAATCGACTAGAAGAGCCGTATGAGCGATTACTTTCTCGCTGCGACAACTAAATTAAATCACTCAAAGATGAGAAAGAAAACCTTGAAAGAGTATTTTTAAATCCACTCTGACACTATTTTTAAACATCTCAATAAACGTATTTTCGGCAGATTAGAACGTTATCAAGCATGAAAATAAAAAGGCTAGTTAATTAGAAATTTCTTTCTAATAAAAAATCCCACACTTTTCATACGAAAGTCTTTTGCAGGGGAGCTTTACAACCCATGAGCGGACAAAAATTGCTCACCACAAAGAAATATTTTAAATGCTTAAACTCAAGAACTGATAAATATTTTTATTTGACTCTGACACTTTTTTTACGTCTAAAAACTAAAAAAATTTGAACTTAGTCACCTTTTTTAGGGCGCCCTCTTCGTAGTGGACGAACTCGCTGGTTAGTAATACGCTCGATTCTGTCTTTAAATTGATCACCACCAAGAACTTGCCCTAGCTTGATAGTCTCGGCGATGTATTCAAAAAGCTTTTTATCAAATTCATACTTAAATAGTGCTCGATAATTGTCCGCCCTATCCGACTTGTTATCGCCCAATTCCTGATACAAACGATGATCAACGATAAGATGGCTTTCAGTTTCATTAATATGAAAACCAAAGCTCGACCAAATGTATTCTTCAGGAGAATGAACCAGTCCAGCAAACATGGGCTTAAGCTCCACATACTGATAACAACTCAGTAAATATGCTTGCGAGTCAATCAGGCTCGATTTGTACCGCCCGCCCCACAAAGTCCCAGATCGTTTGTAGCGGTGATTCGCGTACTGAACATAGCGACGCCCTAAGGACTGCATCATTGCAGATATGCCGTTAGCGCTTTTGGGCGTAGCAATAATCTGAATCATGTTCGGCAGCAACACATAAGCGTGCACCATAACCTGATATTGGTCGGCAGAAATTTTTAAGCTTTGTAGATAAAACTCATAATCTTCGTCGTCGAAAAAACAAGGGAGATTATTGTGCCCAACTTGAACAACATGTTGAGGAATATCGGGGAGATTTAACCGTTGCGGTCTCGGCATATTTTTATTTAACAATCCATATCAATTAAAAAATTCGACTTCATATCGAATTGAAATAGATCAAATAGCTAACACAATAAAACAACCAAATAAAATACGTATTTTGGTAAAAGCAAAACAATAAAGAACGATACCTGCTTAGATTAAATACTTTTGTATTAAAGATGACCGTCTTACAGTATAAACCACTCAAATGGGCGGCGATTATCAGACTCGTACGCGAGCAGTTTGCCGACTTGGTTCGAAATACTATTGAAAAACAACCGCAAAGGCAAAAAATAGCGTGAGTATCACAATTTGTATCTTTCAGGTACACAACCTAATTTTTAGTAAACTTAAGTAAAAACTCTAGGTATACAAACCGGCTACCGAAATTTGCGACTGAATAAAGATACCTATCAATTTAGAACAAGATACATCGAAACCAACTTCAAGCAGTAAAATATTTCCCAATACTAGAACCAACCCACTGCCGCTTATTTCAACGCGCAATAAAGCAACTCTAAGTAAAGCAGAATTTCAAATATATTAAATCAACAATTACTCGAACTTATAACGGAATCATGTCATTTTAAGAACTTGTATTCTTGAAGTAGAACATTTAGATCCTCACAACTGAAAACAAAAGTTAATTTGGTTTAAGTCCTTGGTATCTATATACGAAAACACCCCTCATCAGCGCCCTGCAAATATATCCAGAAAGCTGTTGTTACTTTCTTGATTTTCATTGAATTTATTTGTTTCAATAAGCTTCGGTAACAAAAAAGAGAGTTTTGCTCAAAAAACTTTCACTCGGCAATTGCTGTTAACACAAAAGTTTTAGAATAGCGCCACATACTTTTCAAATACATCACGTGTTACTTTTTCAGCAACACGTCTGGAGAACCGGGATAAGTTACGACTTCGTCGCTTCCCGACTAAATAGGCTCATCAGAAATGAAGCTAACGTTGATAGTTGTTGAAGCACCAGAACAATCGAACATGCTGCAACAAACCAAGATTTTTGACAGCACCGGCAGTGTTGGACGGTCAGATAAAAGCGACTGGGTTCTACCAGACCCCAAAAGAGTCCTGTCTTCAAGTCATTTCACGATCAAGATTGAAGGCAATCAGTGCCGTATCATTGATACCAGTACCAATGGCACCTCAATAAATGAACCCTCAAACCTACTAGCCAAGCAGAATCCGCAAGCGATTCAAAACGGTGATGTCATTATTTTGGGAGAATATAAGCTAAAAGCTGTTATCGAGAGCAGCCAACCCAGCCCCACAGCGTCGCCCAACGAATCATTTTTAGACAGCTCCGACAAAACAACCTTTGCCACTACGGACTCTGCAAACCGTTCTCAGACAGAAAAAAGTGCAGAAGAATTAGACCGCTTTTTAAACACTCCCAGTTCGCCACCGAGCGGTTTCGATATGGGGGGAGATGACTGGTCTAATCAAGGCTTCAAGGACGATTTTGGCTTTGGCTCTAACGCGGGCGCAATGTCCCCTGAATTCGGTAAAGATCCGTTTACAAACTCCAATTCTGGCGGATTTTCTTCCTCCAACCAAGATTTTGGATTTGGAAATCAAAAATCACCCAATTTGCCGCCGCAGCACCAGTGGGAAAATAACAGTGATTGGTGGAGAGAAGATGAGGATGGAGCTCATCATCATTCGTCAACTCTGAACGATGCAGCACCTAAATTTACCGTCCAACAAGATCATCAAAGTACTGCCAACAAAAATTTTTCCATAGACGATTTTGATGCATTCCTAAATCCACAAAGTGAACATCCATCACAAGACTTCCCAACAGGCATAGATGACAAGGCTCCGAATTTTGGGGACTCCTTTTCAGGGTTTGACGAGCAGACAAATGATCGTTTCGATTCTCCACCGGCTTTCACCGGAGGAGCACTAGCTAATGATTCATGGGCAACACCGAACACCGATCAATCGGCGCATTCGGATGCCCCATCAAACCTTGCGCCGCCTATACCTCAAACTCAACCCAAGGTTAATCAACCGTCAAATCCGCCCAGAGATCCTTGGGACGATTTTAACCAGCAACAGCCACAACAGCAGTCGGATTGGTCTAACCCCAACGGCGGTTGGGAACCTATAAATAACCCAGCCCAACCTAGTTCAGAACCCTCAAGCGGCTGGGGACAACCAATCAATCCTCACGAAATGGTTAAAAACGCTTCGTGGCAACAGCCTGTACAAACCCCACGTGCCGAAGAGGAGTGGAATACCGGAGCTGGTCGAATTTCGAATAGCTCAGGCCGTGGTAATGAAGCTAATCAACACCATCCTCAACCAACACATTCGAACGCTTCTAATACCACCTCGGTTAACACGGGCACAGCGCAAGAACTCGCGAAGCTATTATCTTTGAATTGGAACAACGTTTCTCGCAAAGAAGAATTTGTAGAAGATAACGCGGAAATGATAAAAGAAACGATCCAAAATTTAATGGATCTTTTGCACGCGCGCGATAAGGTTAAGAACGAATTAAGAGTCCAGAGAACAATACTAGAAACGGTAAATAACAACCCACTTAAGTTTACCACTGATCCAAATATGGCATTGAGCATATTGTTTGAAAAGCAGAGCGGTTCCTATCTTTCTCCTCGCGAAACGGTAGAAGATAGCTTTAGTGACCTGGCTGACCATCAAGTTGCCGTGCTCGCAGGTGTAAGAAGTGCTTGCGATGCCATGCTAAAGTACTTTCAACCCGAAAATTTAGAACGAATATTTAAAAACAAGGGTGGTATTTTTGCTAAGAAAAGTTCACAAAACTGGGAATCATTCGAAGCTCATTACAGCGACCTCATGCAAGATACCGAAAGAACCAAAAACAACTTGTTCTACAACCACTTTGCTGATGCATATGAACAGCAGCTTTCAGAACTAAAAAACGCTAGAACTTTCAACAACAAAAACAGAAATTCCTGAGGTTAAAAATGCAATTCTTGCGAACACTATTCGTTGTTATCACCATTGCTGTTTTGGCAGGCTGTCAAACCACTCGTGAAGTGTTGAATTTGGATACAGAGGCGAAACTAAAATTCTCGGCTGCGCCCAACATAAACCCGGACAGAGACGCACGCCCCTCTCCCGTGGTGTTACGAGTGTTCTTGCTCTCTGATCGACGTCAGTTCGACCGCGAAGACTTTCTAAGTTTGTTCGAAAACGCCGAAACTCGTCTCGGCAGTGATCTAATCCGAGAAATTACACTCAGAGAGTTTGCTCCTGGAGAAGAACGTATAGAAACCTTAGAGCTTAGTGAAGACGTTAAGTATCTGGGCATTATTGCCGAATTTGTAAACTATCAAGATGCAGATCCTATCGATATTGTGGAAGTCAAAGAGCACAACAAAAACACCTACGATATACAAATCAATCGCTTATCTATTACTCATCGTTGATTCGCACATCTATCAAAGGGCCAAAGGATTATCCCTACCATGGCAGCTTCTAATAAAGTAATTTGGACCGAGGGCATGTTTTTGCGCCCTCAACATTTTCAGCAACAGAACCGTTACACAGAGAGATTCATACATCAAAAAACCGGCTCCATTGAAAACTTTCCTTGGGGCTTTACCGAACTGTCTTTAGAAAGCGACGCTTTAGCGCAGGGTAAGCTCGCGATCAGCAGTATGAGTGGCATATTTCCAGATGGCACGCCATTCAACGCTCCAGACAATGATCCTCTTCCGCCGACTATTGATATTCCTGAAAATATTTCAGATGTCATTGTGTATCTGTGCATTCCGCTAGAACGAGACGGATTTTTAGAGTCGGAATGGAATGACCAAGAATCGAGTCTGGCACGCTTCGCTTCGTACAATTTTGACGCTCGAAACAACACGACAGAGTCAGGAGAAGCGGCACGGATTCAAGTCGGCCGATTAAAAACCCAAGTGAAATTAAGCAGCGAAGACTTGAGTGGTTATAGCACGCTACCTCTCGCTTATATCCAGGAATCAACACCTGAGTCACCAATCAAGCTCGACCGTGGCTTCATTCCTCCGCTTTTGGCCTGTTCAGCGTCATCCGTAGTGGTCTCGTATTTAGAGGAAGTCAAAGGACTTCTCAATAAAAGAGGCGAAGCACTTGGACACCGTTTAGCGGACAGTGGACGCTCAGGATCGGCAGAGATCGCCGATTATCTTTTGCTGCAGGTGGTGAATAGAGTGGAGCCGTTAATTGACTGCCTCCATAACCTGCCCAGACTTCATCCGTTCGAGTTGTATCAAAACTTAGTGCAATTAAACGGTGAGCTGTCGACTTTCACTGCATCAAGCAAACGACCGGCGCCGTTACCCAGATACAAACATGGTGATTTAAAAACCACGTTTCTAAACGTCATTACCCCGTTACGCCAATGCCTTAGCATGGTTCTCGAACAGAATGCCATTTCACTGGAGTTGGTTGAACGTAAGTTCGGAATGCACGTTGCTCCTCTTACCGATCGCAGCCTTATTTCAACGGCGTTCTTTGTTGTGGCGGTGAAGGCAGATATGCCCACGGAAGAACTTCGTGTCCGCTTCCCATCGCAGGCAAAAATCGGCCCCGTAGAAGTTATTAGAAGCTTAGTATCCACTCAGCTTCCCGGAATTGCCCTCTCTCCGCTTCCTGTGGCTCCAAGACAAATTCCCTTCCACACCGGATTTGTCTACTTCGAATTACAACGCGGAACGGACCTATGGAAATCCATGGCGAAGTCAGGGGGTTTTGCGATTCATATCGGCGCTAACTTCCCGGGCTTAATTATGGAACTTTGGGCTGTAAGGAATTCTTAAATGTCAGATCAAACGGTTATTGTACCCACGCCCGGTGGTTCACGAGGGCCAAGCTCGAATCGCAGCACCAGTGCTGAAATGCCCTCTTTTGAGAGCGCTAAAGTCTCTTTTTCGACAGCGCTCAACCCGATCATTTTTGCTGCAACCAAGTTATTAAATGTCATCGTTAAACTTAGAACCGAAATCAGTCATCAAGACGTGAAAGGTTTGCATCAAAAGCTTGGCCAAGAGTTAAATCAATTTCATCAATCTTTAAAGCAGCAAGGTATTGATGACAATAAAATATTCCAAGCTACCTACTTAATGTGCACGGTTATTGACGAAACTGTACTTAACACACCTTGGGGTGCAAATAGCCCTTGGAGCTCACACTCGTTGCTCAGCATCTTCCATAAAGAAACGTTTGGCGGTGAACGATGCTTTGTTATGTTACAGCAACTTCTCCAAGCGCCGGGTTCAAATCTAGATTTATTAGAGCTTAACTACATATGTTTAAGCTTAGGATTTAAAGGTAAATTTGCGTTAAACAATCGCGGCCACGAACAACTTGAGCAGATTCGCGACAACCTTTATTACACCATCGAAAAACACAAACCTGAGTTTCACTCCGACCTATCCAGTCACTGGCAAGGCTTAAACACAAAGGGAAAAAGTCTCACGCAATACATCCCAATTTGGGTGATATTAACCTGCGCATTATTAGTACTAGTGCTTATTTACACTGGATTTAGAGTTTGGATATACAACGACACTCAACCTACAACAGAAATCATCAATAAAGAATTATCGGAGACTGTTGTTACCGATGAAACCCGCAGTACTATCGAGTCACGATAGTTTCTGTTCTTTATTAAAGACCGCATTAAAACAAGGAAGCGCGTGAAATGAATCGCCTGCGTTCGCTTATTCTCAATCGATGGTTTATCAGTGCCATCGGAGTTATCGCTTTATCATTTTTAGTCTGGTTTGGGCTCGGCTTCGTAAAATTTGGTGAAAACAATACCGAAGCCAGTAGCTCCACTCGCCTAATTATTATTGCCATTATTTGGATTATTTGGTTAGTGATCAATTTAACGATTACCATCGTTAATTTGAAAAAAAATCAGGGTTTGGTTTCCGATATGGAGCAAGAAGCCAAGTCAGAAAAACCCGGTTCGCCCGACGATGATAGAGCCAGCGAAGAAGTCGCAGCCATATCGCAACGTTTCAATAAAGCATTAGAGACTCTAAAGAAATCCAAGTTTAAAGGTAAACATGGTACTCGCTCGCTGTACCAGCTCCCTTGGTACATCATTATCGGCCCACCGGGTTCCGGCAAAACAACAGCACTAATCAATTCAGGATTACACTTCCCGCTTGAGCAAGAATACGGAAAAGACTCCATTGGCGGCGTAGGTGGTACCCGAAATTGCGACTGGTGGTTCACAAACGAAGCTGTATTAATCGATACAGCAGGACGCTACACAACCCAAGACAGCCACCGAGTAATTGATAACACGGCTTGGAACAAATTTTTGAGCATGCTCAAGCGTTACCGTAAACGCCGGCCAATTAATGGTGTTGTGCTTGTCGTCAGCATGCTGGAGTTAATGTCAACGTCTCCAGAACAGCAACGGCAACAGGCTAAAACAATTCGTACGCGTATCGACGAGTTGCAACAAGAGCTGGGCATTCGATTTCCTATTTACATGACTTTCACCAAAGCAGATTTGGTCGCAGGCTTTAACGAATTCTTTAATACCCTATCTCAAGCCGAACGTGAGCAGGTTTGGGGAGTGAGTTTCGAATCGGAATTAGCACAAACAGCCTCGCAAAATTTGGATACGTTCAAAAAACGTTACCAAGAACTCGTTGAGCGCCTAAACGAACGCGTTTTAATTAAGGTTCATCAGGAGCGAAATCCCGAGCGTAGAAACCTAATTCTTAACTTTCCACAGCAGATGGAAAGTATGTCTGGAATAATCCATGAGTTTTTAGACCAGATTTTCTCACCTCACAACTACGCTACAACCCCCATGCTACGTGGTGTTTACTTTACCAGTGCAACTCAAGAAGGCTCGCCGATCGATCGTATGATGAGTTCGGTCTCAGCGTCATTTAATCTGGATCGCAAGCAATCTGTCGCACAAGCAAACACCGGTAAAAGCTTTTTCCTTACCCGCTTATTAAACGACGTTATTTTTCCCGAGTCTGAACTGGTTGGGGTGAACAGAAAGGTCGAAAAAATGACTCTTTGGTTCCGTAGAGGAACCTATATCACCATGTTAATTGCCTTAGTAGGCAGCGTTGTTACTTGGGTCGGTACCGCAACATCCAGTCGCTCTGCAATGGCAAATGTACGAGAAGACGTTAACGAATACCGTCAGGCTTCTAGCGCCAACCCAAATCCCAGTACATCTACCCAAGCGGCAGATATTATCGAGCCCTTGTACCAAGCTTCTTTGGTTTACGACAGCAGCGAGCATGATTGGCTGAATAACCTTGGAATGTATGACACCAATGTTGATAGAGCTGCCAATAATTTATACGTAGACAAAGTCCATAACTTGTTTATGCCAGCTCTCGCCAGAGAGTTCGAAACCACATTAGATAGCCTCCCGGCTTCAGACGGTAATCTTGCGAAATACTTAGAAGTATATTTGATGTTCTTTGATGAACAGCATCAGGATAAGGCCCATATCAAAGAGTTCTTAACCAATCATTGGCAAAAGCTCTATCCAGAGGACGAGTCCAAACGCCAGCAGTTGCAGCGTAATTTGCAAATCGCGTTCGAGCAAGATCCACTTATTGAAGAAAATATTTACAACAAACGAATCGTAGAAAATAGTCAAAATAAACTGCGTAACATTCCATTGGCGGAGCGGCTTTACGCAGCATTAAAAGTACGTCCAGATATGGCGCAAACTTTTGATATTTATCGTGATATCGGCGCTGATTCCGCGAAAAGCTTTGGCCTTTCTGATCAAGATTCCGTATTTTTTGTACCGAAACTGTTCACTGCGCAAGGTTACAAAGACATAGATGTCAGCGCTAATTCCAAACTCATCAAACAACTTAAAGAAGACTTGTGGGTGTATGGCGCTGTTGAAGATGATCCATCCGTTGATTTAGAGCGCGTCAGTGAAGATTTACAACGTCTTTATAACAATGAATATTTGCTTTACTGGCAGAATTATTTAAAACGCTTCAATTTGCAAAAATTCAATTCAATTCGTGACGCTGTAACTGTATTAGGCAAATTATCAGACCCTATTTATTCGCCATTACTTACCGTTTCGGATATTGCTGCGGAAAATACGGATTTGGTCGCCGATCAACGTCGAAGAATTCCATCAGTAAGTGGAATCCGAGCACCGGTTAACAACCAGGTTCGCGCTGTTGGAGAATTAGCAGCCGATGAGCTGAACAAAGCCATTGAGAAAAATAATCCACCAACGCCCATGGATATTTATTTCTCAGATTTACACAAGGCATCCTTCTCAGGAAACGACGCACCGCCGTTGACTCGCAGCTATCTCGACTCAATAGCGCAAGTTCATCAATTCTTTGTTGGTTTGGACGGATCACCGAATACGACTCAAGCAGCTTTTGATTACGCAAAACAACGCTTTCAAAGCGGCTCGAACGATTCTATCCAAAACCTGTATTACGAAGCAGAAAAAGCTCCAGAACCCTACAAAAGCTGGATGAAAAATATCGCCGACAACAGCTGGAGCATTGTCGTGGCCAATGCGCAGAACCAGCTAAACGAGTCTTGGCGCTTGCGTGTATACAGTGTCTACGAAAGAGCATTAAAAGACAGATATCCTCTATCAAAAAATGCTTCACGAGATGTAGCGCTGCAAGACTTTAATGACTTTTTTGGGCCTTCAGGTCAGCTTGAGGCATTTATCAATGAATTTGTTGCCCCATTTGCAAACACCTCCAACTGGAGGCAAAAAAGCGTTAACAATCGCTCTATTGGATTAAGTCAAGAAGCGATAAGAACCTTTCAGAATGCGCAAAACATTCGCAAAGCATTTTATTCGCAAGGCGAAAATGCCGCTTTTAAATTTAAAGTCAGAGCAGATCAACTCGACAGAGGCGTAAGGCTGTTCACACTGGAAATCGGCGACTTTACCTATGAATACTCACATGGGCCGCAGGTTCGCCGCTCGGCAGAATGGACAGGCGGTGAAGACACGCGGGCGCGAATTATTTTTGAAGACCTAAACCAAAGCAGCCATGAGGAACAATACGAAGGCGATTGGTCTATATTCAAACTTTTGGACAAATCGGAAATTGTCGACCGACCTAATTCTGCAGAAAAATTATTGCGATTTAACGCATCGGGTCGAACCGCTGAATTTGTAGTGATTCCAGAAGATCGAACAAATCCTTTCGACTTAACGTTGTTGCGAAGCTTTAAAGCTCCAGCATCTCTTTAATTTAAATGACAAAGAGACAAAGTTATGCAGCAGCACAATAATTACGTCGGAGTATTTGGCAAACTACCTTCCCACGGTGATTTTATTGACCGTGGGTTGGCGTCAAATTTTATAACACTGTGGGATGAATGGTTACAACGTAGTATCTCGGCAAGCCAGTCGCGCTTAGGTAACCAATGGTTAGAGCATTATCTGGTTGCGCCTATTTGGCGATTTGTTCTAACAAGCGGTGTTATAGACTCAAATTCGTATGTCGGTGTTTTAGCATCGAGTGTAGATAGCGTCGGCCGATATTTCCCTTTAACCATAGTTCATAAAATTCCAGGCCAAGAGAATCCATTTCGCGCATTATCAGAACCTTCTTGGTTTCAACACGCCGAAAATACCGCCATAAATGCGCTGACAAATCGAGATTCTATCGATGAAACCTATCGCAACCTCATCTCGGTGAAACCCAATATTCGTCCGGCGCCAAAAAGCCAATATCAAAACCAACGCGGACAATATGCTTTTTTAGAAATTGAAGCCTATACCTTTAGCGATCTCTATTCCGAATTACTATTAAAATCTCGGCTCAATGATATGTCGGCTTTTTCTCTGTGGCACCAACCGGGTCAAAACGGTCAGTCTCATCGATATTTTGAAAGTGCAGGATTACCAAGTCCCGACACCTATACCATGATGATCAGTAACAGTTAACCCATTATTGTGAAATTAAAAGATATAAAAAATAGTAGAGTATTAGAAAAGATAATAATTTAGTTGACTTGAAGAATTAAGTGTGAATTTTTTCAATATTGATGCGGTATTTATTTGCTTCATTTGAAAAAAATCCCTTAAACTGGCTTTTTGCCGGAACGCTTGGGCAACGATTAAAACATGCATAAGGATTGCTTAGTTAATGTCACAAACTCGATTTAATTTGGAAGAATTTATCGCACCAATACCTGGTGATCTTGCTCAAGGCGTCGATATTAGAGTGGACGCGTCAGCACAGGCTGAGTACTACGCAGCTAAAGACGCCAGAAACAATGCTAGCGCCCTCGAAAGAACCCACCAATTTGATGACGATATAGACCTTATTTCTCCGTGGTATGAGGTCCAAGAAAAATCAGAAGTTATCTTAAAGACGCTGTCTAAAGATCTTCAAGCTTGCACATGGTATTGCGAAGCATCTGTTCGAATCGATGGTGCTTTCGGACTTAAAAACTCGTTCCAGCTAATTGAAGCCATCATCAATGAATATTGGGATGTCGTTTATCCAGAGCCTGACGAGTACGGATTAGAAACCAAAATTGCGCCACTTGAAGGTCTTGGCAGTGGGCCTTTACTCGCACCAATGCGATCTATAACGATCACCGAAGGCAATACAGGTGAATCTTATTCCTACGCACAATATTTACAGGCTCGCGATGCTTCAAAAATCCAAGATGACAAAGAGCGTAAAGAGCGTTTTGAAACCATTGGATTTTCATTTGAAAATGTAGAAAACGAAATTAAAAGTTCTACACCTACCTACTTTATTGAATTAACAACAGCGCTTGAAGCCGCGTTGTCGTCCTTTAAAGAATATAACAATACTTTACGCAAACATTGCGGCGGTGAAGCTCCACCGAGTTCTGACATCAGCAATCTACTTGAAGAGCTGATCCGGACTGTTCGTTTTATCAGTAAAGATATTGTTGATGCGCACAATGCTGCTCAAAATGCACAGCAGGCTTTGCAAGAAACAATCGACGATCAAACCAATTCATCGGAAGCTGGCGCAGTAGTGACCACCGGCAACTTGCAAAATGTTCAATTTGTGCAACAGGTCCCGGCGGGCGCTATTACCAATCGAGAAGACGCGCTAAAACAGCTTTCGTTAATTTCAGATTATTTCCGAATGTATGAACCTCATACTCCCCTTGCAGCCAGTTTAGATCGTATTATTAAATGGGGAAGAATGACGTTACCGGAATTAATTCTAGAATTAATTCCAGACCAGAATGCAAAAGCGCTCTACTCACAACTTACAGGTGTAGTTACCGACGGTACCGCTACAGATAAATACGTACCGCCACCACAACCTGTTGCTGTACCTACACAGACGAATACTGCAGCTGATACAAGCCATTCTTCTGAAGTGGAAACAAAGACACCTGAGACGCCTAAGCAACCTGAAACACAATCATCATCAGGAATGGACTGGTAACGTATAATTATTGAATCTAACTCTTACCGATTTTTTAAAGGAAGGAATAAATCATGTCTGAAAGTATCCACAACAAACTCAAACGAGTTCGCAAACCTCGTGTTCACATTACTTACGACGTCGAAACCAACGGAGCGGAAGTAAAAAAAGAACTCCCGTTTGTGATGGGTGTAATGGGTGATTATTCTGGTGACAATGCAGAAGCGCGTCGTCCACTCAAAGAGCGTAAATTCGTTCAAATCGATCGCGACAACTTCAACGAAGTTATGGGTAAAGTGAATCCCAAGCTTGAGTTACAAGTGGAAAATACCCTGTCCGGTGACGGCACCAAGATGAGTGTCGATTTAGAATTCAAAAAAATGGACGACTTCACTCCAGAAGCTATTGTCGACCAGGTTGAACCACTTAAGCGATTACTAGAAGCGCGCCATAAACTAAAAGATTTGCTGAGCAAAGCAGACCGCTCTGAAGAGCTTGAAACTGTTCTTGAGCAAATTCTGCAAAACGCAGATCAAATTTCGCAAATTTCTGGTCAGTTAAACCCTGGCGAAGATAAAGGAGAATAATCATGGCTACAGAAAGTAGTGAAAATAGTGCCTTAGAAGCCGAAGAAGGATCGTTTAGCCTTCTTGATCAGGCGATCGGCGCCACTAAACAAACCGACCCGAATGAAGTAAAAGATCTAATCGCCAACCTAACCTCAAAGGCAATGGATGGTACTTTAACTTGGGACAAAAACCTTACGAACACCATTAACAAAGCGGTTGCTGCAATCGATGCGGCCATGTCTCGTCAACTTGCTGCAATCATGCATCAAGACAAGTTTCAAAAACTTGAAGGTTCTTGGCGCGGTCTAAACCACTTGGTTATGAACAGCGAAACCGGTTCGACTCTTAAGATTCGCATGCTAAACCTAAGCAAGCGTGAGTTGTATCGTGACCTAGACAAGGCGGTTGAATTCGATCAAAGCCAAACCTTCAAAAAAATCTACGAAGAAGAATTTGGTATTGCCGGTGGTGAACCCTACGGTGCAATTATTGGTGACTATGAATTTAGTAACCATCCAGAAGATATCGACCTTCTATCAAAGATGTCGAACGTTGCAGCTGCGGGCTTCTGTCCATTTATTTCAGCAGCTGGCGCGCAAATGTTTGGCTTTGATGACTTCACAGAATTATCTAAGCCTCGCGACCTAGGTGGTATTTTTGAGACCCAAGAATACATCAAGTGGCGCAGCTTCCGTGACTCGGAAGATTCTCGCTTCGTCACCTTGGTTATGCCAAGAACCTTATCTCGCGTTCCATACGGTTCCAAAACCAAGCCCGTTGAGACCTTCAATTACGAAGAGTTTGAAATTGATGATTCTGGCTACTCGCGCGACACCGACCACAACAAATACTGTTGGATGAATGCCGCTTATGTTATGGGCACTACCCTAACTAAAGCTTTCTCGGAATATTCTTGGTGTACAGCTATTCGCGGCGCGGAAGGCGGCGGTAAAGTTGAAGGCCTGCCAAGCCATTTATTCAAAAGTGATGACGGTGACGTTGACCAAAAATGCCCTACCGAAATTGGTATCACAGATCGTCGTGAAGCAGAATTAAGTCGACAAGGCTTTTTGCCATTGTGCCACTACAAAAACACTGATTACTCCGTATTCTTTGGTGCACAAACCGCTCAAAAACCAAAATCCTACGACAATCCTGACGCCACTGCTAACTCAGAAATCTCTGCTCGCTTACCTTACTTGATGGCGACGTCACGTATTGCTCATTACTTAAAAGTTATGGCGCGTGACAAAGTTGGTTCATTTATGGAAGCGAACGATTGTGAGCGTTGGTTAAATCAGTGGATTAAGCAATACACCAACTCAAACCCAGACGCCAGTGCAGAAATGAAAGCTAAATATCCGTTAGCTGAAGCACGTGTTGAGGTAAAAGAGATTCCAGGACAACCTGGCTCGTACAGTGCTGTTGCTTACCTTAAACCTTGGCTACAAATGGAAGAATTAACTACCTCTCTACGAATGGTTGCTAATATTCCTAGCCCAGGCTGATCTTACCTAAGGTCAAACCACTCAAATACCACCTTATGGGTGGTATTTTTTTGTCGATCAATCGTGGTAAATCAAATGCGAAAGGAGAAAATAGGAAGAAATTTGTACTCAGACATAAAGCAGATTTAGGAACCTCTGATTAACCTCCGAGATCTGCCATAATATCTCGTCTGTAAATAAAACGGTTTGATCATGAAACAACAAACACTGAACACCAACGGTTTTGAAAAGTATCGCAAGAAAACTCGTAA